>NZ_JBGLYM010000001.1:0-482320 GCF_047303955.1 Pseudomonas sp. Pseusp88 | reverse complement strand
ACGTGCTGGTAACTAAGGACAAGGGTTGCGCTCGTTACGGGACTTAACCCAACATCTCACGACACGAGCTGACGACAGCCATGCAGCACCTGTCTCAATGTTCCCGAAGGCACCAATCCATCTCTGGAAAGTTCATTGGATGTCAAGGCCTGGTAAGGTTCTTCGCGTTGCTTCGAATTAAACCACATGCTCCACCGCTTGTGCGGGCCCCCGTCAATTCATTTGAGTTTTAACCTTGCGGCCGTACTCCCCAGGCGGTCAACTTAATGCGTTAGCTGCGCCACTAAAATCTCAAGGATTCCAACGGCTAGTTGACATCGTTTACGGCGTGGACTACCAGGGTATCTAATCCTGTTTGCTCCCCACGCTTTCGCACCTCAGTGTCAGTATGAGCCCAGGTGGTCGCCTTCGCCACTGGTGTTCCTTCCTATATCTACGCATTTCACCGCTACACAGGAAATTCCACCACCCTCTGCCCTACTCTAGCTTGCCAGTTTTGGATGCAGTTCCCAGGTTGAGCCCGGGGATTTCACATCCAACTTAACAAACCACCTACGCGCGCTTTACGCCCAGTAATTCCGATTAACGCTTGCACCCTCTGTATTACCGCGGCTGCTGGCACAGAGTTAGCCGGTGCTTATTCTGTCGGTAACGTCAAAACACTAACGTATTAGGTTAATGCCCTTCCTCCCAACTTAAAGTGCTTTACAATCCGAAGACCTTCTTCACACACGCGGCATGGCTGGATCAGGCTTTCGCCCATTGTCCAATATTCCCCACTGCTGCCTCCCGTAGGAGTCTGGACCGTGTCTCAGTTCCAGTGTGACTGATCATCCTCTCAGACCAGTTACGGATCGTCGCCTTGGTGAGCCATTACCTCACCAACTAGCTAATCCGACCTAGGCTCATCTATTAGCGCAAGGCCCGAAGGTCCCCTGCTTTCTCCCGTAGGACGTATGCGGTATTAGCGTTCCTTTCGAAACGTTGTCCCCCACTAATAGGCAGATTCCTAGGCATTACTCACCCGTCCGCCGCTGAATCAGGGAGCAAGCTCCCTTCATCCGCTCGACTTGCATGTGTTAGGCCTGCCGCCAGCGTTCAATCTGAGCCATGATCAAACTCTTCAGTTCAATACTGCAATCGGGTTTTGAGAAAACCCTATAAACTTGGCTCAGCAATCGTTGGTTAAACCATGATTTCTCGTGGAGTAACTTGCGATGCTGATAATCAGTTGACTTCAGTCTTACAGCGCAAGCACCCACACGAATTGCTTGATTCAGTTGTTAAAGAGCGGTTGGTTGATTCTTTCGTCTCAACCGAGGCGCGCATTCTACAGCGTCCTCTGTATCTGTCAAGCGGTTATTTTCAAAAGTTTTCAAAGTTTCCTTTGCAACTTCAACCACTTGCGCTTCGCTTGACTTGGCGTCTCACGTTAGCGGGAGGCGAATTCTACAGCGTTACAACCTGCTGTCAACCGCCTTTTTCACCGCTTCCGAATTCACCTTGAAAACCGAAACCCTTCCTCGCTGCTTACTTCGGTTAACTGCTTGATTCTCAAGAAGTTTTCCGTTTCGTCTGCGCCGGAAGTGGGGCGAATTATAGATAGATTCTGAGGGGCGTCAAGCAGTTATTTCAGAAAAGTTACGGACTGCGAGCTGCGAGCCTCGAGCGAGGCCGGAGCACCCATTATCTGCTCCTGGCTCGCAGCCCGTAGCTGCTCTTCTTCTATAGCACCCCAGCCTCACGCAGCCGAACGACATCCTCGTCCCCCAGCCCCAACACCCGCTGCAGCACTACCCCGGTATGCTCACCTAATAAAGGTGGGGCCATGCGGTATTCGACGGGCGTCTCGGAGAGGCGAATGGGACTCGCCACCTGAGGCAGGCTCCCTGCCAGCGAGTGAGGCATGGTCACGGCCAGACCGCGAGCCAGTACCTGCGGATCAGCGAATACCTGGGCCAGGTCATTTATCGGCCCGCAAGGCACGCCGGCCCGCTCCAGCTCGGTCACCCATTGAGCCGTTGTCTTGAATACCGTCGCCTGGCGAATCAGCGGGATCAGTTCCGCACGGTTGGCCACTCGCAGCTTATTAGTAAGGAAGCGCGGATCGTCTGCCCACTGCGGCTGCCCGGCCACCTCGGCAAACTTTCTGAACTGGCTGTCATTGCCCACCGTCAGGATGAAGTCACCATCCGCCGTCGGAAAGTCCTGGTAGGGCACTATATTAGGATGGGCGTTACCCAGGCGGCGCGGCGCCACCCCAGTGGTGAGGTAGTTCATCGCCTGGTTCGCCAGACAAGCCACTTGCACATCCAGCAGCGCCATATCGATATGCTGGCCGGAACCACCCTGATCGCGATGAGCCAGTGCCGCGAGAATGGCCGTGGTCGAATACAGCCCGGTCAGAATGTCGGTCAGCGCCACGCCCACTTTCACCGGTCCGGCGCCCTCTTCACCCTCAGGGCGACCGGTCAGGCTCATCAGCCCGCCCAGCCCCTGGATCATGAAGTCATAGCCAGCGCGCTTGGCGTAAGGCCCGAACTGGCCGAAACCGGTGATGGAGCAATAGATAAGACGCGGGTTGATCGCCTTCAGCGACTCGTAGTCCAGGCCATAAGCTGCCAGCCCGCCTACCTTGAAGTTCTCTATAAGGATGTCTGACCTTGCCGCCAGCTCCCGCACCAGCTTCTGTCCTTCCGGCTGGGTGAAGTCGATGGTCACCGACTGCTTGTTGCGATTGGCCGACAGGTAGTAAGCCGCCTCGGAGGTGTCCTTGAGGAAGGGCGGCCCCCAGGCACGGGTGTCGTCACCATTGCCCGGGCGCTCGATCTTGATCACATCGGCCCCCAGGTCAGCGAGGATTTGCCCCGACCAGGGACCGGCCAGCACCCGGGACAGGTCCAGCACCCGTAGATGAGAAAGCGCGCCCATGACTCTCTCCTTAATAGAAGGCCTGAATACCGGTCTGTGCACGCCCAAGGATCAGGGCATGAACGTCATGCGTGCCTTCATAGGTATTGACCACTTCCAGGTTGACCAGATGGCGAGCGATACCAAACTCATCGGAGATGCCATTACCGCCAAGCATGTCCCGAGCCATCCGGGCGATATCCAGAGACTTGCCGCAGGAGTTGCGCTTCATGATCGAGGTAATCTCCACCGCCGCAGTGCCCTCATCCTTCATGCGCCCCAGACGCAGGCAACCTTGCAGCGCCAGGGTGATCTCGGTCTGCATATCGGCCAGCTTTTTCTGGATCAGTTGGTTGGCGGCCAGAGGGCGACCGAACTGCTGACGATCGAGGGTGTATTGCCGAGCAGTGTGCCAGCAGAACTCCGCAGCACCCAGGGCACCCCAGGAGATGCCATAGCGTGCCGAGTTCAGGCAGGTAAACGGGCCTTTGAGACCACGCACATCCGGGAAGATGTTCTCTTCCGGCACAAAGACGTTATCCATGACGATCTCGCCGGTGATCGATGCCCGCAGGCCGACCTTGCCGTGGATCGCCGGTGCACTCAGGCCCGCCCAGCCTTTTTCCAGAACGAAACCGCGAATGTCGCCAGCGTCGTCCTTGCCCCAGACCACGAAGACATCAGCGATCGGGCTGTTGGTGATCCACATCTTGCTGCCCGACAGGCGATAACCACCTTCGACTTTCTTTGCCCGGGTAATCATCGCGCCCGGATCGGAACCGTGGTTGGGCTCGGTCAAGCCAAAGCAGCCAATCCATTCGCCGGATGCCAGCTTGGGCAGGTACTTCTGCTTCTGTGCTTCAGTACCGAACTCATTGATCGGCACCATGACCAGGGAGGACTGCACACTCATCATCGAGCGATAGCCGGAGTCGACTCGTTCGACCTCACGGGCAATCAAGCCATAGCAGACATAGTTAAGGCCGCTGCCGCCGTAGGCTTCGGGAATGGTCGCGCCCAGCAGGCCGACATCGCCCATCTCGCGAAAGATCGCCGGGTCGGTACGCTCATGGCGGAAAGCCTCGAGCACACGTGGAGCCAGCTTGTCCCGGGCGAACTGTTCGGCGCTGTCGCGAACCATGCGCTCCTCTTCAGTGAGCTGTTGATCCAGCAACAGCGGGTCGATCCAGTTGAAGCTAGCCTTGGCAGCCATGAGTCACTCCTTGGTCAGGGAACGCAGTAAGGAAATATCGAGTGCCTTGATCCTAGACCCGCGTGGCACCTTCGACAAACGAGGATTTCGCATAGTCTTGTGCTAATTTCTCACTCCGTGGACCTTAAATGACCTAAATGGCCACGTATTAGTGAGATCCTCGTACATGCGCCGAAAAATCCCCAGCACCGCCGCCCTGATCAGCTTCGAAGCCGCCGCCCGCCACGAGAGCTTTACCAAGGCTGCCCAAGAACTCTCCCTGACCCAGAGCGCCATCTGCCGACAGATCGGCAGCCTTGAAGAGTTCCTGAATGTCGAACTGTTCCGACGCTCCAAGCGTGGAGTGAAGCTGACCGAAGCAGGTCTTTCCTACAGCCGCCGTGTAGCGCAGCAGCTTGACGCCGTCGAGCGCGATACTTTGTCGGTAATGGGCCAACAGGGCGCCAATGTCATCGAACTGGCCCTTGTACCGACCTTCGGTACGCAATGGCTGCTGCCCCGGCTCAAGGACTTCCAGCAACGCCATCCGGAAGTGACGGTCAACCTGACCAACCGCACTCGTCCCTTCCTGTTCGCCGATACCAACTTTGATGCCGCCATCTACTTTGGCGACGCCGACTGGTCCGGTACCGCAGCACATCGCCTGATGAGCGAGAACCCGCTGCCGGTTTGCAGCCCGGCGCTGATGGGCCACCACAAACAACTGACGGCCGAGCAGATAGCCGAGCTGCCGCTGCTGCAGCAGACCACCCGTCCCTACGCCTGGCGCCAGTGGTTTAATGACGGAGGCCTTAACGTGCCACGAGACATGACCGGCCCGCGCTACGAGCTGTTCTCGATGCTGGCCCAGGCCGCCATGCATGAAATGGGTATCGCCCTTATCCCGCCGTTCCTGATTCAGCGGGAGCTGGCCGAGAAGCGCCTGGTAGTTGCCAATCCCCACGCTCTTTCCAGCCCCAAGGCGTATTACCTGATGATTCCGGAGCGCAAGGTCGAATCCGCTTCGCTGCGGGCGTTTCGGGACTGGCTGGTGGAACAGTCCAACGCCTACGAACTGCCACTGCACTAAAGACCCATGAATGTAGTGGATATAGCAAAATGCCTACAGATATAACTATTTGTCGCCTGTAGGACACTGTATAGACAAGCTGAAAAAATCCTGAAAATAGCGCTGTAAGCCATATGATTCGATGGCTTCAGGATTCACATGGCTTATTCGGCTAATCTATTTCAAAAAAACCTCATTTCACTACCCATTCGCTACAGGCCTTGAATATAGAGGCCTGCAGCCAACACGGGCGACAATCTGTCGCAGGGAAATATGTAGTTAAATTAAAACCCTCTTACAGAACCTATTGAAGCCCCCTGTTATCGCCTGCAAAATGCCGCGCCCCGCCCTGATTACGCGGGGTCGTGCTGATCGGCCGCTACGGATGCCCACTGCTCCGTAGCCATGGTCTATTCAATAAAGACAAGAAGATCGCGCAGGAGATTTAACGTGCACATCGGTGTCCCTCTCGAAACCCACATAGGTGAGTCGCGGGTTGCTGCAACCCCGGAAACCATCAAGAAACTGGTCGGCCAAGGCCATCGGGTCACGGTACAGAGCGGAGCCGGCATCGGCGCAAGCATTACCGACAGTGCCTATGAAGCCGCAGGCGCCAGTATTGGTGATGCATTTTCCGCCGAGCTGATCCTCAAGGTCGCGGCCCCCAGCGACACCGAACTGGCACAGATCAACAACGGCACAGTTGTTGTCGGCATGCTCAATCCATTCAATAACGAGGGGCTGGCAAAGATGGCCGAGCGCGGCATAACCGCGTTCGCCCTTGAAGCCGCACCGCGCACATCCCGCGCGCAGAGCCTCGATGTACTGTCCTCGCAAGCCAACATCGCCGGATACAAGGCGGTACTGCTGGGCGCTCATCACTACCCCCGCTTCATGCCGATGCTGATGACCGCAGCAGGCACCGTCAAAGCGGCCCGCGTGCTGGTACTGGGCGCAGGCGTTGCCGGTTTGCAGGCCATTGCGACCGCCAAGCGCCTGGGCGCCGTGGTAGAGGCGTCTGACGTGCGTCCGGCGGTCAAGGAGCAGATCGAGTCCCTCGGCGCCAAGTTCATCGACGTGCCTTACGAGACCGACGAAGAACGTGAATGCGCGGTCGGCGTCGGCGGCTATGCCCGACCGATGCCTGCCAGCTGGATGCAACGCCAGGCAGTCGCCGTGCACGAGCGCGCCAGACAATCGGACATCGTCATCACCACCGCCCTGATTCCAGGCCGCAAGGCACCGGTACTGCTGAGTGCCGAGACCGTCGCGCAGATGAAACCCGGTTCCGTGGTCATCGACCTGGCTGCGGCCCAAGGTGGCAACTGCCCGTTGACCGTGGCGGATCAGGTGGTGGTCGAGAACGGCGTGACCATCGTCGGGCATACCAATTTGCCCGCTCTGGTCGCGGCGGACGCCTCGGCGCTGTACGCCCGTAACCTGCTGGACTTCATGAAGCTGGTCTTCACCAAGGAAGGCCAGTTCGAGATCAACCTCGAAGACGACATCGTCGCCGCGTGCCTGATGTGCCGCGACGGCCAAGTCATCCGCAAGAACGGCTGAGGATAAAAATAATGGAAGAGCTCATCTCCCCCGGGGTCTACAACCTGATCATCTTCGTGCTGGCCATTTATGTCGGCTATCACGTGGTCTGGAACGTCACGCCCGCCTTGCACACCCCGTTGATGGCCGTAACCAACGCCATCTCCGCCATTGTCATCGTCGGCGCCATGCTGGCTGCAGCCCTGACGGTTACGCCCCTTGGCAAGACCATGGGCACCCTGGCCGTGGCTTTGGCGGCGGTCAACGTGTTCGGTGGCTTTTTGGTCACCCGGCGCATGCTGGAAATGTTCAAAAAGAAAGCCCCCAAAGCAAAAGAAGAGGCGGCCAAATAATGAGCATGAACCTCGTCACCCTGTTGTACCTGGTTTCGGCCATCTGTTTTATTCAGGCACTCAAGGGGCTCTCGCACCCGACCACTTCGCGGCGCGGCAACCTGTTCGGCATGCTCGGCATGGGTCTGGCCGTGGTCACCACCATCGGCCTGGTGTTCAAGCTGGCGGCGCTGTCGACAGTGGAAGGCACCAGCGCGGGCATCGGTTACATCATCATCGGCCTGCTGGTCGGTGGTACGGCTGGCTCGATCATGGCCAAGCGCGTGGAAATGACCAAGATGCCGGAACTGGTCGCCTTCATGCACAGCATGATCGGCCTGGCAGCGGTGTTCATTGCCATTGCCGCCGTGGTCGAACCGCAGTCGCTGAATATCGTGAAGAACCTCGGCGATGCCATCCCGGCCGGCAACCGTCTGGAATTGTTCCTCGGCGCTGCGATTGGTGCGGTGACCTTCTCCGGCTCGGTGATCGCTTTCGGCAAGCTGTCAGGCAAGTACAAATTCCGCCTGTTTCAGGGCGCACCGGTACAGTTCGCCGGGCAGCACAAGCTGAACCTGATCCTTGGTCTGGCTACGCTGTTCTTCGGCCTGACCTTCATGTTCACCGGCAGCCTCAACGCCTTCGCCATCATGCTGGCCCTGGCCTTCGTCATCGGTGTACTGCTGATCATCCCGATTGGCGGTGCCGACATGCCGGTGGTGGTGTCGATGCTCAACAGTTATTCGGGCTGGGCAGCGGCAGGTATCGGCTTCTCGCTGAACAACTCGATGCTGATCATTGCCGGCTCCCTGGTGGGCTCTTCGGGTGCGATTCTGTCCTACATCATGTGCAAGGCCATGAACCGCTCGTTCTTCAATGTGATCGGCGGCGGTTTCGGCGGTGCAACGGACGCGGCAGGGCCAGCAGGCTCGCAAGAAGCCCGACCGGTCAAATCCGGTTCGGCTGACGACGCCACCTTCCTGCTGACCAACGCCGATACCGTGATCATTGTGCCGGGTTACGGCCTGGCGGTAGCACGGGCGCAGCACGCACTCAAAGAGCTGACCGAGAAGCTGATCCATCACGGTGTCACGGTGAAATACGCGATCCATCCGGTCGCCGGGCGTATGCCGGGCCATATGAACGTCCTGCTGGCCGAGGCAGAAGTGCCTTACGATCAGGTGTTCGAGATGGAGGACATCAACTCCGAGTTCGGTCAGGCCGATGTGGTGCTGGTACTGGGCGCCAACGATGTGGTCAACCCGGCGGCGAAGAACGATCCCAAGTCGCCGATTGCCGGGATGCCGATCCTCGAAGCTTTCAAGGCCAAGACCATCATCGTCAACAAGCGCTCCATGGCCAGTGGTTATGCCGGCCTGGATAACGAACTGTTCTACCTCGACAAAACCATGATGGTGTTCGGAGACGCCAAAAAGGTGATCGAGGACATGGTTAAGGCGGTCGAGAACACATAGTCTTCACTCGCCTTAAAAGAAGCCCCAGCGCGGTGATCCGGTTGGGGCTTTTTACATTTCGCGTAATAGTGTTTTACGCCAAAAACCGCCAATTAGAGCCTCCAAATGCGACCTTGGTAGCGGGACGAAATACATCCAAAACTCTAGACTGAGCCCTCGCTTTCACCTTCCGAGATATCTCCATGTACCGTGATCGTATTCGCTTGCCTTCGCTCATGAGCAAGATCATGAGTGCGGCCGACGCCGCCGCCCTGATTGAAGACGGCATGACCGTCGGCATGAGCGGCTTCACCCGCGCTGGCGAAGCCAAAGCCGTACCTCATGCATTGGCCGAAAGAGCCAGGCAGCATCCGCTGAAAATCAGCCTGATGACCGGCGCCAGCCTGGGTAATGACCTGGACAAGCAGCTGACCGAATCGGGCGTACTGTCCCGGCGCATGCCGTTCCAGGTCGACAGCACCCTGCGCAAGGCCATCAACGATGGCAGCGTGATGTTCATCGACCAGCATCTGTCCGATACCGTCGAACAGCTGCGTAACCGTCAGATCAAGGCCGTCGACCTGGCGGTGATCGAGTGCGTGGCGATCACCGAAGAAGGTCACCTCGTGCTAAGTACCTCGGTCGGTAACTCGGCCAGCTTCGCCATCCTGGCCAAACAGGTGATCGTCGAGATCAACCTCGCTCAACCACTGGAGCTGGAAGGCCTGCACGACATTTATATCCCCAGCTATCGTCCGACCCGCCTGCCGATCCCGGTGCTTAAGGCCGACTCGCGCATTGGCAGTACGGCAGTAAAAATCGATCCGGCGAAGATCGTCGGCATCGTCATCAGCAATCAGCCGGACTCGCACTCGACGATCCTGCCACCAGACGATGAAACCCAGGCGATCGCCAATCACCTGGTGGAGTTCTTCAAGAAGGAAGTGCGCGAAGATCGCCTGACCAACCAGTTGATGCCGCTGCAGGCCGGTATCGGCACCATCGCCAACGCAGTAATGCATGGCTTGCTCGATTCGCCGTTCCACGACATGACCATGTATTCGGAAGTGTTGCAGGATTCGACCTTCGACCTGTTTGACGCTGGCAAGCTGAGCTTTGCTTCCGGCAGCTCCATGACCCTGTCCGCCGCCAAGCACGATCAGGTCTTCGCCGACTTCGGCCGCTACAAGTCGCGCCTGGTGCTGCGCCCGCAGGAGATCTCCAACCACCCGGAAGTGATCCGCCGCCTGGGCATCATCGGCATCAACACCGCGCTGGAGTTCGATCTGTACGGCAACGTCAACTCCACCCACGTGTGCGGCACGCGGATGATGAATGGCATCGGCGGCTCCGGCGACTTCGCCCGCAACGCGCACCTGGCAATCTTCGTCACCAAGTCCATCGCCAAGGGCGGCGCCATCTCCAGCGTGGTGCCCATGGTCAGCCACGTGGACCATACCGAGCATGACGTCGACATCCTCGTCACCGAACAGGGGCTGGCCGACCTGCGTGGTCTGGCACCCCGTGAGCGTGCCCGGGTGATTATCGACAACTGTGTGCACCCGGATTACCGCGAAGCGCTCAATGCCTATTTCACCGCCGCATGCGCCAAGGGCGGACATACCCCGCACGTACTGCGCGATGCACTCAGTTGGCACTTCAACCTGGAAGAAACCGGGCGAATGCTACCGCGCTAAAAGCAACAGTTGGCAAAGGGCTACGATTTTCGTGGCCCTTTTTTTAATTGTGTTTTGCGAGCGGGCCAAAACTGTACTGCTGTACCGGTTGTTTTTGGGGGCCAAATCGAGGTTTTCACCATTTTCGCGCACAAAACGCACCAATAAGGTGCCAACCAGTACAGTTGCCCCATTTCCGAACAAAACAGTGCCGTTATACAGTTAACTGAACCCTCACAATACAGTTGAACTGTGTCTGTAGGGACTAGGCAAACAGGAGGAATATGGGCACCAGTTAAATCACTATCTAATCCCGCCACAAGCGGAAGGAAGAAGCACCATGGAACGCACAATCAGTTCCGACATGTTCTACGACAACACCGCTCCACAAGCTAAAGCTGCATGGCCTCTGCGCGCTTTCGCCAACCTGATGCTCTGGCAGCGTCGTCTCTCCAGCCGCCACCAACTGGCTCGTCTGGATGCACGTCTGCTGGCTGACGCCGGTATCAGCGAATCGCAGCGTTACGAAGAGCTGAGCAAGCCGTTCTGGCGCTGATATAGCGCTCGCTGGTCCCTGACCCAAGGGTCTCTCGCCAGCAACCCGAATTGTGCAAACAAAACCCGTCGCAGGTGACTGCTGACGGGTTTTGTCGTTTTGGGGAACGGAATTTGTTAAAGCCCGAAGAAAGTGATTAACCAATACAGATATGAATTTATTACGAATAACGAAAACTGTTTTTTCAGGTTTTACGCAGATCACGCAGGAGTCGTCTTACTGGCGGTTGCGGAATAGCGGGCAATGAATGTGTTACCTGATATGACGCGAACGCCGCTCAGCGCGCACCTACAGGTTCTGTATGCTGCATCGAGATAGCAGCCGACGCACTGCTGAGATAGGCTACGCGCACTCTGGTCATTACGGCGGCAGAGCCGCCACTCATTCAACTGTACTACCTGATGGAGTTCACCCATGAACCGTCTCCGCCTGCTGGGCGCTGCAACTCTCCTGGCTCTCGCCACCGGCGCAAATGCCTCCAGCTTCCTGGTGACCACCGATGCCCTGGTCGGCGCCTTCGACGCTTCGACCAACGCGACGTCTGATGTGTCGTCTTCATTCCATGACGACAAGATCGTGCGCGCCGCCCGTGATGACGCCGCCAGCTTCGTTGCCAGTGCCGGTGAGATCCGTGGCGTACAACTGGAAAATGCCTTCCAGCACATCCGTGAAACCCTGCCGCAACTGCAAGCCAGCGATGTCCAACTGGCCCAGGCTATCCTGACCATCTGAGGCTACATGACAAATTGTGTCCGGGCTGGCTCTGGCCCGGGCATTGCGCTAGCCTTGCGACTCGTTTTGCAACGTTGATAGCCCATGCGTTTATTGCCTCTCTCGTTTCTCGCAAGCGCCGCGGGCCTGCTGTTCACCGCGCAGGCCTCGGCATTCGATACAACGACACAAGGCGTGGTCATCAGTGGCTATGTCACCAGTCAGGTAACGACTGCGCCCTTTGACAGAAAACTCATACTTGCCGCCCAGGATGATGCAGCAGCGTTTGTCGCCACTGATGGCCAACTGCGAGGAGCACAGCTTGAGTCAGCCCTGATTCAGCTACGCCAAAGATTGCAAAATCTTCATGCCAGCGACCTTGAACTGGCGCAGGCAATCCTCGTCCAATAGTCACTTTTAGTATCTTGCGCATCCTGGAGATGTTTCATGCGGACCCCGTTGATCGCTGCCACCACACTCGGCCTTATGTTGTTGGCCGGTGTGGCAGAAGCCCAGACCGTAAAAGCCACCAGTAACATCGTTGTTCGCGCTTTTGGCCGCAGCATTGATTTCACTTCGGACACCACCACCTCGATCCGTGATTCCAAAGTCGTCCTGCAGGCCAAGGACGATGCCGCCAGCTACGTCGCCAGTGGCGGCGATATTCATGGCGCGCAACTCGATGCGGCTTTCGACACCCTGCGCGCCCGCCTGCCGGAAGCCCGCACCGCCAGTGATCAGGATCTCGCCGAAGCCATCCTCGCACTGTGAAATATCTCGGCGCATGGCTGCTGGCCACAGCCTTGTCGCTCTTCGGCGGCCAGGCCTGCGCCAGCCTGAGTCTGTCACTGATGACCGACGGCCTCAGCGTCGACGAACAGAAAGCCAGCCAGACCCTGCTCGACCAGGCTCTGCTGGCCCTGCCCCCACGCTTCGTGCAACAGCTGGACCGCAAGGTCGAAGTGCGCTGGGACGACGGTATGCAGGCCAACGCCTATGGCGAGGCCGTTGGCCCTTATCGCCTGCAGTTGAACAAAAGCCTGCTGCCCTCCCTGGTTGACGGCAGCGCAGCGACCACCCAGACCCATCGCCCCCACGGCACCGTGCGCCAAGAGCTGCTGGCCACGGTGCTGCACGAGTTGACCCATATCTACGACCGCTCACGCCTTTGGTCAGATGACGAGCGCTCGCTGATCCTCAAGTGCCAGCGCCAGGGCAACACCCTGGGCAAGATCGGCCTGCCCCAGGACTGCAGGGGCCAGACCGAGCGTCGCTTCACCCTGAGCGATGACCCGCGGCTGCTGGATCTGGCCGGTTGGCCGCAATACGTCGGGCGCCGCGGCGAGCGCGAAGAATTCAATCATCAGGTCGCCCGCAGCCCGGATATCTACGAAACCACCAGCCCGCTGGAGTTTGTCGCGGTCAACATGGAGTACTTCCTGCTTGACCCGGCCTACGCCTGCCGCCGCCCTGCGCTTTATGGCTATTACAAGGCGCACTTCGGCTGGGCTCCGGCGAAGAAAGACGAATGCCCGTCCTTTCTGCCCTATCTGAATGCCGGTAGCGACTTCGGCCGCCAGCCCTTGGGCAAACTCGATCCCGAACGCGTCTACGCGGTCGACTACCTGCTGGCCGAAGCCAATCAGAACTGGGTCAGCCGCTGGGGCCATAGCATGCTGCGCCTGGTCATCTGCAAACCGGGGCGCCCGCGCGGCCCGGACTGCCGCCTGGACCTGGATCAGCATCTGGTGCTGTCCTACCGGGCCTTTGTCGGCGATGTGCAGTTGTCCAGTTGGGACGGCCTCATGGGGGCCTACCCGTCCCGACTGTTCGTGCTGCCCCTGGCCCAGGTCATCGACGAATACACCAAGACCGAACTGCGCAGCCTGGCCTCGGTGCCGCTGAAACTGTCGCGTACGGAGATCGAAGGGCTGGTCCAGCACGCGGCGGAGATGCACTGGAGCTACGACGGCAACTACTACTTCCTGTCGAACAACTGTGCGGTGGAGAACCTCAAGCTGCTGCGCAGCGGCACCCACAACCCGAAACTGGCCGACCTGGACAGCATCCTGCCCAACGGCCTGCTGGAAGTGCTCAAGGGCCGCGGCATGGCAGATACCAGCGTGCTCAACGATCCCCGCGAGGCACTGCGCCTGGGTTATCGCTTCGACTCTTATCGCGACCGCTATCAGGCCATGTTCGAGATATTGAAGAAGTACACACCGGTCAAGCAGACCAGCGTCGAAGACTGGCTGTCACTACCGGCCAGCGAACGCGCGCCCTGGTTTGCCAAGGCCGATCTGCGCACCAGCGCGGCGATGCTGCTATTGGAGCAGGCTGGCCTGCGCAGGCAGCTATTGCTGGCTCAAGATGAAGTCAAACAGCGTTATCTCAGCGCGCGGGAACAGAAAGACGGCAGCGTTTCCAAGGCCACCGGCACGCTGCAGCAGATTCTCGCCAGCAGCGGCTTTCTCAGCCGCCCGGCAGAACTGCTCGACAGCGGCGGCTACGGACTGCCTCAGGCCGGAGAATGGCAGCGCCTGGAAGAGGAAAGCAGTCAGCGCCAGCAACAGCTGCTACGACTGAGCGGCGATCTGGACAAGGAAGTACGCGCCCTGCTCGAACCCGGGCGCGCAGCTGAAATCGCTGCCAGCGAGGCCAATCTCAAACAGCTCGGTGAGCACTTGCGAGCCCTGCACAAGGCCTCAGGCGGCTTGCAGCTGTAAGCCGTCAGTTGGCTTTTTTCGGCTTGCGCGGCTTGAGGTACTTGGTCAAACCCTGGAACCAGATCACCAGGCCGGGATTGCCCTTGATCTGGATATCCTTGTCCTGAATGCCCTGCATGAACGCCAACTGCTTGTTCTTCGCCTGCATCGTGGCAAAGCCGTAGGCGGCGTCCTTGAAGGCGATGGCGAAGCCCGGCTCGGCCACGACGCCCGCCGCACTGCGAATACGCTGGCCACTGACGATGAAATGCCGGGCCACCTTGCCGTCGAGGGTTTGCAACTGGAAGGTCAGCTCCTTGCCCGCCAGCTGTTGCTGGAACGCCGGATTATTGCGACTGGCGCGCGCCATCAACAGGCCCAGCATCCAGAGTAGAAAGCGAAACTTCATGCACACAGCCTCAGCGAGAAATCGATCCGGCAAAATTGGCCGGCGCGGCAGTGTAGCGACAGGTTTACCTTGAAAGCAGCATATTTTCACTGCAAATGGCCGCATTTTAGTGACCGTTCGGTCACCGACCAGATATCAAACGTTCAACTAAAACGCCGCACTCTGGACGAATGCGGCGTTATGCAAGGCAGTGCTTCAAGTCTTATCAGCGAATGCTGGTAATGCTGCCTTTGTTACCGGTGACTTTGACGTCGACTTTCTTGAAGATGAAATAGTCGTCGACGGTCACTTCATAACGCGGTGCAACAATCAGATCAGCGCCGGAGGACTTGACCGCCTTGTAGGCCGCTGCGGCCTTGGTGGTGGAGATTGGATCAGGCAGCAAGGCACCCAGGCCGCCGGCCGCACCACCGCTATAGGCAACGCCGTCAGCGAACTGGCTGTCACCGCCAAAGGTCAGGAAATTGAACAGAATGTTGGTAGACGACTGCCCGGAGATGGCTTCACCCACTTTCACATCAGCTTTCAAATCACTTTTGACCACACCTTCCAGCGGTGCGGTCGGCTGGCTTACGTTGTAGCTGACGCAACCGGTAGTGCTCGCAATTACGGCTGCAAGGGCGGCAGACATCCATAGCTTTTTCATTGGTAATTCCTAAGAGTTCAAGTTCACTGGGGTAAAACAGCGACGGCACTCTAAGGAAATCGACCCAGCATTTCGTTAGGAAAGATCCTGCTTCAGACGTGATTTTTCCTAGTTTTGTGTATGAAATTTCCTATCTACCTACAACCGTTCATCATTTTATAAACAGACATAAAAAACGGGCACCCAACCTTGTTGGTGTGCCCGTCGTTGTTGGCCGTTCGCCCTCCGCAAGGCATCCGGCAACGGTTTTACGGGTTGACGCTGTCTTTGAGTGACTTGCCAGGCTTGAATGCCACGGTATTGCTTGCCTTGATCTTCACTGGCTCACCCGTTTGCGGGTTTTTGCCGGTGCGGGCACCGCGATGACGTTGCAGGAAAGTACCGAAACCGACCAGCGTGACGCTGTCCTTGCGATGCAATGCACCTGTGATCTCTTCGAGAACAGCATTGAGGACGCGATTGGCTTGTTCTTTGGTGAGGTCCGCCTTTTCAGCGATTGCAGCTGCGAGTTCTGGTTTACGCATATGAAGCCTCTTTACGGTTTTTTGTTGTTATGGTCGTACTGCTCGTCGCGAGCAGCGACTAATGTGCCGCAACAGCTCTACGTTGCGGCAGACGGGGATGAGGATGGCATGCCGCAAAGGCCCGCGCCAGTGCGTGCCGCGTGTTTGTGAGAACAAAAACGCGACTTATCCGACAGAATGACCCGTATTCACGCCAGCAAGGGCGGCAGGCTCTTGTTCAGGGCCAGCTTTTCCATGACAGCCGCACCCGTCAGGGCGTAACCCAGCAGATTGCCTTCAGCGTCGTGACACAGCGCCTTGATGTCGGCGCCCTGCCCTTCAACGCTCCACACGCCCTCGGTGCCCCGGGGCGGCGGCGACACTACCAGTGGACAGATCGGCGTCTTCACGGTGATCGGCATCGGCCCGTATTTCACCGATGTCGGCGTACCGGCCAGGGTCTGCGCCAGGGCCCGAGCGCTGCTCATCAGGGGCATCACGTACAACAGATTCAAGCCATCGACCTCGGCACAGTCGCCCAAGGCATAGATATGCTCATGGGAGGTTTTCAACTGACGGTCGACGCTCACCCCGCGACCTGTCTGCAAGCCCGCCGCTGCAGCCAGATCGACACGCGGACGCAGGCCGATGGCCGATACCACCACCTCGCAGGCAATGACCTGGCCATCGGACAAATGCGCTTCCAGGCCCTCGCCGTTGCGCAGCAGGCGCGTCAACACAGGGCCGAGATGAAAACGCGCCCCCAGACCTTCCAGCCCGGCCTGTACGGCAGCAGCGGCAGCCGGATGCAGCAGAGTCGGCATGACTTGCTCGCAGGGTGCTACCAGCTCGACCTCGTAACCGCCGAGGATCAGGTCATTGGCAAACTCGCAGCCAATCAGGCCTGCACCGAGGATCAGCACGCGCTTTTTGCCCGCAGCTGCGGCACGGAAGCGCGCGTAATCTTCCAGGTCATTGATCGGGAAGATTGCCTCCGGGGCATCGCCCTCGACCGGAACCCGCACCGTCTCGGCGCCCCACGCCAGCACCAGATCGCGGTAGTAGACCGCCTCTTCGCCGATCCACAAGCGCTTGTGGCCCGGATCGATGCCGCTGATGCGCGTGTGGGTGCGGATCTCAGCCTTGAGTTGATCCGCCATGGCGCCCGGCTCGGCCATGGTCAGGCCATCGGCTTCCTTGTTCTTGCCGAAACCAGTGGAAAGCATCGGCTTGGAGTAAGAGCGACCATCGTCGGCGGTGATCAGCAACAGCGGCGTCTCGCTGTCGAGCTTGCGAAACTCGCGGGCCAGGTTATAGCCCGCCAGGCCAGTGCCGATGATGACGACAGGTGCACTCATGAAACTCTCCAGAACTTATCAATAAATCAGGCGATTTCGATCATTTCGAAATCCATCTTGCCGACGCCGCAGTCCGGGCACAGCCAGTCTTCAGGAACGTCCTGCCAAAGTGTGCCGGGGGCGATACCGTCATCCGGCCAGCCATCGGCTTCGTTATAAATCAGGCCACAGACAACGCATTGCCACTTCTTCATCGCTTAACTCTCTCGGTTCAGGCTGTATGTTGTCCGGCGGTCGATGGTGCCGCAATTGCCGCCAGGCTCAGGGGTCTTGTACTGACCGGCACGCGCGGATGCAAGTGTGTTTGTCACAATAGATATGTCTGACCTGCTAAGCTCGCCGCCTCAACGATCAGCCCTATTGCCTAACGTAATGCAGCCCACCTCCGCTCTCATTGCTCCCGACTGGTTCGAACGCGCGCAGATGCCTGCGGCCTGCGAGCCGGTGATCCTGCACTGGTTGTTCCACCAGGACTCCCTGACCCGCCGCCTCACCCGCCTGTCTGCCGACCACTTCAGCATCACCGTGCTGTTCGAAGGCTTGCAGTTGCTGCGCGATGATGAATGCGTGGCCCTCGGTTTGCCCGCAGGCACCGAAGGTTGGGCGCGCGAAGTGCATCTGCATGGCCATGGCCAGAACTGGGTGTTCGCCCGCAGCGTCGCTTCGCGGGATGCTTTGCTGGCCAGCGGCCTGAACATGGGCGAGCTGGGTACGCGCTCCCTGGGCCTGTTGCTGTTCAGCAACCCTGCCTTCGATCGTGGTGAACTCCAGGCCTGTCGTTACCCCGCGCAATGGCTGCCCGCTGAAGACCGTGCCGAGGGCCTGTGGGGTCGTCGCTCGTGCTTCAGTCGCGGCGACCTGGGCGTGCTGGTGGCGGAAATCTTCCTGCCGGACCTGTTACGTGCAATCAAGAATGCGGAGCCCTTCTGATGTACCTGACCCTGCTCAAATCCCTCAATCGCCTCAATCCCCGCGCCTGGGACTTCGTTCAACTGACACGCATCGACAAGCCCATCGGTATTTACCTGCTGCTGTGGCCGACACTGTGGGCGCTGTGGATCGCCGGCAAGGGCGCGCCGTCCCTGGGCAACTTCCTGATTTTCGTGCTGGGGGTATTCTTGATGCGCGCGGCAGGCTGCGTGATCAACGACTTCGCTGACCGCAAGGTGGACGGCCACGTCAAACGCACCGAGCAACGCCCCCTGGCCAGTGGCAAGATCCGCTCGAAAGAAGCCCTGGCGCTGTTCGCCATTCTGGTCGGCCTGAGCTTCCTGCTGGTGTTGCTGACCAACAAGACCACCATCTGGCTGTCGTTTGGTGGTGTGGCACTGGCAGCCTGCTATCCCTTCATGAAGCGCTACACCAATTATCCACAGGTAGTGCTGGGCGCCGCTTTCGCCTGGGGCATCCCCATGGCCTTCACCGCCGAGACCGGCACGCTGCCAGCCGCCGCCTGGCTGCTGTATATCGCCAACCTGTCGTGGACCGTGGGCTATGACACCTACTACGCCATGGTCGACCGTGACGACGACCTGCGCATCGGGGTGAAATCCACGGCCATCGCCTTCGGCAAGGCCGACCGTCAGATCATTCTTGGCTTGCAGGTGCTGGCTCTGGTGTTCCTGTTGCTGGCGGGCTGGAGCTTCGAACTGGGCGGGTATTTCAAGCTGGGGCTGCTAGCGGCTGGCGCGTGCTTCGTCTGGCAGTACCAGACCACCTACAAGCGCGACCGGGACGCCTGCTTCAAGGCGTTTCTGCATAACCATTGGGCGGGCTTGGCGATATTCGCCGGGATAGCCGTGGACTATGCGATGCGCTGACCGTCAGCAGTGCACTGACGGCCAGCCACAGGGTTACGGCTTGACGGTGTGCCAGACGTCGCCTTTGCCTTCGCCGGTCTTGTCGCCAGCCGCCTTGTCATTCTTGAAGAAGTACAGCGGCTTGCCTTTATAGACCCACTGCGAGGCACCATCGTCGCGCTTGATGATGGTCCAGTCGCCCGAGGCCTTGTCAGCCGCCGTGGCAGTCAATGGCGGCCAGTTGGTGGCGCAGGCGTCATTGCACACGGACTTGCCGGCAGAGGTGTCCTTGTCGAAGGTGTAGAGGGTCATGCCCTTGTGGTCCACCAACACGCCATCCTTGGTCATGGCAGGCTCGGCAGCGAAGGCCAGGCCCGAGGATGCCAATGCGGCGGCGGCCAGCAGGCCCATCAGCGTCGAAGAAAACTTAAGCATCGGATGAATCCTCTTGTTATGAAATTTCTTGTAGGACAAGTCACCAAGCTTAGACCGTTCTCGGCTATAACTGCCAGCGCCCTCGCAAGTTGTCACACGACTGCAATAATTCCGTTATCTAATGCGCCCCAAGACAGTTAAATGACAAGAGGTTCAAGCATGGCCGGCAGGAGCATCCTGATCGTTGACGACGAAGCGCCCATCCGCGAAATGATCGCCGTCGCGCTGGAAATGGCCGGCTATGACTGCATGGAAGCCGAAAACTCCCAGCAGGCACATGCCATCATCGTCGACCGCAAACCCGACCTGATCCTGCTCGACTGGATGCTGCCCGGCACCTCCGGTATCGAGCTGGCCCGTCGTCTCAAGCGTGACGAGCTGACCGGGGATATCCCGATCATCATGCTCACGGCCAAGGGCGAAGAGGACAACAAGATCCAGGGTCTGGAAGTCGGCGCCGACGACTACATCACCAAGCCGTTCTCGCCTCGCGAACTGGTCGCCCGTCTCAAGGCCGTACTGCGCCGCGCCGGGCCGACGGATGGCGAATCGCCGATCGAAGTCGGCGGCCTGTTGCTCGACCCGATCAGCCACCGCGTGACCATCGATGGCAAGCCTGCGGAAATGGGCCCCACCGAATACCGTCTGTTGCAGTTCTTCATGACCCACCAGGAACGCGCCTATACCCGTGGCCAGTTGCTGGATCAGGTCTGGGGCGGCAACGTCTACGTCGAAGAACGTACGGTGGACGTACACATCCGGCGCCTGCGCAAAGCCCTCGGCGATGCCTACGAAAATCTGGTACAAACCGTTCGCGGCACGGGCTATCGCTTTTCCACGAAAAGCTGACAGCCCCGCGTGAACAGACAGTGTGTACGGCCCGCCGGACACCGGACAAGGATGCGTTCCTAATTGAATCAGAATTGGCATGGCACCCTGATCCGCCATATGTTGCTGCTGATCACCGGCTGCCTCGTGGTCGGGCTGATCAGCGGCCACTATGGCTGGAGCCTGGCCATCGGCCTGGGTCTGTATCTGGCCTGGACCCTCAAGCAGTTATTGCGCCTTCATGCCTGGCTGAGCAAGCACAAAGCCGACGAGCCGCCACCGGATGGTTATGGCCTGTGGGGCGAAGTGTTCGACAGCATCTATCACCTGCAACGCCGCGATCAAAGGGTTCGCGGACGACTGCAAGCCGTTATCGACCGCGTACAGGAATCCACCGCCGCCCTGCGCGACGCAGTGATCATGCTCGACAGCGAAGGCAACCTGGAATGGTGGAATCGCGCCGCCGAAACCCTGATGGGCCTTAAAACGCCCCAGGACAGCGGCCAGCCGGTGACTAACCTGGTGCGTCATCCGCGCTTCAAGGAATACTTCGCCCAGGAAAACTATCAGGAGCCGCTGGAAATCCCGTCGCCAACCAACGACCGGATGCGCATCCAGATGCTGATCACCCGTTACGGCAACAACGAGCACCTGATGCTGGTCCGGGATGTCACGCGCATCCATCAGCTGGAACAGATGCGCAAAGATTTCGTCGCCAACGTCTCCCACGAATTGCGCACGCCGCTGACGGTGATTTTCGGCTACCTGGAAACCCTGCTCGACAATGTCGAAGAGGTTAATCCGCGCTGGGTCCGGGCACTGCAACAGATGCACCAGCAGGGCGGGCGCATGCAGACGCTGCTTAACGACCTGTTATTACTGGCCAAGCTCGAGGCGACGGACTATCCGTCGGACAATCAGCCGGTCGTCGTCAGCGCTTTGTTGCAAACCATTACCAGCGATGCCCAGGCCCTGTCCGGTAACAAGAATCAGCAAATCACTCTGGATATCGAAGGCAGTGCTCGCCTCAAGGGCAGTGAAACAGAGCTGCGCAGTGCCTTCTCCAACCTGATTTTCAACGCCGTGAAATACACCCCGGCCGAGGGCAAGATCCATATCCGCTGGTGGACCGACGCCAAGGGCGCGCACCTGAGCGTGAAGGATTCCGGGATCGGCATCGAGACCAAGCATCTGCCGCGCCTGACCGAACGCTTCTACCGCGTCGACTCCAGCCGCGCCTCGAACACCGGCGGCACCGGCCTGGGCCTGGCCATCGTCAAACACGTGCTGCTGCGCCATCGTGGCACGCTGGAGATAAGCAGCGTAATGGGCAAGGGCAGCGTTTTTACCTGCCATTTCGCCGCTGTTCAGCTGAGTAACGTTTAAAGCGCGACACTTTCACCTCTAGGCAAGCTGGCGTTCAGCCGCTACATTGGCCCACTTGCGCCCAGGAATTTGGACGCCTCATTCGTCTCTTTGATTAAAACGGAACCTGTAAAACCCCACCATGGACCCTTCCCCTAGTCTTAGCATCGCCTCGATTTTCGCCGACTTCGGCATGATTCTTTTTGCACTTGTTCTGGTCCTGCTCAACGGTTTCTTCGTTGCTGCAGAGTTCGCCATGGTCAAGCTGCGCTCCACCCGAGTGGAAGCCATCGCCGAGAAGAACGGCTGGCGCGGACACATCCTGCGCACCGTACACAGCCAGCTGGACGCCTATCTGTCGGCCTGCCAGCTGGGTATTACCCTGGCTTCCCTGGGCCTTGGCTGGGTCGGTGAGCCGGCTTTCGCCCACCTGCTTGAGCCCGTGCTCGCCGCCGTGGGCGTGACTTCCCCGGAAATCATCAAGGGCGCGTCGTTCTTCACCGCCTTCTTCGTGATCTCCTATCTGCACATCGTGGTCGGCGAGCTGGCTCCCAAATCCTGGGCCATCCGCAAACCCGAGCTGCTGTCCCTGTGGACGGCCGTGCCGCTGTACCTGTTCTACTGGGCCATGTATCCGGCCATCTACCTGCTCAACGCCAGCGCCAACGGCATCCTGCGTATTGCCGGCCAAGGCGAGCCTGGCCCCCATCACGAGCACAGCTACAGCCGTGAAGAACTGAAACTGATCCTGCACTCCAGCCGCGGCCAGGACCCCAGCGATCAGGGCATGCGCGTACTGGCTTCGGCGGTGGAGATGGGCGAGCTGGAAGTGGTCGATTGGGCCAACTCCCGGGAAGACCTGATCACCCTGGATTGCAACGCCCCGCTCAAGGAAATCCTCGCCCTGTTCCGCCGCCACAAGTACAGCCGCTACCCGGTGTACGACGCGCAAAAGAACGAGTTCATCGGCCTGCTGCACATCAAGGATTTGTTGCTGGAACTGGCTGCACTGGATCACATTCCCGAGTCGTTCAATCTGCTGGAACTGATCCGGCCCCTTGAACGCGTCTCCAAGCACATGCCGCTGTCGCGCCTGCTGGAGCAGTTCCGCCAGGGCGCCGCGCACTTTGCCGTGGTCGAAGAGGCCGACGGCAAGGTGGTGGGCTACCTGACCATGGAAGACGTGCTGGAAGTACTGGTAGGCGACATTCAGGACGAACACCGCAAGGCCGAACGCGGCATCCTTGCCTATCAGCCAGGCAAGCTGCTGGTGCGCGGCGACACACCGCTGTTCAAGATCGAACGCCTGCTGGGCATCGATCTGGACCACGTAGAAGCCGAGACGCTGGCAGGCCTGATCTACGAAACCCTCAAGCGGGTACCGGAAGAAGAGGAAGTCATGGAAGTCGAAGGCCTGCGTATCATCATCAAGAAGATGAAAGGACCGAAGATCGTACTGGCCAAGGTGCTGAAGATCGATTGACCTGACTGTGGGAGCGGCTTCATCCGCGATATGGCATCCCAGTCGAAAAGTATGTGGCGGATGTACGGGCCTCTTCGCAGATAAATCCGCTCTCATCAAACAACGCGCAACGTACTGAATGACAAAGACTCTGTGGGAGCGAATTCATTCGCGAAAACGGTGTTCAAGGCGATGAAGATGCGTCGAATGTAACGGCCTCTTCGCGAATGAATTCGCTCCCACAAGATTTGCGCCCCGCCCCGGTTAGTGTTTGCTGCGTGACAGCGCGGCGTCGTAGACGGGTCGGGATCTCCCACAGGTACATCTGCTGCGCTCTAGTTTCCGCCCACGGCAAAATTGGGCAGGCTCTGCACCGGCTGGTTGAATTCGTAGGGAATCGATTCCAGCGCCAGGCCGGTGTTGCGCTGCACAACGAAGTGCAGATGCGGGCCACTGCTGTTGCCGGTGTTGCCCGACAACGCCAGGGCGCTACCCACGCTGACATGATCGCCTTCCTTGACCTTCACCGAGCCTTGCTTGAGGTGCAGGTAGACGCCCATGGTGCCGTCGTCATGCAGGATGCGCACGAAATTGCCTGACGGTTCCGAACCACGCCCGCTCTGGCCATTCTCGATCTTCATCACCACCCCGGCCCGCGCCGCGATGATCGGCGTGCCCTCGGGCATGGCGATGTCCATGGCATAGCGACTCTTGACCCCGAAATGACTGTAGCGGCCATTAGGCCCCTGGCTCAGGCGAAACGGGCCACCGACCCAGGGCAGCGGGTAGCGATAGGCCAGGGAAGAACCATGGGGGTCCCCAGGCACGTAGGTCAGGTTGGACTTGTAGCTCATCGCCTTGCCCGGCACCTTTGGGCTGAGCACCATCAGCCGCTCGTTGCTGCGTGCAGGCAGGACGCGGCGCAGAGTGCCCTCGGTAGCGCCCAACACGTTCTGCAGGCCGGACAGCTTCAGCTCGACCTCCACCGGCGCATACAGATCGTTGCGCACGTACAGGCTGTCGATGCCGTTGGCTTTCCTTACATCCAGATGCACCTGGCGTTCGAAGTGCTCGACCATGCGATCGCGAAACACCACCACGGCGGAACCGGGCGTAGGGCGGTCGGTAAAGGAAACCACGCCATTGGCGTCGGTGTACTTGTAGATGGTCAGCGCCGCGGCGGATTGCGCAGTCAGCAGCAAAACACAGAGGGTGGTCAGGCGCTGGAGCATAGGGAGACTGGCCTGTAAGAGAATTGAGGCAAGCCTAACAGTGATCTGTAAGGATTGGGATGCAGCGGTTTCAATCGGCAACAGAAGGAGCGTCAAGGAATGCACGCCAAAACAGCTTGCGTGAACACCGTTGGAGCGAGGCTTATCTCAGACCTGTGGGACCGGCTTCAGCCGGGAAGGCGCCTTCCCGGCTGAAGCCGGTCCCATAGAGGTTTCCGAGGCCGTCAGGCCCCGGGGACGAAGTGCTTCTGAGCCGTACCACGGGCGATCAGGCGCGACAGGTAGTCGAGCTTCTGCGCATCCTGGTCGACAAAGCGGAAGGTGATCTGCAGCCAGTCACTGTCGGGCTTGGGTTCGAATGCGACGATGCCGTGCACGTAGCCGTTCAGGCGGGCAATCTCGGCGTTCTCGCCCTGCTCCAGATCAAGCACGGCGCTTTCCAGGATCTGCGGCAGCTTCTCATTGCGCTTGACCAGCAGCGACGCCTCTTTGAGGGTCAGTGCCTTGATGATGCACGGCTGATTGCCGCTTGGCAGGCGCAACTGGCCCTGGCCACGTCCGGCAGGGGCGGCTGTCTTGACCTCAGGGCTTGGCACCGGCGGTGGGTTGGCAATGCCGCCACCGGCTGGCTTGAGCACTTCGGCCTTGCCGCCGGTGAGGGCGTTGAGCGAGTCATTCAGTGGCGAACTCATACGCTGCGGCGCGGTGCTCATCACAGCATCGAGCTTACCGACCTTGGCCAAGGCTTTCTTGACCTTGGTCAGCAGCTGTTCGTTGGTGAACGGCTTGCCCACGAAGTCGCTGACGCCGGCCTGAATGGCCTGCACCACGTTCTCTTTATCGCCACGGCTGGTAACCATGATGAAGGGTACGGTCTTGAGGTGGTTGTCTTGCTGGCGGCACCAGGTCAACAGTTCCATTCCGGACATTTCCGGCATTTCCCAGTCGCACAGAATCAGGTCGTAGACCTCACGGGTCAGGAGAACCTGAGCCTTGCGGCCGTTGACGGCGTCATCGGTATGAATGCCGGGGAAATAATTACGCAGACCTTTTTTAACCAGATCGCGAATGAAAGTCGCGTCATCCACGATCAATACACTGACTTTACTCATCGACGCTCCTGCGGGCGTGTTACCACAACTTTGGTTGATACTACCCACGCCCTTTAATTCGGCAAGCATAACGCTGGCGCAAAGCCAGCGTCTAAACTGAATGAGCCGCCGACGCATTTAAATGCCGGGCGACTGAAATTAGGGGACCTTTATAACGAAAAAAGCCCAGCAATGCGCTGGGCTTTTTCTCGCAGGCAATATTACTTATCGTCAGCGTCGCCCGGAACATTAGCGCTTTCGTCGCTGCTGATACCGTGCACTTCTTCCTTCATGCGCTTGAGGCCCAGGTGACGCACGTCGGTGCCACGTACCAGGTAGATCACCAATGCGGAGATGTTGCGCGCATGGTCGCCAATACGCTCCAGCGAACGCAGGACCCAGATCACGTTGAGTACGCGAGAGATCGAGCGCGGATCTTCCATCATATAGGTGGCCAGCTCGCGCAGGGCGGTCTTGTACTCGCGGTCGATGACCTTGTCGTACTGGGCGACCGACAGCGCCAGCTCAGCGTCGAAACGGGCGAACGAGTCCAGGGCATCACGAACCATGTTGCGTACCTGGTCGCCGATATGACGCACTTCCACGTAACCACGCGGCGATTCGCCTTCTTCGCACAGTTGAATGGCACGACGGGCGATCTTGGTGGACTCGTCACCGATGCGCTCCAGGTCGATCACCGACTTGGAAATGCTGATGATCAGGCGCAGGTCGGAAGCCGCTGGCTGACGGCGGGCGAGAATGCGCAGGCATTCTTCGTCGATGTTGCGCTCCATCTGGTTGATGCGGTCGTCGACTTCACGAACCCGCTGGGCCAGGCCCGAGTCGGCTTCGATCAACGCCGTCACGGCATCGTTGACCTGCTTCTCGACCAGACCACCCATTTCGAGCAGATGGCTGCGAACGTCTTCCAGCTCGGCGTTGAATTGTTGAGAGATGTGATGGGTATGGCTGTCTTTATGGATCATGCTCGGTGTCCTTGGAACGTCCGGTTAAGTGCGAAAACGCAGCGGTGGTTCAGGGCTGACGAAGCACGTCCTAGCCGTAACGACCGGTAATGTAGTCTTCAGTCTGTTTCTTCGCCGGGTTGGTGAACAACGTATCCGTGTCACCGAACTCGACCAACTTGCCCATGTACATGAAAGCTGTGTAATCAGAAACCCGTGCCGCCTGCTGCATGTTGTGGGTAACGATCACAATGGTGTATTTGGATTTCAGTTCGTAGATCAGCTCTTCGACTTTTAACGTCGAAATCGGATCAAGAGCCGAACAGGGTTCGTCGAGCAGCAGGACTTCCGGCTCCACGGCGATAGTCCGGGCGATCACCAGACGCTGCTGCTGGCCACCGGACAACCCCAACGCCGACTCGTGCAGGCGGTCCTTGACCTCCTCCCACAAGGCAGCGCCCTTCAAAGCCCACTCGACCGCTTCATCGAGTACGCGCTTTTTATTGATGCCCTGGATGCGCAAACCGTAGACCACGTTTTCGTAGATGGTCTTGGGAAACGGGTTAGGCTTCTGGAACACCATGCCGACGCGACGCCGCAGTTCCGCAACGTCCTCGCCCTTGCGATAAATATTGTGGCCATAGAGATTGATAACGCCCTCTACGCGACAGCCATCCACCAGATCGTTCATGCGATTGAAGGTGCGCAGCAATGTCGACTTGCCGCAGCCAGACGGGCCGATGAACGACGTCACGCGCTGCTTGGGTATGTTCAGGCCAATGTCGAACAGCGCCTGCTTGCCGCCGTAAAACAGGTTCAGGCCAGGCACTTCAATGGCGATGGTTTCCTCGGCCATGCCCACCTCAGCCTTGTTGCGCCTCAAGGCCGACATATTGATGCCTGGGGTGTGAGTGTCTTGCGGCATCGAGTCCTCCCTATGCCAAACCTTCATTAGGGTCGACCGCGCAGGCGCGGCCATTTCGATCAGCTGTCCAACGCTTTGTACTTCTCACGCAGATGATTGCGGATCGCTACGGCCGACAGGTTGAGCAGGGCTATCACCAGCACCAGCAACAGCGCAGTGGCGTACACCAGCGGCCGTGCGGCTTCGACGTTGGGGCTCTGGAAGCCGACGTCATAAATATGGAAACCCAGGTGCATGATCTTCTGATCCAGATGCAGATAAGGGTAGTTGCCATCCACTGGCAGCGACGGCGCCAGCTTGACCACCCCTACCAGCATCAGCGGTGCGACTTCACCGGCGGCACGGGCGACGGCGAGAATCAGGCCGGTCATCATGGCCGGAGTGGCCATGGGCAGCACGATCTTCCACAGCGTCTCGGCCTTGGTCGCGCCCAATGCCAGCGAGCCTTCGCGGATGGTCAGAGGAATACGCGCCAGGCCTTCCTCGGTAGCGACTATCACCACGGGGACGGCCAGCAGCGCCAGGGTCAGCGAGGCCCACAACAGGCCCGGCGTACCGAAGGTCGGCGCGGGCAAGGACTCGGCAAAGAACAACCGGTCAATCGAGCCGCCCAGTACATAGACGAAAAAGCCCAGGCCGAACACGCCATAGACAATGGCCGGCACCCCTGCCAGGTTGTTCACGGCAATACGGATCAGCCGGGTAACCGGTCCTTGCCGTGCGTATTCGCGCAGATAGATCGCGGCCAGCACGCCAAACGGCGTAACAATGATCGCCATGATCATGGTCATCATCACGGTGCCGAAAATCGCCGGGAAGATGCCGCCTTCGGTATTGGCTTCACGGGGGTCTTCGCTGAGAAATTCCCACAGTTTGCTGAAGTAGAAACTCACCTTGGCGGCAGTGCCCATGGCATTGGGCTGATAGGCGTGCACCACCTTGCCCAAATTGATCTCGACTTCCCGACCATCGGCCTCGCGAGCGGTCAGACTGTCACGGCTGACCGCTTCGTGCAGGCCGCCCAACTGCGCCTCGATGACTTTGTAGCGGGCATCCAGTTCGGCACGCTCGCTGTCCAGGTCCGCCTGTGCAGCGGCATCGAGCGTGCCCTGCAGCTCCAGCTTGCGCCGTTCCAGGCGCAACTGTTCGATGCTGTGGTTGATAGCACCGATGTCTTTCTTTTCAAGCTTGTTCAATTGATCGGCCAGATCGGCCACGCGCTTGATTCGCTCTTGCAGGATCGGCCACGCGGCCTGTCCTTGAGCAATGACCTTGCCACCTTCCTTGACGTTTACCAGGTAGCCGTAGAAATTGCCCCACTCGCGCCGCTCAAGGGTCATCAACTCGGCAGGACGTTGCTGATCGCTCAGCCACTCGCCAACCACCCAGGTGAAATCGCTGGGGTTGCTGTCACGATTGCCGACCTTCAGCAGTTCACGGGTCATCAACTCCGGTCCCTGATCGGATACCGGCATGCCCACAGCCTTGAGCCGCGCCCGAGGTACCAGTTCCTGCTGCACCACCTCACCAATCACCGGCTGCGCCTGCAGGCCCGGCACCGTGTATTGCGCGGCAAGCAGGTCAGCCGGCCAGAAGTGCCCCAGGCCACGTACGGCAATGATCAGCAGCAGGCCCAGGGTCATGATCACGGCGATGGATACGGCACCCGCACTCATCCAGACGCCGGGAGCACCGCTTTTGATCCAGCTCTTGAGGGAGTTCTGTTTCACTGACGCCCAATTTCCTTTTTGGTGGCCTTAAAGAGACGAGTATTTTTTGCGCAGGCGCTGACGAATCAGCTCTGCCAGGGTGTTCATCACAAAGGTGAAGACCAGCAACACCAGTGCAGCCAGGAACAGCACGCGATAGTGGCTGCCACCCACTTCCGACTCCGGCATTTCCACGGCGACGTTGGCGGCCAGAGTACGCATGCCTTCGAACAGGTTCATATCCATGATCGGCGTGTTGCCCGTGGCCATGAGCACAATCATGGTTTCGCCAACGGCACGCCCCATACCGATCATCAGCGCCGAAAAGATGCCGGGGCTGGCGGTCAGGATCACCACCCGGGTCAAGGTCTGCCAGGGCGTGGCGCCAAGCGCCAGCGAGCCCAGGGTCAGGCCGCGCGGCACGCTGAAAATAGCGTCTTCGGCAATCGAATAGATATTCGGGATCACCGCAAAACCCATGGCCAGGCCCACTACCAGCGCGTTGCGCTGGTCATAGGTAATCTTCAGGTCATCGGTGATCCACTGGCGCATGTCGCCGCCAAAGAACCAGTTCTCCAGATGCGAACTCATGCCCAGCGACGCCCAGCCCACCAGCAGCACGACCGGGATCAGGATCGCGCTCTCCCAGCCATCGGGCACACGCAGGCGAATGGAATCCGGCAAGCGGCTCCAGGCAAAACCCGCCAGCAGAATGCCCAGAGGGGTAAACAGCAGCAGGCTGAAGACACCCGGCAGGTGAGCTTCCAGGTAAGGCGCCAGAAACAGACCGGCAAAGAAGCCGAGAATGACCGTAGGCATGGCCTCCATCAACTCGATCACCGGCTTGACCTTGCGGCGCATCCCGGGCGCCATGAAGTAAGCGGTGTAGATCGCAGCGGCAATCGCCAGGGGGGCGGCAAGGATCATGGCGTAAAACGCGGCCTTCAACGTGCCGTAGGTCAGCGGCGCCAGGCTCAGCTTGGGTTCGAAATCACTGTTGGAAGCGGTGGACTGCCAAACGTACTGCGGCGAATCGTAGTTCTCGTACCAGACCTTGCCCCACAACGCGCTCCAGGACACTTCCGGATGCGGATTCTTCAGTGTCATCGGCTGCAGCTTGCCGGCGGCTTCGAGGATAACCCGGTCCGCGCGCGGCGACATGGCCAGCACGCCAGCACCGTTCGCGACCTGCTCAGTCAACAGGGTGCGGTGAGCGGTGCTGTGGAACACCCCCAGGGCACCGGTCACGTCCAGGGCAATAAAGCCTTTGCGTCGCTGCTCGGCGCTAATCTGCGCGATCGGTGTCGTGCCCAGCTGGAAGTCGCGAATATGCATCAGGCGCTGTTCACCGTCGGTATCACGGGCCATGAACCATTGCGCCAGACCACCCCGTGAGTTGCCGAGCAACAGGGAAACGCCGCCGACCAGTTGGGCGCTGGCGGTAATTTCAGTATTGGCATCCTCGACCAGCTTGTAACGGCCATTGAGCGTACGGTCGCGCAGATTGAAGACGTCCGCCTGGGCGCGCCCATTGATCACGTACAGCCATTGCTGGCGCGGATCGATATAGACGGCTTTGACAACGGCCGAGACTTGCGGCAATTCGATGCTGACCTGTTGGATCGCCGTATCGCCGGTCAGCAGGTTTTCCTTCTGTTCCAGGGCCAGCACATGCAGCTGCGACCCGGTGGTCCCCGCCAGCAGCAAGGAATTCACCCCCGCGTTGAGGCTGATGTGCTCAACCGGCCGGCCTTCGTCATCCAGCGCTATCGGCGCGATACCATAGGGCCAGGCAATGGTCGGCGTGATGGTTTTCTTGTTGTCCGGGTAGGAAATGGGATAAGTGTGCCTGAGCACCAGTACCTGACCATTGGACAACCCCAGCGCGACCAGCGCCGAACCTGGCTGATCCTGGGCGATGGAGCTGACGTAAGTGCCTGCGGGCAACGGCAGGCTGATGCGCTTGAGCAGCGCGCCATCATCCAGATTGAAGAAGACTACCTCACCCTTGTCGGAGATACGCATGGCCACCTGATTCTGCTCCTCAAGGGAGAGCATCAGCGGTTTGCCACTGTCCTGTAACCAGCCAGGGGTGAGCTCGTTGGCGCTGCTCAGCGTGGCGCCCTGAAACAGCGGTGCTACCACATAGGCCAGGTAAAAGAAGATCAGGGTAATTGCGGCGAGCACGGCGAGGCCACCGATGGCGACATACCAACGGGTCAGGCGATCTTTCAAGGCACGAACACGACGCTTGCGTTTTAGCTCCGGAGTATTGAAGTCGATGCGCTGCGGTGACGAATCCTGAGTCATTGTGGAGTTGGCCAGCTCATTCATCCGCACACCTTAGAGATTACATGTGACAAAAACATTACGGAGTAATGACGCAAAAAAACCCGTCGCCCAATGATTACGGCAACGGAACGAACGAATGACATCTGTGCGACCCGCTTCAGTCGGAAAACCGCCTTCCCGGCGCAAGCCGGCCCCACATGACTCATACCTCTACAGCTACAACCCCAGATCAGCCAGCGCCTTGCTGACGACCTTGGCCGGCAGGGGAATATAACCGTCTTTAGTCACCACTTCCTGGCCTTGGCGCGACAACACCAGCTTGACGAACTCAGCCTCCAGTGGTGCCAGAGGCTTGTTCGGCGCCTTGTTCACGTAGAGATAAAGGAAACGTGCCAGTGGATAGGTGCCATTGAGCGCGTTGACCTCGTTGTCCTCGACATACTCGCCGCCTTCCTGTCGGGCAAGAGGCACCGTGCGCACGCTGGAAGTCTTGTAGCCAATCCCCGAATAACCGATACCGTTGAGTGAACTGCTGATCGAGCTCACCACTGAGGCCGACCCCGGCTGTTCATTGACGTTGGCCTTGAAGTCACCCTTGCACAGCGCCTCTTCCTTGAAATAGCCGTAAGTGCCTGATACCGAATTGCGTCCGAACAACTGCACCGGCTTGATGGCCAAGGCACCGGTCACGCCCAGGTCGCCCCAGGTCTTGACCTCATTCCTGGCACCGCACAGGCGGGTCGCGGAAAAAATCGCGTCCACCTGGCGCATGGTCAGGCCCTTGATGGGGTTGTCCTTGTGCACGAAGATCGCCAGGGCATCCACTGCTACCGGAATCGCCGTCGGCTTGTAACCGTGTTTCTGTTCGAATGCCGACAACTCGCCGTCTTTCATCTTGCGGCTCATCGGCCCAAGGTTGGCGGTACCTTCGGTCAAGGCCGGTGGGGCGGTGGAAGAACCGGCCGCCTGGACCTGAATGTTGACGCTCGGATATTCCTTTTTATAGGCCTCGGCCCACAGCGTCATGAGATTGGCGAGCGTATCCGAACCAACACTGGACAGATTGCCTGACACACCCGGCTTTTTTACGTAGGACGCAATGGCAGGGTCGACGACAGCAACCGCGTTGGTGGCGATAACCCCGGCGATGCTGAAAGCCAGTGCGGTTATCAAACTCTTGAGTGTCATGCCAATCTCCTGGCAACAAAAATGAATAGTCCGGTGCTCGGTCTTGGTTTGCCGGATGAACACTCTATGAATAGTTTGTGACAGTTAAATGAAAGGCCATCCAACGACCGGCGCTGGACAGCCCTTTTTTGCAGCCAGAGTGAAACGCGATGTTTCAGCGGCGCTCTTTTGCCAGCAGATACAGGCCGATTCCTACGCCCAGACCGCACAGTATGGCCACATACCAGGCCGGTCCCATGGGGCTGGTCTTGAGCATCAGCGTGACCACCATCGGCGTCAGGCCGCCGAAAATCGCATAGGCCAGGTTGTAGGAGAACGACAGCCCGGTGAAGCGCACCTTCGGCGGGAACGCTTTGACCATCACGTAAGGTACCGCCCCGATGGTGCCGACAAACAGGCCGGTCAGGGCATACAGCGGGAACAGCAGGTCAGGGCTGGCCGCGACCGTGTGATAGAAAGTCCACGAGCTTAGCAACAGCCCCAGGCCGCCGAACAGGAACACCCGTCCAGCGCCAAAGCGGTCAGCCAGGGCACCGGCACCGATGCAACCCAGGCTCAGGAACACGATCGCCAGGCTGTTGGCCTTGAGGGCAGTGGCCGCCGAGAAGCCATACACAGGCGTCTGCAGCAGTGTCGGGGTCATCAGGATCACCACCACCACGCCTGCCGAGAGCAGCCAGGTCAGCAGCATCGAGATTACCACCGCACCACGATGGTCACGCAGCACGGCCTTGAGCGGTACCTCTTCGGCCAGTTGCTTGCGCAATTGCAGCTCAGCGAAGACCGGGGTCTCGTGCAACCAGCGGCGCAGGTAAACCGACAGCAGACCAAAGACACCGCCGAGCAGGAAAGGGATCCGCCAGGCGTAGTCCGATACTTCCACCGGGCTATACAGGCTGTTGATCAGGGTCGCAACCAACGAACCGAGGAGGATCCCTGCCGTCAGGCCACTGGTCAGGGTGCCGCAGGCGTAGCCGATATGCCGCGCCGGAACGTGTTCGGAGACGAACACCCAGGCGCCCGGCACTTCACCACCGATGGCCGCGCCCTGGATGATGCGCATCAACAGCAGCAACATCGGAGCCCACAGGCCGATCTGCGCGTAGGTCGGCAGCAAGCCCATTATCAACGTCGGCACGGCCATGAGGAAAATGCTCAGGGTGAACATTTTCTTGCGGCCCAGCAGGTCGCCGAAGTGCGCCATGACAATGCCACCCAACGGACGGGCCAGGTAACCGGCGGCAAAGATGCCGAAGGTCTGCATCATGCGCAGCCACTCGGGCATATCCACCGGGAAGAACAGCTTGCCGACCACCGCCGCGAAGAACACGAAAATGATGAAGTCGTAGAACTCAAGGGCACCGCCCAGCGCGGACAGCGACAGCGTCTTGTAGTCATTACGGGTCAATGGGCGCGACTGCTGCGCGTTACTTGAAGGCACGGAAGACATGAAAATGGTTTCTCTGTGAGGCACTTTTGAGTTTGCTGGCCATCAGCAGCGTCGGGGATAACCGAACGGTTTGCGGGCAAGATTATTTCGGCCAATGGGTATATCGGCACCAAAATTGCGTACAAAAGAAGCGCTGTAGCCTTGAACAGGTCCGGCACGATAGCAAATTGTTTCAAAAAGCACACAGCCATAAGCGGCCGACGGGCCGAAAACCATACCCGACAGTCGTCCTGTGACGTCTCGCCCGATATACTCGGCAACCGCCGGGCTAGACAGGGTTGGGTGAAAACGTAGCGAATCCTGTTTCCGCAGAAGCTGTGCCAAGGCCACTTCCAGAGCCGTCTTGGCAGAGTTTCTCCCTTAAGCGCGGCCATCAGTAGTGAACGCATCAGGTTCACATGAATCGTATTGACTGGCGCCTTTCAACCGCAGCAAGAACACCAAGAGTCATGGGTCAGAGGCACCCTAGGCATGATCGAGCTAGAACAAGAAGATCCCATCCCGCAAGGCGACCTTGCCCTGCAAATCACCGCATTGCCCCGTGAAACCAATGGTTTCGGCGACATCTTCGGCGGCTGGCTGGTATCCCAGATGGACCTGGCTGGCACCGCAATGGCCAGCCGCGTCGCCGGCGGCCGCGTGGCGACCGTCGCGATTGACCGCATGGCCTTTCTGGTCCCGGTCGCAGTAGGCGCACAACTGTCCTTCTATACCCAGACCCTGGAAATCGGCCGCAGCTCGATCCAGATGATGGTCGAAGTCTGGAGCGACGACCCCCTGTCCAGCGAATGGCGCAAAGTGACCGAAGCGGTCTTCGTCTTCGTCGCCATCGATGGCAGCGGTCGTACACGCTCGGTCCCGGCACGTCGATAAAGAAAGAGAGAAGGTTACATGTCCATAGCCCAACCTGAAGTCGAATCCATCCAGCTGGGTGAACTGAACGCCTGGAGAATCCGCCATGACGGTGCGGAGCTGGTGATTGCCCAACAGGGCGCGCACATCGTCAGCTACAAGCGCGACGGCCACGAGCCGTTGATCTGGTCCAATCCCTCGGCCGTATTCAAGCAAGGCAAGGCCATTCGTGGCGGCATGCCGGTGTGCTGGCCCTGGTTCGGCAACCTTGAGCGCAACCCGGACAGCGTCCAGGCCATGCGCCAGAGCGCCGAGCCGGCCAAGGCACACGGCGAAGTGCGCGCGCTGAACTGGGAATTGATGGGCATGGGCCTGGACGGCGACGCCCTGCTGATCGACTTCATTCAGCCCCAGGCCGAAGGCAAATTGCCGGGCTGGCCGCATAATGTTGCGTTGAAGCTGAGCATCCGTATGGATCACGCGCTGAACGTCAGCCTGGTCAGCTATAACGCGGGCGACGCAGCCGTGACCTTGAGTCAGGCGCTGCACACGTACTTCGCAGTGAGCGATGTGCATCAGATCAGCGTCGAAGGCCTCGACGGCCTCGATTACCTCGACACCCTGCAAAGCTGGGAAGAAGAACGCCAGCAGTCCGGCGCCCTGACCTTCAGCGGCGAAACCGACCGTATTTACCTCGACACGCCGGAGCACCTGGCGATCAATGATCCGGTCTGGAACCGGCGTATCTTCATCCGCGCCAGCGGCTCGCAATCGGCGGTGATCTGGAACCCCTGGATCGCCAAGACCGCAACTTTCAGCGATATGGCAGCCGACGGTTGGCAAGGCATGGTCTGCATCGAGACGGCCAACGTTCTCGAAGACGTAGCCGTCATTGAGCCGGGCGCCATGCAGGTCATGGGCGTGAGTATCTGGTCCGAGCCGTTATAACCGGCTTCGCTTAAAGGTCCGCTTCGGTAACGACGCGGACCTTGCCCGCATCCAGTGCGTATGCCGCATCGGCCAGGTCATTACTGACTTTCTCGACCTTCAGCGTGCCGACCACCCACAGCGGCGTGTAGATATCGTCCAGCTTCAAGCCCTTTGGATAACGCACCAGCACCATCTGATTGGGCGGCGGTGGCGGGACATGAATGCAGGCGCCAGGGTAAGGCACGAGAAAGAACAGCGTGCTGCGGCCCTTGGCATCGGTCTCCAGCGGCACCGGATAGCCGCCCAGACGAATATTCCTGCCGTCCATTGCCGCCACGGTCTTGGTCGAATACATCACCGCAGGCAGGCCCTTGGCCTGTTTCAGGCCACCCTTGCTGTCAAAGCGACCCTGCGCCTCGGGCGAGTTGTGGTCGATTTCGGGCATGGCTTCGAGGGCTTTCTGGTCCGACTTGGGCATCAGTTCCAGCCAGTCGGTTTCCGGAAGTTCGGCATGCACCAGCCCGGACACCAGTAACAGGGAAATAAAGAAAAGACGACGCATGAGGGGGCTCGGCAAAGGGGAGTTGAAATTGCCGGCTATCTTAGCGCCCTGCGTGGGTCCACGCAGAGCGCAAGATGAGGGGAAATCAGTTCTTTTTGATCATGCCATAGATGACCAGCAGAACGATCGCGCCGACCAGCGCACCGAGGAAGCCTGCGCCCTGCCCTGCCTGATAGATACCCAGCGCCTGGCCGCCATAAGTGGCCGCCAGCGAACCGCCGATGCCCAGCAGAATGGTCATGATCCAGCCCATACTGTCATCGCCCGGTTTCAGGAACCGCGCCAGCAGGCCAACGATCAAGCCAATGAAAATGGTTCCGATGATACCCATGCGATGTTCCTCTGAATAAAGTGATCAAGCTGAAGCCTGGTCAGCCAATGGCTGCACGCTATCAGAGAGCTTTGAGAGCGCAATGGTTCAATATTGGGCCCTATAAGACCGACTTTGTGAACACCCTGTGGGACCGGCTTCAGCCGGGAAGACGCGTTCCCGGCTCAAGCCGGTCCCACAGGTATCTACACAAGGCCGACTTATAGTCTCGATCAACCCCTGATCAAAGCCTCGACCAGCTTGACCTGACGATCCAGGGTCGCGCGATCGGCGCTGCGTACGGTGGCATGACCGACCTTGCGGCCAACCTTGAACGCCTTGCCGTAGTGATGCAGATGGCAATCGTCGATGGCAATGACCTGCTCGACCGCAGGCACTTCACCGATGAAGTTGAGCATCGCGCTCTCGCCGACCTTGGCCGTCGAACCCAATGGCAGGCCCGCTACCGCCCGCAGGTGGTTTTCGAACTGGCTGCACTCGGCGCCCTCGGTGGTCCAGTGCCCGGAGTTGTGCACACGCGGGGCGATTTCGTTGGCCTTGAGGCCGCCATCGACTTCGAAGAACTCGAATGCCAGCACGCCGACGTAATCGAGCTTGTGCAGTACACGTCCAACATAGTCTTCGGCCAGGCCCTGCAACGGGTGATCAGTGCTGGCGATGGACAGGCGCAGGATGCCGTTGTCGTGGGTGTTGTGCACCAACGGATAGAAACGGGTCTCCCCATCACGGGCACGTACCGCGATCAGCGACACCTCACCCGTGAATGGTACGAAGCCTTCAAGCAGGCAAGGCACGCTGCCCAGCTCGGCGAAGGTACCGACCACATCAGCGGCAGTACGCAGGACCTTCTGGCCCTTGCCGTCATAACCGAGAGTGCGGGTTTTCAGTACCGCAGGCAGACCGATGCGGGCGACCGCAGCGTCCAGGTCGGCCTGGGACTGGATATCGGCGAACTCGGGGGTGGGAATGCCCAGGTCCTTGAACATGCTCTTCTCGAACCAGCGGTCACGGGCAATGCGCAACGCCTCGGCGCTCGGGTAGACCGGCACGAACTGCGACAGGAAGGCGACCGTTTCGGCTGGAACGCTTTCGAACTCGAAGGTCACCAGGTCAACTTCATCGGCCAATTGGCGCAGATGATCCTGATCGCCGTAATCGGCACGCAGATGCTCACCCAGGGTCGCGGCACAAGCGTCCGGCGCGGGGTCGAGAAAAGCGAAATTCATCCCCAGCGGCGTACCTGCCAGGGCCAACATGCGACCCAACTGGCCGCCACCGATTACACCGATCTTCATGGAAAAACCTCAGGCGTCGCGCGGGTCTGGATTGTCCAGGACGTTGTCTGTCTGCTCAGTGCGGAATTTCTTCAGCGCTGCGTGGAATTGCGGGTGCTTGGCGCCCAGGATGCTGGCCGACAGCAGCGCGGCGTTGATCGCGCCAGCCTTGCCGATGGCGAGGGTGGCAACCGGAATACCGGCAGGCATCTGCACGATGGACAGCAGCGAATCGACACCGGACAGCATCGACGACTGCACTGGCACGCCCAGCACTGGCAGATGGGTCTTGGCCGCGCACATGCCCGGCAGGTGAGCTGCACCACCGGCACCGGCGATGATCACCTCGATCCCGCGTTCCTCGGCCTGTTCGGCGTACTGGAACAGCAGGTCCGGCGTACGGTGGGCCGAAACCACTTTGACTTCGTACGGAATGCCGAGCTTTTCCAGCATATCGGCGGTGTGGCTAAGGGTGGACCAATCGGACTTGGAGCCCATGATCACGCCAACCAGTGCGCTCATCGTCGTGCCTCTCATCGGGCGCCCGCAGGCGCATCAAAAAACAAACAAGCCACGCGGGAGGACCGGCGTGGCTTGCTGTACGAATAATGACCGGTCGGACCGGCCAAAGGCCGCGCAGTATACCGTAAAGCGGCGCGAAGACAGCCCCCTTGGCGACCATTAGTCAGCGGGAAACGTCAGCATCCGTTCGAGCCCGCTGAGCCGGCAACGATCTCAGTCTACCGCTCCCAGAAAGGCAGCAATATTCTGGCGGTTCTTGAGGCTGTACTGGTAACAATTTGCCCGGCCAGCATTGCGATCCGGGTAGACATAAGTTTCACAGACAAGTCCGAACGAGTTGTACTGCAACTCGGCATCCTCATGGGTCGCACCGAAGCTATGGCCCAGTTCATGGGCGATGACCTGGTAGGAATACAGGGAAGCAATCACCGCGTAATGCCCCATGTAGGTCACCCCCAGGACCGACTCGTTCAGCTTGTCGCCGGTAATCAGCAAATAACGATGGGTCCTGTCCAATGACAAGCCGTGCTGCCCGGCAAACGCCTTGACGCGACGGCTCCAGTCTTTCAGCGCAATGCCTTCATGGCCCTTGTAATCAATATCAGTCATCCCCGGCACGGAACCCGGATATTCAACGATGAACTCGCGGTCGGCGATTTTCTCCAGTTCAAGAACACAGCCTTGCAGGTAATTGCGCGGCACGATCCGACGTATCCCGGCATCGACATCATCGTGATAAAACACATACAACTTCACAGGCTTCCTTGCCATGTGGGTATCCTTATAGAGTTTTGAACCTGCGCGCCCGCTACCATGGCAGGCCGCTCGAATCAAAAACTACAGGGCTGCCGAGGTAAAAACATCCAGACCGCAGCACCCGGAAACGTAGTCCTCTCCATTTGAATATGTAGGAAACCACGCACCTTCTTCACTGCGATCAGAGGTCGCCGGCCTGCTCCAACTTGCGCCACAGCAGACGCACATTGGCCTTGCGCACCAGCGCACAGCGGTACAGTCGGATCTCCAGCGGCACATGCCACTGCAACCCGCCGCAGACCACCAGCTCGCCGCGAGCCAGTTCCGCGGAAATACTCAGCCGCGGCACCCACGCTATACCCAATCCTTCCAGCGCCATGCCTTTGAGGCTGTCGGCCATGGCGGTCTCATAGACAGTGGTAAAACGCAGATTGCGTTGGCGCAGCAACAGGTTCACCGAACGACCGAGAAAGGCTCCGGCGCTATAAGCCAGCAACGGCACGCTGGCATCGCTTTCCAGATCAAACAGCGGCCGACCATCGGCGTGCGCCGCACAGACAGGCAGCATTTCGGTGTGGCCCAGGTGCAGCGACGGGAAAATCTCGCTGTCCATCTGCAAGGCGGCATCCGGATCGTAGAACGCCAGCATCAGGTCGCAGCCACCCTCACGCAGAGCATGCACCGCTTCGCCGACGTTGGTGGCCACCAGGCGCGTGGCGATATTCAGGCCGTCGTTGCGCAGCTGGGCGATCCAGCGCGGAAAGAAGCCCAACGCCAGGGAATGCGCCGCCGCCACCTGGATGACTTCCCCCTGGCCGCCTTCCAGATGATGCAAATGCCTGAGCACTTCGCCCAGCTGTTCGACCACCGTGCGCGCGGTCACCAGAAACAGCTGGCCTGCCGCCGTCAGCTCGACGGGCGTGCGCGAGCGATTGACCAGGGTCAGCCCAAGCGCTGCTTCCAGACTGCGAATGCGTCGGCTGAAAGCTGGCTGGGTAACAAAACGCCGCTCCGCCGCCTGGGAAAAGCTGCGAGTGGCGGCCAGAGCGCTGAAGTCCTCCAGCCATTTGCTTTCCAGATTCATGGTGTCCTCGATACTCACCTTGTAGGTACGAACCCTGTGGGAGCGAATTCATTCGCGAAGGGGCCAGCAATGTCGAAATCATTGGCACCTGACACACCGCTTTCGCGAATGAATTCGCTCCCACAGTCCGATCCCAATAGAAAGAATGAAGTGTCAGGTTTGTTACGGTACCTGCATACGCCCGTCACAACCAGATCGTCACAGCTACATTATGCCGTTGCGGCATAGGGCAGCGTTTAACAGCATTGGTCAATATTACTCGCAAAGCCCAGTATCAGCAGCGTTCCGACACTTTCCGTGTCCATTCTGAGATTATCTCTATCATGTCCTCGCCTGCATCATCGCGCATCGAAAAAGACCTGCTCGGTGTTCTCGAAGTACCTTCCAATGCGTATTACGGTATCCAGACCCTGCGCGCAGTGAATAACTTCCACCTTTCCGGCGTGCCGATCTCGCACTACCCGAAACTGGTCGTGGCCCTGGCCATGGTCAAGCAGGCGGCGGCTGACGCAAACCATCAGTTGGGTCACCTCAACGCGACCAAGCACGCAGCCATCAGCGAAGCCTGTGCCCGCGTGATCCGTGGCGACTTCCACGAGCAGTTCGTCGTCGACATGATTCAGGGCGGCGCCGGTACGTCGACCAACATGAACGCCAACGAAGTGATCGCCAACATCGCCCTGGAAGCCATGGGCCTGGAAAAAGGCGATTACAAACAGCTGCACCCGAACAACGACGTGAACATGGCGCAGTCCACCAACGACGCCTACCCGACTGCGATCCGCCTGGGCCTGCTGCTCGGCCACGACGCTCTGCTGGCCAGCCTGGACAGCCTGATCCAGGCGTTCTCGGCCAAAAGCCTGGAATTCAACCATGTCCTGAAAATGGGTCGTACCCAGCTGCAGGACGCCGTGCCGATGACCCTCGGCCAGGAATTCCACGCCTTCGCCACGACGCTCAACGAAGACCTCAACCGCCTGCGCAGCCTGGCGCCTGAGCTGCTGACCGAAGTCAACCTGGGCGGCACCGCCATCGGTACCGGCATCAACGCCGACCCTGGTTATCAGAAACTGGCGGTGGATCGCCTGGCGATCATCAGCGGCCAGCCACTGGTTCCGGCCGCCGACCTGATCGAAGCCACGTCCGACATGGGCGCCTTCGTGCTGTTCTCCGGGATGCTCAAGCGTACTGCGGTCAAGCTGTCGAAGATCTGCAACGACCTGCGCCTGCTGTCCAGCGGCCCACGCACCGGCATCAATGAAATCAACCTGCCAGCGCGTCAGCCCGGCAGCTCGATCATGCCCGGCAAGGTCAACCCGGTGATCCCGGAAGCGGTCAACCAGGTGGCGTTCGAAATCATCGGCAACGACCTGGCCCTGACCATGGCGGCCGAGGGCGGCCAGTTGCAGTTGAACGTGATGGAGCCGCTGATCGCCTACAAGATCTTCGACTCGATCCGCCTGCTGCAACGCGCCATGGACATGCTGCGCGAACACTGCATCGTCGGCATCACTGCCAACGAAGATCGCTGCCGCGAGTTGGTCGAACACTCCATCGGCCTGGTCACAGCGCTGAACCCTTACATCGGCTATGAAAACGCCACCCGTATCGCCCGCATCGCCCTGGAAAGTGGCCGGGGCGTGCTGGAACTGGTACGCGAGGAAGGCCTGCTGGACGATGCCATGCTCGCCGACATTCTGCGTCCGGAAAACATGATCGCCCCGCGTCTGGTGCCCCTCAAGGCCTGACCGACGCAGCAAAAGACTCACCAGGCTGAGGGACTAGACACCTCTCACCTCTTTGAGGGCCAGGAGCGCATGCTTCCGGCCCTTTTTTTATCAAGAAATCGTCGCAAAACCCGTAGGAGCCGGCTTGCTGGCGATTGCGGCCTTACACACGAAGAATGTGCCGCCTGACCCAATGCCATCGCCAGCAAGCCGGCTCCTACAAAAGCCCATTCCAATTCAGATGACCGGTTCAGGCGATCTGGAACAACCCATCAACCATCTGGGTCTGAGCCAACCGCGCGCGCAGATCATCGTCGAGCTCCGGATCATCGGGCAGGTAGAGGCGCACCTTGCGATAGGCGCTGACGCGGTTGATCTGGGTCCCGAGAAATTCCCAGACCACCCGGGAACAGGCGGGCGCGCGGTGGTCGGCAGAGGACACGCCGATTTTCAGGCCATTGAGCCGGGTAATGCGGCTTTTGTAGCTGGGGATCAAAACGGTCTGACAGATTTCATTGGAGGTCAGCGATTCGTAATCGACGAAAAACAACCGGTTTTGCAGGTAATAGGCCACGCCCAGGTAACGATAGCGCTCGTAGTCCTCACCGCGAGCGGCGCGGGTTTGCAGACGTTCGGTGCGCTCATAGGTATAGTGCCCGCCCTCTTCGCGCAGGTGGACCAGCGAACACAGGATATGACCGGGCATCGACATCGAGTGGTAGTACTCGTGGTAGTAGCCCACATGCACCTGTAACTCGTTGGAAGAGCGTTGGCGCAGGTGCTCGAGCATCTGCTGCGGCGCACTCATCTCTGCGGTATCGCTGCTCGGCTTGGCCTTGGCCCCGATCAAGCGGGCGAACTGCTCGGCCGGCAGGCCGATCTCGTACTCCTCTACTCCAAAGAAGTCGCAGATGCGCTTGAGGTTATAGGGCGTCGGCAGGCTTTGCCCGCTGAGGTATTTGTTGAACTGGGCGCGGTTGATACCCAGTTGGCGACAGACCTCGGCAATGGAGCGGTAATGACGACACAGCAACTGCAAATTGGCGGGGAAGTATTCACGCATGGCACAGCTCGTCGGAATGGCGCTAGAAGACGCGAAGATAGCATCAACACGCATCACTTTCACTCAACCTGCGAAATTGCTCTGCTCGCGGCGATAGCCAACCATTTGCACCCTGGAAAACGGGGTCGTGGCGCAACGTCTCGAACCGTTCACATTCGCCCAAAAAAGAAAAACAGCGAGGAATCATCCATGCTCGAAGTCATCAACGACTTCCTCTCCGGAAAAGTACTGATCGTGCTCATCGTCGGGCTCGGCAGCTACTTCACCATCCGCTCGCGCTTCGTACAATTGCGCCACTTCTTCCACATGTTCGCGGTGTTCCGTGACAGCCTGCGCAGCAGCTCCGGCCAGCTCAGTTCGTTCCAGGCCCTGATGCTCAGCCTTGCCGGCCGCGTCGGTGCGGGCAACATTGCCGGTGTCGGCATCGCCGTGACCCTGGGCGGCCCTGGCGCCGTGTTCTGGATGTGGGTGACCGCACTGGTCGGCATGTCCAGCAGCTTCTTCGAATGTTCCCTGGGCCAGCTGTACAAGCGCTGCGACTCCGAAGGGCAATACCGTGGCGGCCCGTCCTACTACATTCAGCATGGCCTGGGCCATCGCGGCTGGGGCATGGTCATGGCGGTCCTGCTGCTGGTGACCTTCGGCTTCGCCTTCAACGGCCTGCAATCCCATGCCGTGACCCACTCGCTGAACAATGCCTTCGGCATCGACGCCACCTACAGCGGCATCGGCCTGGCCGTACTGCTGGGCCTGGTGTTCATCGGCGGCATCAAGCGCATTGCCGCGGTCGCCGACCTGCTGGTCCCGGTCAAGACCCTGATCTACATCGCCGTGACCATCTACGTGATCGTCCTGCAGTTCGACCATGTACCGGCCATGCTGGCGACCATCGTCAAGAGCGCCTTCGGCCTTGACCAGGCGTTCGGCGGCCTGATCGGCAGCGCCATCGTCATGGGCGTCAAGCGCGGCGTATTCGCCAACGAAGCGGGCCTGGGCAGTGCGCCCAACGTGGCCGCCGTCGCCCAGGTCGAGCATCCGGTTGCCCAGGGCGTGGTCCAGGCGTTCAGCGTATTCCTCGATACCTTCGTGATCTGCACCTGTACTGCCCTGCTGATCCTGCTGTCGGGCTTCTACACCCCGGGTTTCGAAGGCGACGGCATTGCCCTGACCCAGAACTCCCTGGCCGCCGTGGTCGGTGAATGGGGCCGGATGTTCATCAGCGTGGCCCTGGCCCTGTTCGTGTTCACCTCGATCCTCTACAACTACTACCTGGGCGAAAACAGCCTGCGCTTTATCCTCGGTGAAAACCGCAAGGCGCTGATCGGTTACCGCGCACTGGTCCTGGCCCTGATCCTCTGGGGTGCGGTCGAGAACCTGAGCACCGTGTTCGCCTTCGCCGACATCACCATGACCCTGCTGGCGTTCGTCAACCTGATCGCCCTGGCGTTGCTGTTCAAGGTCGGCATGCGCATCCTGCGTGACTACGACGACCAGCGCAAAGCCGGGATCAAGACGCCAGTGTTCGACTCCAGCAAGTTCGCCGACCTGGATATCGACCCCAAAGCCTGGCCAGCCAACCCGAGCGCGCCTGCCCCGACCACTCAGACCGAGTCGCAGCCTCATGGCGCCGCGCAAACCCAACGCTGAGTCCACTGACCTGAGCCGTTGCGACTATGTCGCACGGCCCCGGCTGGGCATCATCACCGGCTCCGGCCCCGAAGCCGGGATGGATATGTGGGCCAAGCTGCTGCAAGAGAATCGCCGGCGCCTCGGTCCGGCGTTTCGCGGCGACATCGACGCCCCGGCGCTAAGCATCGTTTCAGACCCTGAACTGGGTCTGTCGATGGAGCTGGAAAAAACCGCCGAGACTGTCTGGCGTGCCCTGCGCGCCGACATCCTTGCGCTGAACGGCCAGGTCGCCGCATTCAGCATCGCCTGCAACACCCTCAACCTGTTTGCCGGACGCATCCGCGAATTGCCGCTGCGCAGCGAGTTCATCTCCTTCCGCGATGTGCTGCACGACTACCTGCAACGCAATGGCGTAGAGCGCGCCTGCCTGCTCGGTGCCCGCCCGGTGGCGGAACTGGGCCAGTGGTCGCCGTACAGCGATTTGCGCGAGGTGGTCGAGTTTGAGCCGGTTGCTCAGGGCGAGGCATTGCATCAGCTGATCTACGACATCAAGGCATTCGGCGCAGCCGATCCCGGCGTACGCTCGCGTTTTGCCGAACTGCTGGCCTCCATCGAATCCGCTACAGTGCTGCTGGCCTGTACGGAACTGCCGCTGGTGGCCGATATCGTGACCGACAAGACGCTGGTGGATGTCACCCAATTGGTGGCTGAGGCGATGTTGGATCGTTGCGTCCCCCTTTGAATTGAAGTGATCCCTGTAGGAGCTGCCGAAGGCTGCGATTGGCGTTATCCGAGACACCGCTATCGCAGCCTTCGGCAGCTCCTGCAGGGGTAAATAGCCGCTGAGGAGAACCACCCATGAACCCAGTCACACCCGCCCGCCAGGTCATGGTGCTCTACACCGGCGGCACCATCGGCATGCAAGCCAGTGCCAATGGTCTGGCCCCGGCCTCGGGTTTCGAGGCGCGCATGGCCGAGCAACTGGCGGCGCAGCCTGATCTGATCGTGCCGCAGTGGCGCTTCCGCGAAATGGCGCCACTGATCGACAGCGCCAACATGACCCCCACCTACTGGCAGCGCCTGCGTGAAGCGGTGATCGAAGCTGTGGATGCAGGCTGCGATGCCGTACTGATCCTGCATGGCACCGACACCCTGGCCTACAGCGCGGCGGCCATGAGCTTCCAGTTGCTGGGCCTGAGCGCGCCGGTACTGTTCACCGGCTCCATGCTGCCTGCCGGTGTCGCGGACAGCGATGCCTGGGAAAACGTCAACGGCTCGCTGTTGGCCCTGAGCAAAGGCCTGGCCTCGGGTGTTCACCTGTATTTCCACGGCGAACTGCTGGCACCGACCCGTTGCGCGAAAATCCGCAGCTTCGGCCGCCACCCCTTCGCCGCGCTGCAACGCTCGCGCAATGGCCAGCCGGTCAATGCCCGCCCGGCAGCGCTGGACTATCGCCAACCCAAGAGCCTGGCCAGCGTCGGCGTGCTGCCACTGGTGCCCGGCATCGCTGCGGCACAGGTCGATGGCCTGATCGATAGCGGCATTGAGGCGCTGATCCTGGAGTGCTTCGGCAGCGGCACCGGCCCCAGCGACAACCCGGACTTCCTCGCCAGTCTCAAGCGCGCGCAGGACAAAGGGCTGGTGGTGGTCGCTATCACCCAATGCCATGAAGGCGGCGTCGAACTGGACGTCTACGAAGCCGGCAGCCGCCTGCGTGGCGTCGGCGTGCTGTCGGGCGGCGGCATGACCCGCGAAGCGGCGTTCGGCAAACTGCATGCGCTGTTGGGAGCGGGCTTGCCGACTGAGGAAGTGCGGCGCCTGGTTGAGCTGGATCTGTGTGGCGAGCTGCGCTGAATTCAGAGGGCGCCTCAATTGTGGGACCGGCTTTAGCCGGGAAGACGCAAGCATGACCAATACATTTCCAGCGTCTGCCCTATAGCCTTCCCGGTTAAAGCCGGTCCCACAGAGACCATCATCTTCTGCGGCACAAGACTTGCTCCCCTATATCCGGCCAATCGCGCCGGATGACCTGCATGCTGCACTCCCACCTGACTACCCTCAATGCCGTGTCGCTGGTTCTGGAAACCTTCGCCGCCGAGGGCCTGCCCCGCGAAGCCCTGCTTGAGGGCAGCGGCATCAGCCTGGCCGAGCTGGATCGGGCCGATATCCGTATCGCCACCCACCAGGAAATGCAGGTCTGCGCCAATGCCGTGGCCCTGCGCCGCGAAATTGGTCTGGAACTGGGACGGCGCATGCATGTGTCGTCCTACGGGATTCTCGGTTACGCCTTGCTGACCAGTGCCACTTTCGGTGACGCCCTGCGCCTGGCCCTGGCCTATCCGGCGTTGCTCGGCACCCTGTTCGAGCTGTGCCTGATCGAAGACGGCGACAAGATCTGGCTCAGTGCCAGTGACTACCGTGACAACGAAGCCCTGACCGCCTTCAACAGCGAACTGTGCATGACCTCGCTGAAAGTCATCTGCGACGACCTGCTCGGCCATGCCCTGCCGCTGCTCGGTGCGCGCTTCGCCTACCCGGCACCCGACTACCGGCAGCGCTACGCCGATAGCTTTCCCTGCCCCGTGCAGTTCGAACAGGCCGATAACGCCTTTGCCTTTTCCCGCCAATGGCTCGACCAGCCCCTGCCCCTGGCCGACCGCATCACCCATCGCGATATGCACGAGCGCTGCCGCCGCCAGAACATTGAGTTCACCGGGCGTCAGGCCTGGCTAGGGCGCATCCGTCAGTTGATCGCCAGCCAACTGCACTCGGCCCCCGGTCTTGGCGCGCTTGCCAAGCAAATGAATTGCTCCGAACGCACCCTGCGCAGGCATCTGCAGGCCAATGGCAGCAGCTATCAGGAACTGCTCGACGAGCTGCGGTTCGAACGCGCCAAACAGTTGCTGCAAGAAGACCAACTGCCCATCTACCGCATCGCCGAGGAACTGGGCTTCAGCGAGACCGCCAGCTTCCGTCACGCCTTCAGTCGCTGGAGCGGCGTGGCGCCGAGTCAGTTCAGGCCCTGAAACGGGGCACTGATGCCTCATTAAGAGGCGATATGCGGCCAGTCTTTATGGCCGAATAAATCCCCTTTTGGCCGTTCCCGTCGTTCCCGCCAGCCTCCCTGCGCGCCAAAAATGGAACACCGACAGCCAAGAGGAAAACAACAAATGCTGACGATCTATTCAGACGATCATCGCCTGCACCATGGCCGCTGCGAGCTGATCGACGGGCAATTGAAGCCCTGCTTCGAGATGCCGTCCCGCGCCGACCACGTGCTGGAGCGGGTCAAGGCGCGTCATCTCGGCCCGGTACTGGCGCCTGATGACTTCGGCCTGGCCCCGGTCCAACGGGTGCACAGCGCCGACTACCTGGAATTCTTCAAGGGTGCATGGCAACGCTGGGCCGCCATGGGCAGCGAGGGCGATCTGCTGCCCTTCACCTGGCCCGCCCGCACCCTGCGCTCGGTCAAACCCACCAGCTTGCACGGCGAGTTCGGTTACTACAGCTTCGACGCCGGCGCTCCCATCACCGCAGGCACCTGGCAGGCCGCCTATAGCGCAGCGCAAGTGGCCCTGACCGCACAGAACGCCATTCAGCAGGACGGCCTTTCCAGCGCTTTCGCCCTGTGCCGTCCGCCGGGCCATCACGCGGCTGGCGATTTGATGGGCGGCTACTGCTACTTGAATAACATCGCCATCGCCGCCCAGGCATTCCTCGATCAAGGTCGTAAAAAAGTGGCGATCCTCGACGTTGATTATCACCACGGCAACGGTACGCAATCGATCTTCTACGAACGCAGCGACGTGCTGTTCACCTCGATCCACGGCGACCCGGCCATCGAATTCCCGTTCTTCCTCGGCTATGCCGACGAACTCGGTGAAGGTCCGGGCGCGGGCTACAACTTCAACTACCCATTGCCTGCGGGCAGTGACTGGGCCGCCTGGAGCCAGGCGCTGGAACAGGCCTGCGCGCAGATCGAGGCCTACGACCCGGACGTCGTGCTGGTTTCCCTGGGTGTCGACACATTCAGGGACGACCCCATCTCCCAGTTCAAACTGGACAGCCCCGACTACCTGAGCATGGGCGCACGCATTGCCCGGCTCGGCAAACCGACGCTGTTCGTGATGGAAGGCGGCTATGCCGTCGAGGAAATCGGCATCAATGCCGTGAATGTGCTGGAAGGCTTCGAAACCGTCTGATCCGACCTTATTACAAGAGCGAACACGATGAATCCATTCAAGCGTCTTATGGCTCCCGTACTCTGCGCCTCGCTGTTCTGTGCCGCGACCCAGGCCGATGAACAGCGCACGTTGCGCGTCTACAACTGGTTCGACTACATCACCCCGCAAACCCTGGTGGACTTCAAGCAAGACGCCAAGGTCAACCTGATCTACGACATCTTCGACACCAACGAGGCCCTGGAAGCCAAGCTGCTGACCGGCAACTCCGGCTATGACGTCGTAGTGCCGTCCAACGTGTTCCTGGCCAAGCAGATCGAAGCCGGGGTGTTCCAGCCCCTGGACCGCAGCAAGCTGAGCAACTACTCGCACCTGGACCCCAAGCTGATGAAGCTGTTGGAGGCCAACGATCCGGGCAACAAATACGCCGTGCCCTACATGTATGGCACCATCTTGATCGGCTTCAACCCGGACAAGGTCAAGGCCGTGCTGGGTGACAAGGCGCCGGTGGACAGTTGGGACCTGATCTTCAAGGAAGAGAACATCAGCAAGCTCAAGCAGTGCGGCGTCGCCCTGCTCGACTCGCCGTCGGAAATCATGCCGCTGGCCTTACAGCACCTGGGCCTGCCGCCCAACAGCACCAAGCCGGCGGACTACGCCAAGGCCGAAGCGCTGATGCTCAAGATCCGGCCGTACATCAGCTACTTCCACTCGTCCAAGTACATGGCCGATATCGCCAACGGCGACATCTGCGTGGCCGTCGGTTACTCCGGCAGCTTCTCCCAGGCCGCCAACCGCGCCAAGGAAGCCAAGAATGGCGTAGTGGTGGACATGCGCCTGCCCAAGGAAGGCGCGCCGATCTGGTTCGACATGCTCGCCATCCCCAAAGGCGCCAAGAACACCGAAGACGCCCACGCTTTTATCAACTACCTGCTGCAACCCAAGGTGATCGCGCCGATCAGTGACTTTGTCGGCTACCCGAACCCGAACAAGGACGCCACCGACCTGGTCGACCCGGCAATCCGTAGCAACCCCAACCTGTACCCGACCGAAGAGGCGATGAAAACCCTCTACACCCTGCAACCCCTGCCCCACGACGCCGAGCGCGCACGGACACGGGCGTGGACCAAGATCAAGTCGGGGACCTGATCCCAAGGGATGCGTTTGTAGAATGGCGGTATGCGGGAGCGAACCTGTGGGAGATTCTATGTTTGCTGTAAAGCCAGAGCAGCCCCTTCGCGAATGAATCCGCACAGATCCGACGATATGCACGCACTACTGTGGGAGCGAATTCATTCGCGAAAGCTTTATTTCAGATGCCGCCAATGTGTTGGATGTTCTGGCCTCTTCGCGGATGAATCCGCTCCCACAATATCTACACCTCATTAGAACCGATGGCGATGCAAATGCCTGAATCGGCATGGTAAATCGCTGGCCGCAACACCTAACGCAGACAGAGCCAATTCATTCGCGAAGCTTTATTTCGGACGCCGCCAATGTGTTGGATGTACTGGCCCCTTCAAGTCTAAACATACAAGCGGATTAATCCGCGAAGGAGCTGCTCTGGCTTTACAGCAAAAATTCACTCCCCGCTTCATTCGGCTCTACCACCGTATCGATATTTACCGGAACCAACCCCACCCGCCTGCGCTCAACTCTTATCTGGATGCTCACCGCCACGCCACCGAGGGTTAATTCAATGGGTTCGTCTTCTTCCATCGAACAGAACAGCGCACGCGACCAACTTTGTATCAACACCATCCGCACCCTGGCCATGGATGCCGTGCAGAAGGCCAATTCGGGCCACCCGGGTACGCCCATGGCCCTGGCTCCGGTGGGCTATACGGTGTGGAACCGCTTCCTGCGCTATCACCCCGAGCATCCGGACTGGCCCAACCGCGATCGCTTCGTGCTGTCGGTCGGCCATGCCTCGATGCTCCTGTATTCGTTGCTGCATCTGGCCGGCGTGGTCGAGATCGACGAGCACGGCAAGCCTTCGGGCAAACCGGCGGTCGCCCTTGAGGACATCAAGCAGTTCCGCCAACTGGACTCCAAGACCCCCGGCCATCCGGAATACCGCATGACCACGGGCGTGGAAACCACCACCGGGCCACTGGGCCAGGGCTGCGCCAACAGCGTTGGGATGGCCATGGCCGAGCGCTGGCTGGGCGAGCGCTTCAACGGCCCGCAGCGCACGTTGTTCGATTACAACGTCTACGTGCTTTGCGGTGATGGCGACATGATGGAAGGTGTCACCAGTGAGGCCGCCTCTATCGCGGGGCATCTCAAGCTGGCAAACCTGTGCTGGATCTACGACAACAACACCATCAGCATTGAAGGCCATACCAATCTGGCCTTCAGCGAAGATGTGCAGACCCGTTTCGAAGGCTACGGCTGGAACACCCTGCATGTGGCTGACGCCAACGACACCGAGGCTCTGGCCAAGGCCATTGAGGTGTTCAAACACACCAATGACGCGCCGACCCTGATCGTGGTCGACAGTGTGATCGGCTATGGCTCGCCCCATAAGCACAACACCGCTGCCGCCCACGGTGAACCGCTGGGTGAGGACGAAATAAAGCTCACCAAGCAGTTCTATGGCTGGGATGAAAACTCCAGCTTCCTGGTGCCCAACGATGCCCGCACCTGCCTGCGCGACAGCCTGCTGCAACGCAACAGCGAGGCCTATGACAGCTGGCAGCAAACCCTGAAAAGCCTGGAAAGCAGCGAGCCGAAGCTGGCCGATGAACTGCGCCGCATGCGTGCCGGGGAAATGCCGGAGCAGTGGCAGGACGCAATGCAATCCTTCGAAGCCGACCCCAAGGGCCTCGCCACCCGTGCGTCCGGTGGCAAGGTGCTGAATGCCTTCGCCGAGCAAATCCCCTGGCTGCTGGGCGGCTCGGCGGACTTGTCGCCTTCGACCAAGACCAACCTGACCTTCGACGGTGCCAGCAGTTTTGCCGCCGACAACTACAGCGGCCGTAACCTGCACTTCGGCATCCGCGAACACGCCATGGGCTCCATCGCCAACGGTATGGCGCTGTGCTACGTGCGCCCCTATGCCTCGACCTTTCTGGTGTTCAGCGACTACATGAAGCCGCCGATCCGCCTCGCGTCGATCATGGAATTGCCGGTGATTTTCGTCTTCACCCACGACTCCATCGGCGTCGGCGAAGACGGGCCGACCCACCAGCCCATCGAGCAACTGACGCAGTTGCGCTCTACTCCCGGCCTGCTGACCCTGCGCCCCGGCGACGCCAATGAAACCGCGCAGGCCTGGAAAGTGGCATTGGCCCAGACCAATCGCCCGTCATGCATCATCCTCTCGCGCCAACCCATGCCGACCCTGGACCGCAAGCAATACGCCCCGGCCGAAGGGCTGGCAAAAGGCGCCTACGTGCTGGCCGACGCGAAAGCGGGCGAGCCGGCGGTGATCCTGATGGCTACCGGTAGCGAAGTGGGCATGACGGTGCAGGCTTACGAGCAACTCAAGGCCGAGGGCATCGCCGCCCGCGTGGTCTCGATGCCGAGCTGGGAGCTGTTCGAGCAGCAGGACCAGGCTTACCGCGACAGCGTATTCCCGCCAGCAGTGACCGCACGGGTCGCCGTGGAACAGGCGGGGCCGCTGGGCTGGGATCGTTACGTCGGCAATACCGGGGCCAAAGTGGTGATGAACACCTTCGGCGCCTCGGCCCCCATCGACAAACTGCAGGCCAAGTTTGGCTTTACCGTGGAGAACATTGTGAAGGTGGCGAAGGCACAGATGGCGCTCTGATCTCATGGTAAGCACAGGCCTGTAGGAGCTGCCGCAGGCTGCGAAAGCGGTGGTTGATGTAGAACCCATTCGCAGCCTGCGGCAGCTCCTACAGAGGCAGATCAATCGCGCCAGGCTTCTCGCAGCCTGTCCAACGCCAGGGCAATCTCCGCCTCCGGCACCGCCGCAAACCCCAGCACCAGCCCGGCGCGGTTATCCACAGGCTCGGTGGAGTCAGGTAGCCAATACTCGCTCAAAGCATTGATCTCGACGCCTGCACTCGTGGCCTTGGCCACCAGCTCCTGCTCCCGCGCCAGGCTCTCTACCCGCATGGCACAGTGCAGCCCCGCCACCACCTTGGGCATCGCCTCACAACCGCGAATATCCTCAGGCCAACCTGCCAGCAAGGCATTACGACGGCTCAATGCAGCCCGACGCATGCGGCGGATATGCCGCTGGAAATGGCCCTTGGCAATGAACTCGGCCATCACCCGTTGCGTGCCGATTTCCGAATGGCGCATGTCTACGGCACGACGCTGACTGAAGGGTTTGACCAACCCCTCGGGCAGAACCAGATAACCCAGGCGCAGTGCCGGAAAGGCAATCTTGCCGAACGTGCCGACATACAGCACCCGCCCGTGTCGATCGAGCGCGGCCAAGGGCGCCAATGGCGCGCCGCTGTAGCGGTATTCGCCGTCGTAGTCGTCTTCAACGATCCAGCCCTTGGTGCGCTCAGCCCAGGCCAGCAGGTCCAGGCGCCGGGCCAGGCTCATGACCACGCCGGTGGGGTACTGGTGCGATGGCGTCACGTAGGCCAGCTTGCAGTCGCTGCGTGCCAGTTCCGCGCTCTGCATGCCCTCTTCATCCACCGTAATACCCCGTAGCCTGGCTCCGGCAATGGCGAAGGCATGACCCGCCGCACGATAGCCGGGGTTTTCCACAGCAACGCCGTCCCCGGCCTGCACCAGCAACTGTGCACAAAGGCTAATGGCCTGCTGCGCACCACTGGTGATCACAATTTGCTCAGCTGTGCAGGTCAGCCCCCGGGAGCTGCGCAAATAGACGGCAATCAGCTCGCGCAAACGCGCATCCCCTGCCGCTTCGCCATAACCCAGCAGATGAAGGTCCGGTTTTCGCCAGAAAGCCGCGTGCAGCTTGCCCCACACGGCAAACGGGAATAGGTCGAAGGCGGGCACGCCTACTCGAAACGCCTTGGGCGGGCCACCCAAAGGAGGGTTCAAATGGTGTTTTTGCAGTAATTTCAGCGCCGGACTGTGGATAACTTCACAGGATGAAATACCAGCTATTTCTAACGATTTTGTGGATAAACCTGTGGGTAAGCCTGGTGATAAGCCTGTGGACACTTTTGTGGATAATTTTTTGCCCGAGGATTTTTTCAGCGCTCCCTCGCGACTCGGCAAATGGGCGACATAGGTCCCGTCGCCGATGCGGCCATCGGTGAAACCCTCGGCGTACAGCTGATCGTAGGCACGCATCACGCTGTTGCGCGAGATCGACAAGGACTCGGCCAAGTCACGACTGGCCGGCAAACGTGTGCCACTGCTCAGGCGGCCATCGAGAATGCGCAGGCGCAAGGCCTGATACAGCTGGCGACTCAAGCCCTGGCGGCGATCCAACTCGATCCCGGCCAGGTTGAAGGGAAATGACGGCGGCTGCTCAGGCATGAAATTGGCCCTATCAAATTGGCTCTTAATGGTTCTTACAACGAACCAATAGGCTGCCTAGGATTCACTCATTCGCCAAGGAAAATTTCATGTACACACCCAGCGCGTTCAAAGATGAAGAACTTGCCAGCCTGCACGGCCTGATCGAACAGACACGCCTGGCAATCGTGGTCACTCATGACGAAAACGGCATACAGGCCTCGCATTTGCCGCTGCTGTTCAACCCCGACCAAGGACCGTTCGGTACGCTCTATGGCCATCTGGCCAAAGCCAACCCGCAATGGCGTGCGTTGCAGACGCGCGCCGAGGCAATGGTGATCTTTGCCGGAGCCGACGCTTATGTCAGCCCGGCGTTTTATCCGGGCAAGGCCGAGCATGGCAAAGTGGTGCCGACCTGGAACTATCAGGCGGTGCACGCCTATGGCCGCGCCGATGTATTCACCGACGCCGATCGCCTGCTCCAGGTGGTCAGCGACCTGACCGACAAGCACGAGGGCAGCCGCGCGCAGCCCTGGGCGGTCGCGGACGCGCCGGCCGAATACATCGATAAGATGCTCGGTGCCATCGTCGGCTTCGCCTTGCCGATCAGCAGCCTGGAAGGCAAGCGCAAACTCAGCCAGAACCGCAGCACCGAAGACATGGCCGGCGTGCGCGAGGGCCTGCTCGCTTCGGCCGATGTCCGCGATCTGGAACTCGCCAAACTGATGAACACACAGGAAGGAGAAGCATAGTGTCCGATGTCCAGATTCGCCCCGTTACCGAACATGATCACGCTGCCTGGCTGCCGCTGTGGCAGGCGTACCTGCGCTTCTACAAAACCGAGTTGAGCGACGAAGTCTGCGCCAGCACCTGGCAGCGCCTGCTCGACCCGAGTGAAACCACCAACGGAGCCCTGGCCTGGCAGGACGGCAAGGCCATCGGTATGGTGCATTTCATCTACCATCGCTCCAATTGGAGCATCAAGAATGCCTGCTATCTGCAAGACCTGATCGTGGCCCCCGAGCAGCGCGGTACCGGTGTCGGGCGCCTGCTGATCGAGCATGTCTACGCCACAGCCAAGGCCAATAACTGCGACAAGGTGCACTGGCTGACCCACGAGACCAATGCCACAGCGATCCAGTTGTACGAACGCATTGCCGAGCGCCCCGGCTATATCCAATTTCGCAAAATGCTTTAGGAAATCCACCGATGTCGAATACCGAATTGCATTGGCAGCCTGCTCAACTCCCCAACAGCCAGACGCTGCAAGGGCGCTTTATCCGCCTGGAAAAACTCGACCCGACGCGTCACGGCGACGACCTGTGGCTGGCGCTGGAAGGCCCGGACTCGGACCGCAAGCTCTGGGACTACCTGCCTTACGGACCATTCCCACAGCGCAGCGACTTCGATGCCTGGCTGGCAAGGCACGCAGCCGACACCGATCCGTGGTTCTACAGCGTGATTGATCAGGCCAGCGGCAAGTGCGAAGGCATCATCAGCCTGATGTCCATCGTCCCGGCCCATGGCCGCATCGAAATCGGCCACGTCACCTTCGGCGCGGCCATGCAGCGCACGCCCAAGGGTACCGAGGCGATCTACCTGCTGGGCAAGGCATCGTTTGCTCTGGGCAACCGTCGTCTGGAGTGGAAATGCAACGGCAACAACGCCCGCTCCAAGCGCGCTGCGGAGCGTTTCGGCTTCAGCTTCGAAGGGATTTTCCGCCAGCACATGGTGGTCAAGGGTGTGAACCGCGATACCGCGTGGTATTCGATTCTGGACAGCGAATGGCCGACGATTGCCGCCGGTTTCGAACGCTGGCTGGCGGCGGATAACCAGCAGCCGGATGGCCAGGTGAGAACCCTGGAAGAGTGCCGCGCGTCGGCTTGATCGTCAGTTGGAGCGAGGCTTGCCCGCGAAACAGGCGACGCGCAACCTCAGGGCTACCGCACAGCAATCTTCGCGGGCAAGCCTCGCTCCAACGACACCGGCTTTGTCAGTTTATCTGCCGCTGCCGCCTCACAACTCCCATCTGCAAACCGAAGGGCCGGAACACCGCATTCAACGACTTCAATGTCGGGTTGCCCTCGCCCTGCTCGATCTGGATCAGCGTGCGTACCGAGATCTTGCACATCCGCGCGTATTGGCTCTGATGCAGCTTCGCACCCTCGACCCGCAGGCGCTTGACCGCCTCGCCAATCTCCAGGCTGCCCTCGGCAATGCCTCGCTGCACGTCTTCGATCAACAGGGCACGGGCGTCGATGGAGAGTGTCATTGCAGCCCCCAGGCAGTCAGCCGTTGCGCAAGTTTGCCCAAGGCAATGGCCGGATGGTTGAAGGTGGTCTGCGGCAAGCCGTAGTCGCTCAATAGATCAGGCAAGGCCCGCAATTGCTGGGCATCCAGGCGCAGGCGGTCGAAAGCATCCTGCGGATCTACAATATCGGCCAGCGCCTCGCAGGCAGCACGCCAATCGACATGCCCTGCTCGCTCGACCGCACTTGGCCATTTGGTAGTACGAGTCACACCTTCGGCATCCATGACCATCGGTGCAAGGTCGTAGACAGGCGCCAGTCGATAGGCGTTGGAGGTGCGGATAATGGCGGTGTTACGGCCGTGATTGTCCGAGTTACCCAGTATCAGGTTGATCAGATCACGTCGTAGGTATTCGGCCACCAGCCCAGGAATTTCCACCCGTTGACCGGCCTCAATCCATAGCCGGGTCAACAGGTTGATGACCTCCACGTGATCCATGCGGCTACCCGGCACCGTTACACCGGCCAACGAGTAGATCGACTCCACCGCCGAGCGCTCGATACCTTGTGCCGACACCTGGCGATCAAAGCGTTTCATCCACAGGCTTGGCTTGTGTGCTTCCTCCAGGGCGAGGTCATCGCTAGCAACCGTCTCTATACCTAGCTGTTGCAGTGCCTTGTAGTACAGATGCTCACTGCGCAGGATGTCCTGATCATTGTTCAGTGCCTGGTTGCGGGCGAACTTGATAAACCAATGCTGGCGGGCCTGCTCATCGGGCAATACTGCATCCGGGTACAGCAAGCCATCGACACCCTGCGTCATCAACAGCTTGGGCGCCTCACCACCGGCGCCCGTCGCCCCGCCGATGGCCGCGCCTTGTTCGTAGGCATATTCCAGAAAGTGCTGATCGCGACTGACCACGTCCTGACGCGTAAACCCCAGTGGATCCTCCTGATTCAGCGACTCTACCGATTCCTTGATCCGCAGATTGCCGATGGGGGCCGGTGTACTGCGCCCCAGCAAATACAGGTCATCGCTCAAGCCCTCGGGCTTTTCCCGGCCGATATGGGCAATCAAAAAACGCCTCGCAGCGCCCGACGGTGCAATATCCTGCAGAAAAGCCGGCGCCTCGCGCGACGATAACGAGTCGAAATCCACAGGCAGGCGAGCGCTCACAGCCTGAGCGAACGAGCTTTGATAGGCGTCCACATTGGCGTGGACATACGCTGATTTATAGGCGAGCCGGCAAGGGCTGAGCAAACCTTGCAAAGGCTCGGTAAAAGCCAGGGTCATAGCGTCTTGCCAGATCCCTGCCCCGTACACTTGAAGCGTCAGGTTATACATGTTCGACCTGCAATATATTGCACTTTACAGTCGGCAAAGTCGCATCTATCTGCACTATAGTGCATTCCACGGCTTAAAATGTCTGGAAATATGCAATTTAATGCATTTAAAGGCGAAGATCATCGTTATATCTGCAATTAAATGCATCTCTGCTTCAGCAGGCAAAAAAAGAGGGAGCCAAGGCTCCCCAAGAGGTTAATCGTTAGCAGGTTTGTCGAAGGCGATATCAGCCTTCGATCTCAATCAGGATCTCGCCCGGATTGACCCGATCGCCTTTGGCGACGTGAATAGCGACGACTTTGCCGGCGATGGAGGCCTGGACTTCGGTTTCCATCTTCATGGCTTCGGTAATCAGTACGGCCTGGCCGGCCTTGACCATGTCACCTTCCTTGACCAGTACATCAACGATATTGCCCGGCATGGTGGTGCTGACGTGGCCCGGCGCGGTGGCCTGGTTGCGCTTGCTGGCGCCGCCGCTGACAAATTCGTTGAGCGGTTCGAACACCACCTCTTCCGGCATGCCGTCGATGGACAGGTAGAAGTGACGCTTGCCGCTGGCCTTGACGCCGACGCCGGTAATGTCCACGCGGTAGCTTTCGCCGTGCACGTCGATGACGAACTCGGTCGGTACGCCCTCGCCCCCCGCCTTGGCCACGCCACCCGCTTCCGGGATCGGCAACAGGGCTTCAGGGGTCAGGGTGCCCGCAGCGCGTTCTTCGAGGAACTTGCGACCAATATCCGGGAACATGGCGAAAGTCAGCACGTCTTCTTCGGAGGCGGCCAGAGTACCGATATCCGCACGCAGCTTGGTCATTTCCGGCTTGAGCAGATCAGCGGGGCGCACGTCGATCAGTTCTTCGTTGCCTATGGCCTGGCGACGCAGCTCTTCATCGACCACACCTGGCGCCTTGCCGTAGCCGCCTTGCAGGTACAGCTTCACTTCGTTGGTGATGGTCTTGTAGCGCTCACCGGCCAGGACGTTGAAGAACGCCTGGGTGCCGACGATCTGCGAAGTCGGGGTTACCAGTGGTGGATAGCCCAGGTCCTTGCGCACACGCGGGATCTCGGCCAGCACTTCGCTCATGCGGTTCAAGGCGCCCTGTTCCTTGAGCTGGTTGGCGAGGTTGGAAATCATCCCGCCGGGGACCTGGTTGACCTGTACACGGGTGTCGACCGAGGTGAATTCGCTCTCGAACTGGTGATACTTCTTACGTACGGCGTAGAAGTACAAGCCGATTTCCTGCAATAGCTCCAGATCCAGACCAGTATCGAACTCGCTACCCTTGAGCGCCGCAACCATGGACTCGGTGCCCGGATGGCTGGTACCCCAGGCGAAGCTGGAGATGGCGGTGTCGATATGGCTGGCGCCGTTTTCAACCGCTTTGAGCTGGCACATGGCGGCCAGGCCGGCGGTGTCGTGGGAGTGGATGAAGATCGGCAGGGATTGCTCAGCCTTCAGCGCCTTGACCAGTTCGCCAGTGGCGTACGGCGTCAGCAGACCGGCCATGTCCTTGATCGCGACCGAATCGCAACCCATGGCTTCCATTTGCCTGGCCTGGGCCACGAACGCCTCGATGGTGTGCACCGGGCTGGTGGTGTAGGCGATGGTGCCCTGGGCATGCTTGCCCGCAGCCTTCACCGCTTCGATGGCGACGCGCAGGTTACGCACGTCGTTCATGGCATCGAAGATGCGGAACACGTCGATACCGTTGTCCGCCGCCTTGGCCACGAATGCCTTGACCACGTCATCGCTGTAGTGGCGATAGCCCAGCAGGTTCTGCCCGCGCAGGAGCATTTGCAGGCGAGTGTTAGGCAGGGCCGCACGCAGTTGGCGCAGGCGCTCCCACGGATCTTCCTTGAGGAAGCGCACACAGGCGTCGAAGGTCGCGCCACCCCAGACTTCCAGGGACCAGTAGCCGACCTTGTCGAGCTTGTCGCAGATCGGCAGCATGTCTTCAGTGCGCATGCGGGTAGCCAGCAGCGACTGGTGGGCATCACGCAGGATGGTGTCGGTGACGAAAATCTTCTTGCTCATTGTTCTATTCCTCACAGGCCTGCATGGGCGGCAATGGCGGCGGCGATGGCCAGGGCCAGCTCTTCGGGTTTGCGCTTGATCGAGTAGTTGGTCAGTTCCGGATGGCTTTCGACGAAGCTGGTATTGAACTGGCCGCTACGGAATTCCGGGTTACGCAGGATTTCCTGGTAGTACGCGGCGGTGGTCTTCACACCTTGCAGGCGCATGTCATCCAGTGCCCGCAGGCCGCGGTCCATGGCTTCTTCCCAAGTCAGCGCCCAGACGATCAGCTTCAGGCACATCGAGTCGTAATACGGCGGAATGGTGTAGCCGGTGTAAATTGCCGTGTCGGTGCGCACGCCCGGACCACCGGGGGCGTAGTAACGAGTGATCTTGCCGAAGCTGGGCAGGAAGTTGTTTTTCGGGTCTTCGGCGTTGATGCGAAACTGCAACGCGAAACCGCGATGGATGATGTCTTCCTGTTTGACCGAGAGCGGCAGGCCGGAGGCGATGCGGATCTGCTCGCGGACAATGTCGATGCCGGTAATTTCTTCGGTGATGGTGTGTTCCACCTGCACCCGGGTGTTCATCTCCATGAAATACACCTCGCCTTCGGCGAGCAGGAACTCCACGGTACCAGCGTTCTCGTAGCCCACGGCCTTGGCTGCACGCACCGACAGGTCGCCGATATAGGCGCGTTGCTCCGGGGTCAGCTGCGGGCTCGGGGCGATTTCGATGAGCTTCTGGTTGCGGCGCTGAATCGAGCAGTCGCGCTCGAACAGGTGCACCACATTACCGAAGCTGTCACCGAGAATCTGCGCCTCAATGTGCTTGGGGTTGACGATGCATTTTTCCAGGAAGACCTCCGCCGAGCCGAAGGCCTTGGTCGCTTCAGAGATCACCCGGGGGAACGCCTGTTCCAGTTCTTCACGGCTGTTGCAACGACGGATACCGCGCCCGCCACCACCGGAAGTGGCCTTGAGCATCACCGGATAACCGATGCGGTCGCCTTCCAGCAGGGCTTCGTGGATATCGGCTACGTTGCCTTCGGTGCCCGGTGTAACCGGTACACCGGCCTTGATCATGCTGCGGCGAGCTTCGGTCTTGTCACCCATGCGGCGAATGACTTCAGCGGACGGACCAATGAATTTGATCCCGCGTTCGGCGCAGATGTCCGCCAGCTCGGCGTTTTCCGACAGGAAGCCGTAGCCGGGGTGCAGGGCATCGCAGCCGGTTTCGACCGCCAGGTTCACCAGCTTGCGTGGATTGAGGTAACCGGCGAGGGGTTCGGCACCAATGCTGTGGGCCTCATCCGCCCGCTTCACATGCAGGGCGTGCCGATCAGCATCGGAATAGATCGCTACCGAGCGGATGCCCATTTCGGCGCAGGCGCGCACGATCCGGACAGCAATTTCACCGCGGTTGGCGATCAGGATTTTTGTTATCACGAGTATGTCCTCGACCGTTGAACAGACGAACCGGCACAGCGGCAAGCTATGACAAGTTGTTGCGAAGCCAACCCTATGCCGGATCATGGATTAACAAAAATGAGTTAAAGTTGGGTGAACCATAAGCAAAACCTTATAGTCACTACTTCAGCTATTGGCAGGAGTTTTTTAAAATGCGTAAGTCATTGATGCGTATGACATTACGTCAGCTGCGAATTTTCAACGAGGTCTGTGACCTTCGCTCCTACAGCCGTGCTGCCGAGGAAATGTCCCTCACGCAACCGGCTGTCAGCTTGCAGATTCGTCAGTTGGAAGAGCTGGTCGGCCAGCCTTTGTTCGAATACGTCGGTAAGAAGTTGTACCTGACCGAGGCCGCCGAAGCCCTGCAAAAGGCCAGCCGCGACATTTTCGGGCGCCTGGAAAACCTCGACATGCAGCTCTCGGACATGCAGGGCTCGCTGCAGGGGCAGTTGAAGCTGGCCATCGAATCCAGCTGCAAATACTTCATGCCGCACCTGTTTGCCGCCTTCAAGCAGCGCTATCCGGAAGTGATGCTGAATCTGACGGTAGTCAACAGGTCCCAGGTCATCAAGCGGCTTTCCGACAATCGTGACGATCTGGTGGTGATGACCATGGTGCCTCAGGACATGGGCCTGGAATTCCTGCCGTTCCTGAACAACCCGATCGTGGCCGTGGCCCGGGCCGATCACCCGCTGAGCACGGCGGAAAAACTGAGCCTGAAGGACCTGGAACCCTACTGCCTGGTGATCCGTGAACCGGGCTCAGGAACGCGCAAGGCATGTGAGGAGTATTTCAAGGACAAGCGCGTACATTTCGCCCAGACCATGGAGGTCTCATCGGCAGAAGCGCAGCGCGAATGTGTGGTGGCGGGGCTGGGGATCGCCGTACTGACTCGTCACGCCTTGAGCCTGGAACTGGCTACCGGCACCCTCAAGGAGCTACCGGTGGCCGAATTGCCGCTATATCGCAGCTGGTGCGTAGTGCAAGGCCAGGCCAAGCGGCTATCGCCGGTGGCCCATGCCTTTCTGGCGTTTATCCGCAGCGAACGTGCGCAGATCAGCCAGCTTGTCGAGCGTTTCGACGGACGCCTTCCCCGGGCCTGACCGCCTGCCAGAAGTTGGCAGACATATCGTCGTCGCCGTAGCCAGCCAATTCCTGGTTCAGGCGACGCTCTTCGGAGTAGCTTTCAATCGCCCGCCGAAAGGCCATGCGGCGCTGGTCTTCCTGCTGGCGGCGGGTCTTGGCAGTGCTGTTCTGTTGCGAGTCATCGTAGTGCCGAGGCATATCCTGTCTCCCAATCCGGGTGCGGGAGTACAGAGTGGCCTCGGGCAATGACGATCAGGCGGCGAAAGCATGACAAGTTGGTGAATGTTGCTGGACATAAACTGCAACATAGCTTCGGCGCGCTTATATATATTTATCGCTTTTAGACCGGACTCTTAAACGATAGTTATCGGGCAGGATGCAACAACAAACCCGATAGCAAATATCATATGGAGTTACACAAATGAATGTTGTAGACACTAAAAACTGGTACGCCCGCATCAATAAAATGCCAAGCACCACCGGCCCTACTTTCATGATTTCCGGCACCGTTATCGTCACCAATAGCGCCACCGAAGCCACCCTGATGCTGGATCCGGTACAGGACAAATCCTTCGGACTCAGGCTGCTGCTGGTTCTGGAAGACAAAGGCATCGGCCTGACCGTGCTGACTGAAAAGTCGGTTGCGTTGACTTTGCCTGGCTACGCCAATGTTTCCCACGTACAAATCTTTCACGATGGAAAAGAGCTGGTTCAGATTGACGAAGTAGAAATCGTCCAGTGATTGGAAGCTTGATAATTCGTTCTTAGAAACTCTGGCCATGTAGCGCATTGCTACTTGGCCAGAGTTTTTCTGTCTGGGTCGAAATAAAGCCCGACTCAGTCTTCGTGGGCCTTGATCGACTTTGGTGACAGACGCAGGCTGCGAAGGCTGCGCTTGACGCTCTTGAGGTGATTGACCAGGCTCGGTCCGCGCGCCATGGCAACGCCCATGGCCAGCACGTCGATCACCACCAGATGGGCGATACGCGACGTCAACGGCGTGTAGATCTCGGTGTCTTCGTGCACGTCGATGGCCAGGTTGACCGTCGACAGCTCGGCCAACGGCGTCTGGCTCGGGCACAGGGTAATCAGATTGGCGCCGCTTTCGCGCACCAGGTTGGCGGTGATCAGCAGATCCTTGGAGCGTCCCGACTGCGAGATACAGACAGCAACGTCGGTGGGCTTGAGGGTCACTGCCGACATCGCCTGCATGTGCGGATCGGAATAGGCTGCCGCGCTGAGCAGCAGGCGGAAGAACTTGTGCTGGGCATCTGCTGCCACAGCACCGGAGGCACCGAAACCATAGAACTCTACCCGTTGCGCAGTGGCCATGGCCGAGACCGCCATCTGCAAGGCGTGGGGGTCGAGGTTCTCGCGCACCTCCATCAGGGTATGCAGCGTTGTATCGAAAATTTTCAGGCTGTAGTCGGCGACCGAATCGTCTTCGTGGATCGCAAACTGACCGAAGCTGGCACCGGCAGCCAGGCTCTGGGCCAGCTTGAGTTTGAGATCCTGGAAGCCGGTGCAACCGATTGCGCGGCAGAAACGCACAATGGTCGGTTCACTGATACCTACGCTGTGCGCCAGGTCGGCCATGGAACTGTGCATGACAGCCGCTGGGTCAAGCAGCACGTGATCGGCAACCTTGAGCTCCGATTTGCGTAACAGGTGGCGTGACTGGGCGATGTGCTGCAGCAGATTCAAAGGACTGACTCGACAAAAAGGGCCGTCATGGGCCGGATTGTTGTAGCTTTCTTGTAGTTATACTACATGAGCTGCGGCCCGCACAGTTAAACGAGCCTGGCCCTTTGTCAGTGCATCGCTTTTGAGAAAGCCCGCCCATCGCTGCGATGCACCTACACAAAGCCACCTATAACTCAGTAGTCCGTCACCTTGTGCGCTCGCAGCAATGCAGCCAGCGCACCGGCATCGATCGGTCGACTGATCAAATAACCCTGAACCTCATCGCACTGATGTTCCCTGAGGAACGCCAGTTGCTCCTGATCCTCGACCCCCTCCGCCACCACTTTCAAACCGAGGCTATGAGCCATGGCAATAATCGCGCGGGTGATCGCCGCATCTTCGCTGCCCTCGCTCAAGCCGCGAATGAAGGCCTGATCGATCTTCACGTAGTCCACCGGGAAGCGCTTGAGGTAACTCAAGGAAGAATAGCCGGTGCCAAAGTCGTCGATGGCTAATTGCACACCCAATTCATGCAGTTGATGGAAAGTGGCAATGATGTGCTCGACGCTGTCCAGCAGCTGGCTTTCGGTCAACTCCAGCTCCAGCCAGTCAGCCTTCAAACCGGTCTCATCCAGAACCTGGCGCACCAGGCTGACCAGCTTGCCCTGACGCAACTGATGCACCGACAGGTTGACCGAAACCCGGATCGGCGGTATTCCCTGGCGCTGCCACTCGCACGCCTGCCAGCAGGCCTTGCGCAGAACGAACTCGCCGATGGCACCGATCAGCCCGGTCTCTTCGGCCAGGCCGATAAAGTCTCCCGGTGGCACCATGCCCAAATTCGGGTGGCGCCAGCGCACCAGTGCTTCGGCGGCTTCGATACGCCCGGTAGCGAGGCACAGCTTGGGTTGATAGAAAACTTCCAGCTGCTGCTCGTCGATGGCTTTGCGTAGCTGGATCTCCAGTTGCAGGCGCTCCAGAGTGCTGGCTTGCAGGCTCTCGGTATAGAACTGGAAATTATTGCCGCCCAGATGCTTGGCATGCTGCATTGCCATATTCGACTGGCTGACCAGGGCCGAGATTTCCCGGGCCGAGTCCGGCAACAGGCTGATGCCCACCGAAGCGCTGATGACCAGTTCATGCCCGGCAATCGAGATCGGCGTGCGCAACTTGGCCAGCAGCCGACTGGTGACCCGGGCCAGGCTCGACAGGTTGGCGTAGGCGTCGAACAGTACGGCGAACTCATCGCCGGACAACCGGGCAATGGTATCGGCCTCAGGCATCGCGCTACTAAGGCGTCGGGCAACATGGCGCAGCAATTGGTCGGCAACTTCGTGGCCCAGGCTGTCATTGAGCAGCTTGAAGCGGTCGAGGTTGATATGCAGCAGCGCCAGGCTGCGGCCGCCCTGGCGCACGCGCTGGTTGCCCTCACGCAAGCGCTCCTTGAACAGCGAGCGATTGGCCAGACCGGTCAGTTCGTCGTAATGGGTCAGATAGCGCATGCGCTCTTCGGATTCACGCCGCGCGGACAGATCGGCGAAGAAGCCGACAATATGACTCAGCTCACCACTGGTATCACGAACTTCACTGAGATGAACCCACTGCGGATACAACTCGCCATTCTTGCGCGTCTCGACCAGTTCGCCCTGCCAGTTGCCGGTCAGTTCCAGTGAATGGCGTATCGCGGCGAAGTGGCGGCGGATATCGCGACTGCTGGCGATATCGGTAACCGTGCGGCCAACCATTTCTTCCTGGGTAAACCCGGTGACCTGACTGAACGCCTGGTTGATCGCCAGAATCCGATAGTCCGGATCGAAGATGACAATGCCTTCGCTGGCCGCCTCGAATACCGTCGCGGCCAGGCGTGGCGGGCTTTTGCTCAGGGTCAGGTTGGCTTCTTCCAGCTCACGGGTACGCAAGGCCACGCGCTCCTCCAGCTCGGCATGGGCCTTGATCAGATCGCGCTCGGCACGACGGCGCTGCTCGACCTCACGCGCAAGCTCGATATTGAGCTGGTCGCCCTTGATCTGTGCCTGCTGCAAGGATTCGATCAGTGCCTGGTTCTGGAAGCGCCGTACCAGCCCGCGCTGAATGAGCCGATTGACCTGCAAGACGACCACCAGCAAGGCGAGCATCAGAATCAATCCGAGCCAGCCCCAGCCGCGCAAAGGTACATCGCCTCCCCAGAGCAGATAGAGAACGGGCGGCAACAAACAGGGCAAGGTGAACGACAGGAACGCAGGAATACTGGCGGCATAACCGACGCTGGCCGAAAGCGTCGCCGCACCGATAAGGCCGAACACCCAGGCCTGCTGCTCGAAATTTTCCACAGGTACCAGCACCAGGGCGGCGCTGGCCAGGGTCAGGCCGCTGCCGATGGCGCCGAGCAGGAACATCCGCCCCCATATCGGCAAGGCCTGGCGTTCGGGGGCCGCGGCAGTGAAGGCGGCAACCTGACTGACACGCAGGCACACCAGGGCCGACAGCCAACCGACCCAGACGCCGACCATCAGATAGCGTTGCGGACTCCACAGCAGCCAGGCACAGACCAGGCCATTGATGAACATAAGCAGCGTCGGCAGCATTGAGCCTTGATACAACAGGCGCGTGCGCTCAACCGACAGTTCGGTAGCGAACTGCTGGCGTATGGCCCGGCGGCTTGTGACATCGGATGCGTCGAAGCTGAATGGCATGGTGATGTTCTTATAATGATGGTGCCTCAAACGTGCACGGAGCATACACAAGCGCAGGAGCAGACCAAACTGCCACGCATCATAAAAATATCAATTAGCCAGTAGTTGCACAGGGTCCTGCGCTCGTACGGTAACCGGCCTCGATAGTATGACGTTAAGTTTGCCGACCTACGCCGGGCGCCATAGAATGCGTCGATGCGCGATGACCTCTCCCTTCTGCTTAATTCACTCAACGACGCTCAACGTCAGGCTGTAGCAGCCTCCGTGGGTCGTCAGTTGGTCCTGGCCGGTGCCGGCTCCGGCAAGACTCGTGTGCTGGTGCACCGTATCGCCTGGTTGATCCAGGTCGAGCAAGCCTCGCCTCACTCGATCCTGTCCGTGACCTTCACCAATAAGGCCGCTGCCGAGATGCGCCACCGCATCGAGCAACTGATGGGTATCAACCCGGCAGGCATGTGGGTCGGCACCTTCCACGGCCTGGCGCACCGCCTGCTGCGGGCGCACTGGCAGGAAGCCGGGCTGGTGCAGACCTTTCAGATTCTCGACAGCGATGACCAGCAACGCCTGGTCAAGCGGGTAATCCGCGAATTGGGCCTGGATGAACAAAAGTGGCCAGCCCGACAGGCCCAGTGGTTCATCAATGGCCAGAAAGACGAAGGGCTGCGCCCGAAACACATTCAAGCGGGCGGCGACCTGTTCCTCGCCACCATGCGCGGCATCTACGAAGCCTATGAAAACGCCTGCCAGCGCGCCGGGGTCATCGACTTCTCCGAGCTGCTGCTGCGCGCCCTGGACCTGTGGCGCGACAATCCCGGCCTGCTGGCCCACTACCAGCGCCGCTTCCGTCACGTACTGGTCGATGAATTCCAGGACACCAACGCCGTGCAGTACGCCTGGTTGCGTCTGCTTGCACAGGGTGGCGACAGCCTGATGGTAGTCGGCGATGATGACCAGTCGATCTACGGCTGGCGCGGGGCGAAGATCGAGAATATTCATCAGTATTCATCGGACTTCCCCGATACCGAAGTCATCCGCCTGGAGCAGAACTACCGCTCCACCGCCAGCATCCTCAAGGCCGCCAACGGTCTGATCGTCAATAACAGCGGCCGTCTGGGCAAAGAGCTGTGGACCGATGTCGGCGATGGCGAGCTGATCAGCCTGTATGCAGCCTTCAACGAGCACGACGAAGCGCGCTACGTGGTGGAAACCATCGAAAGCGCGATCAAGACCGGGCTGATGCGTAGCGATATCGCCATCCTGTATCGCTCCAACGCCCAATCACGGGTACTGGAAGAAGCCTTGCTGCGCGAGCGCATTCCTTACCGTATCTATGGCGGGCAGCGCTTCTTCGAGCGGGCCGAAATCAAGAATGCCATGGCCTACCTGCGCCTGCTGGAAGGTCGCGGCAACGATTCGGCACTGGAGCGGGTGATCAACGTTCCGGCCCGAGGCATCGGCGAGAAAACCGTCGAAGCCATTCGAGAACATGCCCGCCACGCCGATGTGTCGATGTGGGAAGCCATGCGCCAGCTCATCGCCAATAAAGGCCTGACCGGTCGCGCCGCAAGCGCCCTGGGCGCCTTTGTCGAACTGATCGAGAACCTCGCGGCCAAGGTCATGGACATGCCACTGCACCTGATGACTCAGACCGTCATCGAGCAGTCCGGCCTGATCACCTATCACCAGGAAGAAAAAGGTGAAAAGGGTCAGGCACGGGTAGAAAACCTTGAGGAACTGGTCAGCGCGGCGCGCAACTTCGAAAACACCGAGGAAGACGAAGAGCTGACCCCACTGGCGGCATTCCTCGGCCACGCCTCGCTGGAAGCCGGCGATACCCAGGCCGACGAGCACGAAGACAGCGTCCAGCTGATGACCCTGCACAGCGCCAAGGGCCTGGAATTCCCTTACGTGTTCCTGGTGGGCATGGAGGAAGGCCTGTTTCCGCACAAGATGAGCCTGGAAGAACCGGGGCGCCTGGAAGAGGAACGGCGTCTGGCCTATGTCGGCATCACCCGGGCCATGCAGCATCTGGTACTCACCTACGCAGAAACCCGACGCCTCTATGGCAGCGAGACCTACAACAAGGTGTCGCGTTTCGTACGGGAAGTACCGCCCGCGCTGATTCAGGAAGTGCGTCTGTCCAACAGTGTCAGCCGTCCGTTCGGTGGCACCCAGAAAGTCAGCACCAGCAGCCTTTTCAACGGCACCGGCATCCCGGAAACCCAGTTCAGCATCGGCCAGAGTGTGCAGCATGCGGTGTTTGGCGAGGGCGTGATCCTCAACTTCGAGGGCTCCGGCGCTCAGGCCCGGGTGCAGGTGAACTTCGCCGAAGGCAGCAAGTGGCTGATGATGGGGTATGCGAAGCTGGTGGCGATCTGACGGAGCAGCGCCATCCACGCAATACCGTGATTGAAATGCATTTTTGTAGGAGCTGCCGAAGGCTGCGAAAGCGGTGTTGAGCCATTCGCAGCCTTCGGCAGCTCCTACAAGTCCGGCGCATGACGCCAAGGCTGCGAGAAGCCGAAGCTGTCCGCTCCCTGTCTGCAAATAAAGAAAAATCCCACAGCGCTTTAACTATTGCCTTACAGGCCCCATAGAAAGGCTATCTGCGAATTTATGCAAAAGCCGGAAACATTTGCTCGCTAGCCAGCGACCTGTCCGCTATGCAAGATGCCGCACGTGCAATCCACAAACGGGAATTCCCTTATGCAACGTTTTCTTAGCATCGTTCTGGCGCTGTGCATCGGGCTCACCATGAGCCTGGACGCCAACGCAGCACGCTTTGGTGGCGGCAAGAGCCTGGGTTCGGCGCCGACTCACCAGGCCCGCCAGACCGCCCCATCCGCGCCTGCCGCCGCGCCTAACGCTGCCGGTCGTCCGACTCCTGCCGCTGGCGGCGCGTCCCGCTGGCTGGGCCCATTGGCCGGTATCGCTGCCGGTGGCCTGCTCGCTTCGATGTTCATGGGCGGCGGCTTCCAGGGCATGCAGATCTTCGACATCCTGATCATGGCGATCATCGCTTTCGTGATCTTCCGTTTCATCGCTGCCCGTCGCCGCAAACAGCAGCCTGAAATGGCCGGTGCCGGGGCGCCCTACCAGCGTGAAGCCGCACCGCAGCCTGCACAGAACTCGATGTTCGGTGGCAGCCCGGCAGCGTCGGCCGTGCCGGTCATCAATGCGCCAGCCTGGTTCAACGAGCAGCGCTTCCTGGAAGCAGCGCGCAACCACTTCCAGTCCCTGCAACAGCACTGGGACGCCAACGAAATGGACAAGATTGCCGAGTTCGTGACTCCGCAGATGCTGCAATTCCTGCGCAAGGAACGTGCGGACCTGGGTGATGGCTTCCAGTCGACCTACATCGACAACCTCACCGTGCAACTGGATGGCCTGGACGATCGCGCCGATAAAACCATCGCGACCCTGACCTTCGCCGGCGTTTCCAAGACCTCGCGCTTTGACCAGGGCGAAGTGTTCAGCGAAAGCTGGAACATGGAGCGCGCCCAGGGCGACAACCAGCCATGGCTGGTTGCCGGTATCCGCCAGAACGGTTGAACCACTGCGCTTTGCCCATGATCAGAACCCCGGACTTGTCCGGGGTTTTGTTTTATCCGTTCGGGTAGTTATTTTGAGAAAGCCTTTACGCTACTGTATAACCCGCGCCAACACGTAAGAGGATCCAGGTCGTGGAAGAAGTCATTGAACAATTGCGTGAAGCCAACGAGCCGGTCCCGGTTCCGCTTGAGCTTCCTGACGAGGACCAACTCGTCGAAGTCGAAGAACAGCTGTTCATCAACATCCCGTTCGTCTTCAAGGAATTCCTGCTGACCGTCAGCGATGTGGTCTACGGCAGCCTTGAACCGGTAACTGTGACCGATCCGCAGTCGCACACCTACCTGCCTGAAGTCGCGGCCAACGCCTGGGACATCGGCGTACCCCGCGAGCTGATCCCGATCTGCCAGGACGGTGAGGACTACTACTGCGTCGAAGAAGACGGCACCGTGGTACTGTGGTCCGGCGAAGAAGAACTGGTTACCGAAGAAAGCTGGGAATCGGTCTGGCACTGGGCCCGCGACGTTTGGCTGGAAAGCTGATCGTCGGCGCGGCGGAGTGCGCCGGAGCAATCAATGCTCGGGCGGCTCCTGATGGTTGTCCAGGGTCTCCAGCAACGCCACCTGCATCCGTGTATGCACGCGGATGAGCCAGCGCCAGAGCAAAGCCGCCACCAGCGCGGCCAGTGCGACGATCACAACGAGCAATTCGCTGGTCGGCAAGATGCTCGCCGACAGCGCTGCGAGCAGCAGGAAGATCACCAGCAGCGATAGCAGCGGGATGACTTCGGCGATCACCTTGCGTACCCGTACCGTGTGACGGCCGGCCATCTCCGGCTTGACCCCCATCTCCGCCAGCAACATCGATAGGGCCTTGAGCTTGCGATAGGCCGCTATCAGAAACGGCAACGACAACAGTAATGCTGCGCCGCAGATCACTGCCTTCTGCAGGCCGCTGTCGCTTACCCACTCGCTCAGCCTGACGCTCAACCCTTCGGCGAAGTACCCGCCACAGAAAAAAATCGCCACCACCAGGGCCAGGTTGACTCCAACCTGCAACAGGATCCGGCGAATCATTGAAGCCAGTAAGGCACTCTCGCCCTGGGGCTGAATGCTGCGCAACCATTCGCCATACAGGTTGAAGACCCTGGCCACCCGCACCGGCATGGCCCCGGCCAGCGTGTTCGACAACGGGTCCGCTGCGCGGATCAGATAAGGCGTCAACAAGGTGGTGATGGCGGAGACCGCCACAGCCACCGGGTAGAGGAAGTCGCTGGTGACCTGCAAGGTCATGCCCAGCGCTGCGATGATGAAGGAAAATTCGCCAATCTGTGACAGCCCCATGCCGACCCGTAGCGAGGTGCGGCCGTCGTTGCCTGCGATAAAAGCCCCAAGGCCGCAGGAAAGCATCTTGCCCAGCACCACGGCTACGGTGATCACGGCAATGGGCCAAGCGTACTCGACAAGAATCCCCGGATCGATCAGCAAGCCAATGGCAACAAAGAAGATGGCGCTGAACATGTCGCGAACAGGCTCGATCAGACGCTCAATCTTCACCAGTTGGCGAGATTCGGCCATGATCGCGCCAATCAGGAACGCTCCCAGCACCATGCTGTATTCCAGCTTTACCACCAGCAGACAAAAGCCGAAACACAGGCCCAGCACCGTTATCAGGAGCATTTCGTTGCTCTCGAAACGAGCGACATAGGCCAGCAAACGCGGCACCAGCAGGATACCCACCACCAGGGCCACGATCATGAACAGCGACAGCTTGCCCACGGTAGAAAAGACTTCGCCGGAGCTGACCGTGCCACTGACGGCAATGCTCGACAACAGCGCGATGATGCCGATACCGAGGATGTCTTCAACGATCAGCACGCCGAAGATCAACTGGGCAAAGCGCTGGTTTTTCATCTTCAGGTCATTGAGCGCCTTGACGATGATGGTCGTCGAGGAGATGGCCAGGATCGCGCCGAGAAACAGCGAATCCATGGTACTCCAGTCGAAGAACCGGCCAATTTCGTAGCCAATCCAGATCATCAGGACGATTTCCAGGAAGGCCGCGACAAAGGCCGTGGCGCCCACTTTGAACAGCTTGCGCAGGCTGAACTCGAGCCCCAGGCAAAACATCAGGAAGATCACCCCCAACTCGGCGAGGATCTTGATGGTCTCTTCATCGTGAATCAGCCCTACCGGCGGCGTATGCGGGCCGATAATAAAGCCGGCGACTATGTAACCCAGCACCACCGGTTGCTTGAGCCGATGGAAAACAATGGTCACGACCCCGGCCACCAGCATGATCACGGCCAGATCCTGGATAAAACTGATGGCATGCATGGGTACGGCTCCCTGTTCTGAGTGTGCAGCCGCACCTTGAGCCCGCCTCGTCAGCGGCAGGTAAGGTAAATCGGGCTGTTAACTGCGAAAAATCCGACTTAAATGTAGGAATTGTCCCGTTCCACGGGCTTTCGCAGGTTAACACTGCACATTCATGGGAAAAGCCGGTGCAATATATGGAAACAGATGTCTGTCGCGCGTGACGGCAACCGGCCAGCTGGCGTCCCGATATCTGTTGTCTGCAAATCCGCGAGCACCGTCAACAGGTGCCACTTCTGAACGCCTTGATCGTGAGTACGCTATGGAACCCGGAAACGCCCAGCTGTCGATGACTGTATTGATGACCCCGGACATGGCCAACTTCTCTGGCAACGTCCACGGCGGCACCCTGCTCAAGTACCTCGATGAAGTCGCCTATGCCTGCGCCAGCCGCTATGCCGGCCGCTACGTCGTGACCCTGTCGGTGGACCAGGTGATTTTCCGCGAGCCCATCCATGTGGGTGAGCTGGTGACCTTCCTGGCGTCGGTGAACTACACCGGCAACACCTCGATGGAAGTCGGTATCAAAGTCGTGACCGAGAACATTCGCGAGCGCTCGGTTCGCCATACCAACAGTTGCTTCTTCACCATGGTCGCCGTCGACGACCAGCGCAAACCGGCCAGCGTCCCGCCATTGGAGCCGGAAAGCGGCGAAGGCAAGCGCCGCTTCATCCAGGCACAGCAACGCCGCCAGATTCGTCAGGAACTGGAGAAGCGCTATCGCGAGATCAAGGACGAGACGTTGTAAGGAAAAATGAGCCGGGTCTGTGAGAGCGAATTGTAGGAACTGTTTGTGGGAGCGAATTCATTCGCGAATCGTTTTTTCGGCCAGCGCATCTTCATTGAACGCGTTGGCTTCTTCGCGAATGAATTGGCTCCCACAATTCGCTCCTGCGGGCTCTTAACGTCAATTACAGCTGCACCGCCTCAAACCGCACCCGCGGATGGGCGATACGATCCTGGGCCCTGACCAGCTCCAGCTCGTAGCTGCCGCAGGCCTGGGTTTCCAGCAGCACCTCATGCACCGCTGACGCAGCGAATTCGAACGCTGCGACCAGGCTGTCACCCAGCAGCAGCCGCGCCAGGAACAATCCTGAGGTCAGGTCGCCGACACCCACCGGCTGACGTGGGAAGGCCAGTAGAGGACGGCGCAGGTGCCAGCTGCCTTCAGGTGTCACCAACAGCATCTCGAAACCATCAGGCGCCTTGCCCGGATAGTCCAGGTGCTTGACCACAATCGCCCTTGGGCCGCGTTCCAACAACGCCCGAGCCATGCCCAGACAATCGGCCAGGGAGGTCGGCTTGCGCCCGGCGAAGCTGTCCAGCTCCAACTGGTTGGGGCACAGAAAGTCGGCGACCACGGCGGCTTCTTCCAACAAAAACCGGCTGACCTCCGGCGCCACGATGCAGCCTTTTTCGGGATGCCCCATCACTGGATCACACAGGTAGAGCGCCTTGGGATTGGCCGCCTTGATCCGCGCCACCCCTGCGAGAATCGCCCGCCCCTGATCGGCAGTGCCCAGATAGCCCGACAGCACCGCATCGCAATTGCCCAATTCACCAATCGCGGCAATACCGTCGATCAGCGCGGGAATCTGCTGCGACGCCAGGACTTCTCCCGTCCACTGCTTGTATTGCGTATGGTTGGAGAATTGCACCGTGTTGAGCGGCCAGACATTCACCCCCAGACGCTGCATCGGGAAGACCGCCGCGCTGTTGCCGGCATGACCGAAAACCACATGGGACTGAATGGCGAGCAGATGGGGCGTACGCTTCATGATGGGGTCCTGAACACGATGCAAATGCATTCATTAGAAATTTAAGTCGCGCAGTATGGCCGGAAATCGTCGGACACGGTTAAGCTGCAACTACTTAGTTGGAGCACCCCTGCCATGCTGACCCTGGGAAACATTTTCGTGCTGATGCTGCTCTTGAGCGGCGCGGCCTGGTTGTGGCATGGCCACGGCTTGCGTGAGCGGGCATTGAGTCGGGTCAAGCAGCATTGCGCCAGGCTCGACCTGGAGCTGCTCGATGAAAATGTCGCCTTTCGCCGTTTCGCCTTCACCCGCGACGCCAACGGCCGCAAACGCCTGGCCCGTGTGTATAACTTCGAGTTCACCGTAACCGGCGAGCAGCGTCACCCCGGCACCATCACCATGTTCGGCTCCCATACCGCGCAGATCGAACTGGCGCCCTACCCCTTCGAAATCAAGACGCCACCACCACGCAGCGCCGAGATCATTCAACTCAGCGAATGGCGTCAGGAACACAACAAGTGGAAGCAATGACCGCAGCCTAACGCAGGCAAGCCGCCAACTGCGCCTGCAGGACAGCGGTGTCCTGCTCTTGGGCAAAGATCAGCTCCAGGCGCGAGTCCCGTCGCCATTCACTGGCTTGCCAACTAAACGGCGCGCCATCCAGGGCATTGCCGGATACCCAACCTTCAACACTGTGGATAACCAGCTTGGCCCGTCGCCAGTCCAGGCTTTGCAACCAGTCCTGGATGGCTTGCAGATCGAAACACTGGGACGGGTGCCAACGCCAGCCGATACTCCAACCTTCTTCCTGACTTTGGCTCAGGCAAATGGGCTGGCGCGGGTCAGTCCAGATGGCGGGCATCTGCGCGAGCCTCACGGGCAGGTTATCCACAGGCAGCTTGTCCACACCCGCCTCGCCCCGGTTATCCACACCCGGTAATTCACTCAGCGGCAATGCACCCTGTTCGGTCCAGTACAACGTCTGGTCCGGCAATGCCGCAGCCAGTTGCTGACGCGCCGCCTCATCAAGCCCTGCAGACTTGTTCAACACCAGCAGCCCGGCGCCTGCCAAGGCCTCATGCTGGCTCGGTGGTAGCGCCTGGCCCGCAGCCAGGGCCATCGCATCGAGCACCATCACACTGGGCTGCAACGCCAGCACACCCTGCCACGGCGCCTGACGCAGTTGTGCCATCAATTGAGCGGGATGACCCAGGCCGGAGGGTTCGATAAACAAACGATCAGGCCTGGCCTTGCGCAACAAACGGCCCAGGCCGATCTGGAAGGGCGCGCCATTGACACAGCACAGGCAGCCCCCAGCCACTTCACCAAGTGCGATACCATCGGCAGCCGTGGTCAGCAGAGCGGCATCCAGGCCGATCTGACCGAACTCATTGATAAGGATCGCCCAGCGTTCAGCGGCCGGTTTCTGCGCCAGCAGGTGCTTGATCAGGCTGGTCTTGCCCGCGCCCAACGGGCCGGCAATAAGATGGGCAGGAATGTTTTGCAACATGATGGTGGCTTCTGAGAAATGCTTGAGACAACCGCAACAGTCGGCAAGATGACGATGCACAGCCTGCGCCTGACAATGATGATCCTGACCGTGAGCGCAAGCCAGGCCTGGGCCGAAGCCTGTGTCGTGCACAGCCAGGGCGAACGGGTGGACGTCAAGGTCTGCCAGAACAACCGCTCAATCCCGCCCCAGCTGTTTCACGACGGTTTTTGCAAACCGCAGCTGGCCGGACAGAACGTTGAGGTGACCTTCGTCGATCAATGTCCTACCGGAGCATTTGGCGTATGCAGCAACGCACTGGTCGCCAATATGCCCTATCGCCAGGATATTCACTATTACGGCGTCGCCACCGACACGCGCTTTCTCAAACCGTTCTGTGAACAGCAAAGCCAGGGCAAGTGGTCGTTAGGCGAGCCAATCCAGCGTCAGCAATAAGCGCCGCTCATCCCGCCTTGGCTGCGGCGAACGGTGCACCAGGCCGTGCCCCTCATTGCCAATCCAGCGCTCGCCCTTGAGCAGGGCGACATCGCCGCAGTTGATCTGCTGGATCAACTGCGGGTCTTGCGGCTCTGCCTCGGCGCGGCCCAGTTGCGTACGGTCGATGACGCCTTCCTTGAGCCACTGGCTGCCGATCCCCGCATAGGTGCTGATCAACCGCACCGGCACATGATCGACGTGGAAACGCGGGCACATGGCCTTATCCAATATGCGCAGGCGCAAGCCCACACATGACGCCCCCAACAGGCAAGAGTAGGCGCTGACCAGCCAGGAAACATCAGCGATAAACCCGGCGTAACCCTGCAGATCGGCATAGCCCGCTGCCAATCCTTGCAGATTGGGCTCGCTGTCGCCGTCGCCCATTTCCAGCGTCATGGACTCCGCCAGCGGCTGTCCCTGGGCCAGCAGCAAGGCGCCGAAGTCTTCGATATGGGCGGGCAATTGCCGCTGCCAGATCGACAGGTTCACGCCGTCTTCCAGTATCTGGCTGAGCACGCCGGGGTTGTCCCCGCGAATCTGCCGCACCTGGGGGTGCCATTTCAGGTCAGGTGCGAGCATCAGGCCGCCTCTTCATGCCAGTCGCCGAACGGATCCGGCAGTTTCTGCCAGCTGATCACGCCCTCGGCCATCTCGGCATCGGTCAGCAGGCAGTCGTTCAGCTCTTGGGTCAGGAGAGGGAAATCGATGTTCTGCCCGATAAACACCAGTTCCTGGCGGCAATCACCGGCTTCGACGTTCCAGTTCTCCATGATCGCCTGGGTATCCTGCTGATCCTGCGGCCAATGCTCGCGCGGTACGAAGCGCCACCAACGCCCGGCAAAGCCATGGCGCATCAGGCCACCGGCCTGGGACCAGCTGCCGGCCTCCTTGTACTTGCTCGCCAGCCAGAAGAAGCCCTTGGAGCGCAGCAGCTTACCGTTACTCCAGGGCCGGTTGATGAAGGCAAAGAAACGCTCCGGGTGGAAGGGTCGACGCGCCCGGTAGGCGGTCGAGGCGATGCCGTACTCTTGGGTTTCCGGCACATGTTCGCCGCGCATTTCCTTGAGCCATCCCGGCGCCTGGGCAGCCCGTTCGAAGTCGAAACGGCCGGTATTGAGGATCGTGCCCAGAGGAATCTGGCCCATGACCATCGGTACGACTTCAGCGTGAGCATTGAGTCGCTTGAGAATGGCCATCAACTCTTCGCGATCGCTCTGGCTGATCAGGTCGATCTTGCTGATCAGGATCACATCGGCAAACTCGATCTGGTCGATCAACAGGTCAGTGATGGAGCGCTCGTCGTCTTCACCCATGGTTTCGCCACGGGTCGCCAGACTTTCGGCGGCCTGGTAGTCGGTCAGGAAGTTCAGGCCGTCGACCACTGTCACCATGGTGTCCAGGCGCGCGATATCGGCCAGGCTGACACCCTCTTCATCGCGAAAAGTAAAAGTCTCGGCAACTGGCAGCGGCTCGGAGATGCCGGTAGATTCGATCAGCAGATAATCGAAACGGCCGTCACGGGCCAGACGGCTGACTTCTTCGAGCAGGTCTTCGCGCAAGGTGCAGCAGATGCAGCCGTTACTCATCTCGATGAGTTTTTCTTCGGCACGATTGAGGCTGACATCGCGCTGGACTTCGCCGCCATCGATATTGATTTCGCTCATATCGTTGACGATCACTGCAACGCGCAGGTTGTCGCGGTTGCGCAGAACGTAATTGAGCAGTGTGCTTTTGCCCGCGCCAAGAAAGCCGGACAAGACAGTAACGGGGAGAGGATTGGGCATGTCGGTTCTCATCAGCGGTTTCAGGGTGCCGGCTTTGTGTGCGCGCGGTCGGCCCATTCAGATCAGCGACAATGTTATATTATAACAGTGCAAATTAGCCAACCCCGTTTATCGAAGGACTGCACATGAATTGCCTCGTAAAAACCTTACTGGTGCTGACGCTGCTGCCCAGCGCGACGGCCATGGCCGCGCCGCCGCAGACTGGTAACGGGCGGGCGCTCTGTGCACAAAGTGCGAATCTGCTGGCGTGCTATGACCCGGATGGCAACACCTACAGCGTCGCCACGGCGGGCAAGACCACCTGGTTGCGGGGGTATGAAGCGGGGACGGATCGACACTGGGTGCAGACCAGCAGCCGCTATGGCCAACTGACCTTTTTCAGCGGCCTGGCCACCGACGGCGAAGCCTGGATCGGCACCATTCAGCGCGTGGGCTGGACCACCATCAGCCGGGTGTCCAGCTCCAGCGGCACGCGCACGAAGATCACCTGCAGCCGGGTGACCGGCTGCCATCAAGGCTAGGCCCTACACCAGCGCCTGATTCATGCGCTTCTGCTCTTCCTGCCAGGCCACGTAGGAGCCTGTCGGCGGATTGCGTCGGAAATACTGCTGCAGGCCGTCGAACAGACCGTCGGCGACCGCCTGCTGATGACGCGCCGTCACCAGTCGCTGGCTGTCCTTGGCATTGGAGATGAAGCCGGTCTCGACCAGGATCGACGGTACATCCGGGGACTTGAGCACCGCAAAGCCGGCCTGCTCGACGCGCTTCTGATGCAGCGAGGTCACGTCGGCCAGGCTGCCAAGAATGGTGTTGCCCAGTTGCAGGCTGGCAGCGATGGTGGCGTTCATCGACATGTCGAGAATCACCCCGGCCAGCATCGGGTCCTTGTCTTTCAGATTGAGCAGGCTGTTAGCGCCCAGCAGGTCGGCACCGTTCTCGCGCTGCGCCATGAAACGGGCGGTCGCCGACGTTGCACCGCCCTCGGACAAGGCAAACACCGAGGCCCCGGAAGCGGTAAGGCGCGGCGCGGCATCGGCATGAACCGAGATAAACATGTCGGCGTTGTACTTGTGGGCCAGGTCCACGCGCTTGCGCAGCGGCACGAAAAAGTCATCGTTGCGTACCAGACGCACGTCATAACCCTTTTCGCGCTTCAGACGCTTGGCCAGCAACTGGGCGATGGAAAGCACCACGTCTTTTTCCCGCTCGCCCCGAGAACCGATGGCACCCGGATCCTTGCCGCCGTGACCGGCATCGACCACCACCATGATGTCGCGTTTGCGCTGGCCCTTCTCAGGTGTCGGCAAGCTCGGCGGCGCACTGACCGGCGCGGCAGCAATTACCGCCGCAGGTGCGTGGATATGCGCCGAGTCGCCCATGTCCAGGACCAGCCGATGACCCTGTGAACCCTCCGGCCCAAGCAGGAAGCTATTGAGCTTCACCGGGGCGGTAAGGTCCAGCACGATCCGCGTGTCGTCGCCGGTGCCGTAATGGCCGGACCGAATGGATTTGATCGGCGTATTGGCCAGAGCCAGCTGATTGAAATCACCGGTCAGACGCGCACCGCTGATATCGATGATCAGCCGATCAGGCGAGGTCAGGGTGAAGGTTTTGTATTGCACCGGACCGCTAAGGTCGAGGACCAGGCGCAGCTTGTCATCGCTGCGCCAGATACGCGCATTGCGGATTTGCGTTGCGTAAGCGCCCAGGGGCAACGACAGCGCTGCGCTGGCCAGCAGCATATTGAGCAGCATTTGACGTCTATGCATGACATGTCTCACTAAATAAGAGCGAGCATCCCAGCTCAAAAAAGAAATCGTCGATACAAATGTAATAATATAACATGATGTTTCATACCGACGATGGACCCTTTCATGAATGCCCTGACGCTGCCCGATATCGCCGCCCAAACCGCCAAACAATCTCTTTCACTGGACTGGGTCGGCATGTGCGGCATAGCCCTGCCCGTTCAGCTCGAAGGCCAGCAGGTCAGCGCCAAGGCCGACGTCGGCGTCAGCCTGGACAACGGTGAAGCGCGTGGTATTCATATGTCGCGGCTGTACCTGGCGCTGGAGGACCTGGAGACCGGCAACCTGACATCACAGCGGCTGCGCAAGGTATTGCAGCGCTTTCTGGACAGCCATCAGGGCTTGTCCAACAGCGCCTATTTACGTCTTCACACTGAAATTCTGCTGAAACGTCCGGCATTGGTCAGCCCCCTCGCGGGATGGAAATCCTATCCAATCAGTATCTTTGCGCAGTTGGAAAACGAAGTGTTCCACGTGGAACTAAATTTTGACGTGGCCTACTCTTCGACCTGCCCTTGCTCGGCAGCACTTGCGCGGCAGCTCATCCAGCAGCAGTTCACTGACGACTTCGCCAGTAAGCACCTTGACTACGACGCTGTGCTGGAATGGCTGGGCTCAACACAAGGCGTTGTCGCCACGCCGCATAGTCAGAGAAGTAACGCTAAAATCTGCCTGCAACTCAATGAATTTACAAATGAATTTCTCTTTAAAAACCTCATCGATCAAAGCGAGGCTGCGCTGGGTACGGCCGTGCAAACGGCGGTAAAGCGCGCAGATGAGCAGGCCTTCGCCTTGGCCAATGGGCAGAACCTGATGTTTTGCGAGGATGCCGTTCGTCGCTTGCACCGGATGCTCAAGCGCAATCAGGCAATCAGTGGCTTTGCCCTGACGGTCGTGCATGCTGAAAGCCTGCATGCCCATGACGCCGTTGCCCGGAGTAGCTGGAACTGGCGAGCTGCCTGACAGCTGAACAAGCGCAGAGAAATCATGTGTACGAACGCGGTTCCCTCTAAACTTGGCAACCGCTTCTTCGTTCACATGCCATGAGGTTTCATGATGCGAGTTTTGCTCGTACTGCTTAGCGCGCTGTTGCCGCTGTCATTGTCGGCCGCCGAAAAATTGAATGTCGTCACCAGCTTTACCGTATTGGCTGATCTGACCCAGCAGATTGGCGGCGAGCACGTGCAGGTGGTGAACCTGGCCGGCGCCGATCATGACCCGGCGACCTACCAGCCCGGTGCCGAGGACGCCAAGCGCGTGGGCAAAGCTCGTTTGATTGTTGAGAATGGTCTGGGCCTGGAGCCGTGGCTGGATAAGCTGGTCACCAGCGCCGGAGCCGCATCGCGCGTAGTGGTCGCCAGCAAAGGCGCGACGCCTCGTCCGTTCGACCCGGAGGGCAAGACCGCGCCTGATGCTTATGCATGGAATAGCATCGCTAACGCTCAACTCTATGCGAACAATATCGCTACCGCACTGATCGCTGCCGACCCGGATAACGCCAAGGCCTACGCCAGCAATGCCAAGAACTATGCGCGTCAGGCACATCTGGTCATGGCCCAGAGTAAAACCCGCTTCGCTACCCTGCCCCTGAACGGCCGCCACATTCTGGTTACCAGCGAGGGCGCGAAATACCTTGGGCATCCCTATACGGTGGATATCGAGGTTGCCAAAGGTTTGCCGCTCGACCGCGAGTTGAACGCCGATGAAGTCGCGTCCCTGATCAGCCAGATCAAGCAGAACAAGACCGATGCGGTCTTCGTCGACAACCTCAAGGACGCAGCCGCTCGACAAAAAGTGATCGAGCAGACCGGCGTTCGCTTCGGCGGGCCGCTGCGCACCCGGTCATTGGCCGCCAGCGGTCCGGCGGCCACCTACCTGGGCGCCTATCAGGCGAACATGGACACCCTCTACAACGCCCTGCTCAAGCCTTGACTCAAGTGCGGGGTTTGACCGCCCCGCATTGCTGGCCCAGCCACAGCGAGCGCGTGTCCATGCTGCCATTCTGCGGCTTGCCTGTGGCATTGAAGGTGCCGGTCACGTGCGTAGTGAATTCGCGATCACTCAGAAACTGCGCCTGCCCAGTGCCCTGAGCCTTGGGGCAACTGAACTGGAACTGCCAGGTATTGCCGTTACGGCTAGTGATCTTTTGCGTGCAGCCTGATTGCGGATCGGTCAGCGGGATATCATCGGTCTTGACCTGATCAGCAGTCAGACAGACTCGTACACCTTTGCCGCCGAGGGTCACCCCCTGTTTCTGCAGCATCTGCTCCATCATCGCCCGCTGTTCCGGCGCCATGGCTTGCAGTTGCGCCAGCATGACTTGCATATCCGGCAGCGCCTGCCCATCTACCTGCATATTGCTCGTGGTCAACTCCCACAAACCCGGCTGCAGCATTTGCGCCTGGGCCAGGGGTGCGGCCAGACAAAACATCCACGCCACTATGCGCTTGTTCATTTCCAAAGCTTCCTTGTCAAAGCGTTTACTTGAGTGAATCGCGGCCTGCCGGACGCGCGATGATGGGGCTTAGACGACAGATGCGTCGCCGCGTTGCATGGATAATAAAATAGCGACAATCCATGGCAGCTGTGGTCTTTTAGACAGCAAAGATCTTGAGCAGCGGGCACATGGATTATCACAGTCCTTACTTTTTCGGTTACATCCTTGGCTTCATTCATCTCCTGGGTATCGCAGCGGCCATACATGCCCTGTTGACCGTTCGCACAGCCCAAGGCGCCATCGCCTGGGCCATGCCGCTGTTCTTCATCCCCTACTTCACCTTGATTCCGTATCTGGTATTTGGCCGCAGCTCATTCGATGCCTATATCAAGGCCCGGCGCCAGGCCAACGAAGAAATGCGCGCGGCCATCAGCCATCAGAACTGGCGGCCCTGGGTCAACGAGGCGGTTGCAGCACGCCGTACCGAGGGCTATGCATCGCTGCGTGCCATGCCCAAGCTGGGGCGCATGCCCGCCCTGACCAACAACGAAGTCAAACTGCTGATCAACGGCAACGCCACCTTCACTGCAATCTTCGACGCCATTACCCACGCCAGACAAAGCATCTTCGTACAGTTTTTCATTATCCATGACGATGAACTGGGCCGTCGCCTGCAAAACCTGCTGTTGGAAAAAGCTGCCGAAGGTGTCGCCATTTATGTGCTCTATGACCGCATCGGCAGCCATGCCCTGCCCGCCGAATACAGCGAGCGCCTGCGGGCAAGTGGCGTGCAGATCAAAGCCTTCGCCACCCGCAGCGGCTGGCTCAATCGCTTCCAGATCAACTTCCGCAATCACCGTAAGATAGTGGTGGTCGATGGCGTGCGCGGCTTTCTCGGCGGGCATAACGTCGGCGATGAATACCTGGGCCTGCAACCACCCCTCTCGCCCTGGCGCGACACCCATGTCGAAGTGAAAGGGCCGGTGGTGGCCTGCCTGCAGGAGTCATTTGCCGAGGACTGGTTCTGGGCTACCCGCGAACTGCCGCCGCTGACCCTGCCGGCGTCTTTCCCGGAAGATGGCGTGCTCTGTCAGCTCCTGGCCAGCGGCCCGGCGGACGAGCAGGAAACCTGTTCACTGTTTTTTGTCGAGGCGATTCATGCCGCAACGGAACGGGTGTGGATAACCAGCCCGTACTTCATCCCGGACGAAGCGGTATCCGCCGCCCTGCGCCTGGCAGTGTTACGAGGTGTGGACGTACGCCTGCTGCTGCCTTCGCGGCCGGACCACTATGTGGTCTACGCCGCCTCCAGTCTCTTCGCCTTCGAAGCCGTGCGCGCCGGGGTGCGAGTGTTCCGTTATGAGCCCGGGTTTCTGCATCAGAAAGTAGTGCTGGTGGATGACGAAATCAGCGCCATCGGCAGTGCCAACCTGGACAATCGCTCATTCCGTTTGAATTTCGAATTGATGCTGTTGACGGTCGATAAAGACTTCGCCAGAGAGGTCGAGCACATGCTTAACGAAGACTTCGCCCTTTCCCGGGAAATCTCCACCGAAGAGCGCTACGAGATCCATCGTCTGAAACAACTGGGCATGCGTATTGCGCGGATCATCTCGCCCATTCTCTGAGAGCAGTTACCGCTCCAACGACAACCTGTCGCCGAAACGGCAACCGCCCGTGAAACTCAGCGATAGATATCTTCCCGCGTCCAGGGCAGATCATGGCTGCCGTCAGCGAAAGGTTTCACCGCCAGGATCTGATGCAAATTGATCCAGCCTTTGCTGAATGCGTAGGAACAACCGGCCAGGTACAGGCGCCAGATACGCAGGATGTGGGGCGGGACCATTTCGGCGGCCTGATCCAGCTTGTTTTCCAACCGCGTGCTCCAGTGCTCCAGCGTCTTGGCGTAGTGCAGGCGCAGGCTTTCGACGTCGACCACTTCCAGACCCGCCTCGCTGATGTCGGCGCTGATGCGCGAGACATGGGGCAGCTCGCCATTCGGGAAGACATAGCGGTCGATGAAGTCCCCGGCTCCACGACCCACCGGGCGACCGTCGACGTGCTTGGCGGTAATGCCATGGTTCATCACCAGGCCACCCTCCTTCACCGCACCGAACAGCAACTTGGTGTAGAGCGGCAGGTTGGCATGGCCGACGTGCTCGAACATGCCGACGCTGACCACCTTGTCGAAGCGGCCATCCTGGGGCAGGTCACGGTAATCGAACAGCTGCAGATCGACCTTGTCCTGCAAGCCCTCTGCCTTGACCCGCGCACGGCCCAGAGCCAGTTGTTCACGGCTCAGGGTGATACCAAAGACCTTGACGCCATACTCGCGGGCAGCGAAACGCGCCAGCCCGCTCCAACCGCAACCGACGTCCAGCAGGTACTCGCCGGGCTTGAGCCGCAGCTTGCGGCAGAGGTGATGAAACTTGTCCAACTGCGCCTGTTCCAGGGTTTCTTCACCGGTCTTGAAGTAGGCGCAGGAGTAGACCATCTCCTTGTCGAGCCAGAGCTGATAAAACTCATTGGACAAATCGTAGTGGTAGGAAATGGACTCGGCGTCAGTAGCCTTGTCATGGTGCGAGCGAGTAGGGAGATTGCTGTCATCCTCATCCACCAGCGCCTGGCTCAGCTCATCGCAGACCCGCACGACTTCGCTGATCGAGCCCTCAAGCTCAAGACGACCTTCGACAAAGGCACTGCCGAGCAGATCGAGACTTGGATGAGTAAATTCGGAAACCAGCTGGGGATCTTTGACGACGATAGTAACGCTGGGCGCTGGACCCAGATCCAGCTCGTGGCCGTCCCAGAGTTTCAATCGCAAGGGAAGGTGAAGACTCTGTAAGGCCGTGGGAAGTTGCGCAAGCATTTCGGTAAACCCCCTGATCCAGAAGACCCAAAAAGGGTAATCCAAACAAAGTCCCAACACTGGAACTCTCAGGCTATCGGCTTAATAGCGACCTGCTATGAATCGACCCCAGGGAACGGCCTTGTGCCCACTGATTCTTGCCAATAGACAGCCTGAAATGGAAAACCCCATCCGTAGCTGGCTATTAATTTGTAACAGAATTATTCAAAGCTCAAGCGAATTTTTATACTTAGCCTACCGCTCTAGCCCGGCGGTTTGCACCGGGCCGGTGGTTTATCAGGGCTGTGGAGGCGTCTGCAACTTTAGTAGCGGCTCCTGAAAGCGCAACAGACGACCCGCATTGCCGAGGACCAAAAGCGTACTCAGATTATGAAGAATAGCCGCCACCATCGCACCGGCAGCTCCCAGCAGACCGAAGGCAGCAAAAGCGACAATTGCCAGGGTCCAGCCAAGCCCAATGATGACATTGACTTGCAGGGTCTGGCGGCATTGACGACTTAAACGTACGCAGGTCCCCAATCGACGAAGATCGCTGCCAATCAGTACGATATCGGCCGATGCCAACGCAATATCTGCACCACCGGCCCCCATCGCCACACCCACTACACCAGCCTTCAACGCGAGGGAATCGTTGATCCCGTCACCCACGACCATGGGCCTGAAACCACTGCTGATTTCCGCCGTAACACGGTTCAGTTTGTCCTCCGGCAGAGCCTGGGCCTGGATGTCGCGGATCCCTACTTCGCGACCCAGGGCGTCAGCCACGCTCTGCCGGTCTCCGGTCAGCAACAACTGACGGCCAATACCCAGTTCGCGCAATTCGGCAAGCGCCGCTCGCGCCTCGGGTTTCAGACTGTCGGCCAACAGGAACCAGGCCAGGAATACGCCGTTGACGGCCAGCCCGGCAATCGGCCCGTCATGATCGGGCACCGCGGTGGTGGCAATCCCCAACTGTTCGAACAGCTCGGGCCGCCCCAGCGCCGCCTCCCCGCCCTCGGTACTGGCGATCACTCCAAGCCCCTGACGCTCGCGGATATCGTTCAGGGGCAACAGTTGATCCTTTTCCAGCAATCCCGCCAGCGCCCGGCTGACCGGGTGGCTGCTGGCCGACCCCAGGCTCGCTGCCAGGGGCAACAGGTCGTCCTGTTCCGGCGTCGCCGCAAGCACTGATTGCAGGCGCAGGCTGCCGTAGGTCAGGGTGCCAGTCTTGTCCACCACCAGAGAGGTCAGGTCGGCCAGCTCTTCGAGGAACGCTGAGCTGCGAATCAGAATCCCGTGACGCGCCGCCACGGCAATACCGGCAATCGCTGTCGCCGGAGCAGACAGCACCAAGGCACAAGGACAGGCCGCGACCAGTACCGCCAGCATCGCCTGAGCGTTATTGGTGATGAACCAGGTCACGGCGGCGATCAACAGCACCAGCACCATGTAACTGCCCGCGTAACGCTCCAGCAGGCGCGTAATCGGCGGCTTGGAACGCTCGGCGCTCTGCATCAGGGCGATGACCTTGCCCAGCGTGGACTCGTTACCAATGCGGGTCACTTCGATACGCAACAGGCCATCGAGGTTGATGGCGCCGCCGAACACCTCCATACCCGCTCGCGCCTCCAGCGGCACTGACTCACCGGTGATAGGTGCCGTATCGAGGCTGGCCTGGCCTGACAGCACGCGGCCGTCTGCCGGGACGCGGTCCCCGGCACGCACCTCGACCCGGTCACCCGCTACCAGTGTCGAGTTATCCACTTCACGGATGCTGCCATCAGCACCGATCAACCGTGCATGGCTGCGGGTCAGGCGACCCAGTGCCTGAATCGCTTCCTGGGAGCCGATCACGCTGCGCTCTTCCAACACATGGCCAAAGATCATGATGATCGGCAACAGGGCCGCGGTCATCAGATCGCCCGTAGCCCAGGCGCCGAGCATCGCGAGGGCGATCAACTGGTCGGTGATGCCATGCAGGCTCGGGTAACGCAGGCTGTGCCAGCCGGCGCTGACCACCGGAATGGCCACCAGCAGCGACGCTGCGCCGAGCAGCAATTGACTGACGCCAGTCTGCTCCGGGGCCAGCAAACGCCAGACCACGCCAAGCGCCAGCAGGCCCAAGGCCAACATCGCCAGGGTCAATTGACGGGCCGCGCTGCGCTGTTCGGAGCGGCTCAGCATGCTGCCTGCGGCTGGCGCGTCAGTATGCTCGGCGTCATGGTTGTGAACGGCTTCGCCACTCATTGTTCAGCTCCCTGAATGATCAGGCGGGAATCGTCATGGGGATCGACGGTGGTGACCGAGCCGGCCTGACCGAGGATTTTCGGCACACGCTCGCGGTACAGGCGCAGCAACAGCCCCGGATCGCTTTTGTCCCGAATGGACTCGGCAAGGCTGGCAACAGTCGCGGTGTCAGTCTGCGCCTTGGCCAGTCGTTCGGACGCCTGGGCGTGGGCCACTTGCAGGGTGCGGTCGGCCTGTTGCGTTGCGCTCTGATTGAGGCGCTCGGCATCGGTACGGGCGTTGGCGACGGCCTGTTCGGCCTGTTGAGTGGCGGTGAGAACGGCGTTGAAGGCACTGACTGCAGCGGCAGGCAGGCTCGATTGCACATCGACCCGGGCCACCTCGATACCGATGCCGACGCCCGACGCAGCAAGGTCGGCCAGACGCTGATTGATGCCCTGTACCAAGTCGCCACGCAGACGCTCGCGGCGCTCGGCGGCCTTGCTGTCGGCACTGACCATCTCCGGCCGTGCCACCAGGATGGTGTCCAGATCACGGGCCGCAGTCAGTGCCACGGCGCTGCGATTGACCAGGCGATCCAGGGCCGGCAGCACATGATCAGCCTGCAGGACATAGGCGTAGGGGTCGGTCACCTTGTAGTACACCGTCACATCCAGCTGTACGACACCGGCATCACCGGTCAGGAGAAAACCCGATCCGGCCAGGGCATCGCTCATGGGCGTGGCAAAACTGGCAGTGCGGTCGGCCTGCACGGCGGCCGGGGACCGCAGCAGGGTTTCCACATGCCGCTCGATCACCCGGTCTGCCGAAGGCAACAGCACCACTTGTTCAAAAGGTTGTGGCCAGGCGGTTAGCAGCCCGGCGTTCTGAATACGCTCCAGAGCACCGAGACGCAGCACCACCGCACGATTCTGCGGATCAATCTGCCGCACGTTGGACGCCGCCCAGGCCAGGGCAGCCAGCAAGGTCACCGCATACAAACCGAGGAAGGCCAGGCGGCTGGCTTGCAGCCATGCACTGTTGCCTGCCGAGCGCTCATGGCCCGCTTCGGGCTCGATATGTTCACTCATGGCTGGCTTCCAGCCTTGCCATCGCCAGGTTTGCCGTCCAGCGCCTTGCTATCCGGCGGACCATCGACCAGTACGCGGAACGGCGCGGCATCGGTGCGCAGGATCAGCTTGGTGCCGGGCGTGACAACCGTGCCCAGGGTGTCCAGCGAGCGCAGCATGTTGTACAGCGCTGGCGAACCGTTGTAGGCCTTGCCGTAGATCTGCGCCGCCTCGACCCGGGACTGCGCCTCGATATCGGCCGCCTTGACCGTGGCATCGGCTTCGACGATGCGTGCATCACGCTCGGCAGCGGAACGGATCTGCGCCGCTTCTCGCTTGCCCACGGCGGTGCGCTCGGTGGCAATGGTTTCACGCTCGGCGCGCATGCGGTCAACCGTGGCGTTGAGGGTAACCGAAGGCAATGTCAGGCGCTCGACCCCCACTTGCAGGACGCGCACGCCATAGGTGGTCAGCAATTGCTGATCGATCTGCTGGCGCAGCTGGTTTTCGAAATCGGCGATACGCACCTGGCTGGCGTCGGTATTGACCAGGCTCGACAGGTCGAAACTGGCGGCAGTGGTTTCCAGCGCCGAACCGACGAAGGTACGGATTTGCCGGGCAGCTTCGTCGGGTTGGTTCTGCACCGCACGCATGAAACGCTGCACATTGTCGGGGTCGCCCTGAACCTGCCAGGCCACATAAGCCTGAACGATGATGCGCAGGCCATCGCGGGTGCCGACGTCCTGCAGGCCGCTGGAAGTGGTGCGCAAACGCAGGTCTACCGGAATGGTCGCCTCGAACGGCGCAGGCCAGCGCCAGCTCAGGCCCGGATCGAGCAGGACCCGGGAAGGATTGCCAAAACGAGTGATGACCGTGGCTTCGCCGGAGCGCACCTGGACCAGACTGGCCGCCGCGACTGCAAAGGCGATCAGCAGGGCAGCCAGGGCCGAGCGGCGCCAGGGGAAAGGCGCTGGTGTAGCGCTGTCACCGTGAGCGTGATGGCCGTGGTGATGGCCATGCCCGCTGTGGTCGTGGCCGGCGTGATCGTGATGATCATGGTTATGGAACAGACTCAAGGGGTAACTCCTTACTGATCGGCTTTACGCGGCGTCAACGGGTCTGCCGGTAAGGTAAAAGTTCGCAGGTCGATGGTCGGCGCGCTGTTGCCGCCCAGACGATGATCGAGGACCAACAGCTTGGCGTGGGCCAGGCCCTGGGTCAGTTGGGCCAGGTATTGCTCCAGCAGGAAGGCCTGCCCGGCCCTGGCGTAGCCCTGGCGTTCGGCGCTGAAGCGCAGGTCTGCAGCCTGGGCGGCGGCCATGACTTCCCGGGCCGTTGCTGCCGCCTGATCGTGAGCAACGCTGGCATTGAGCTGAGCCAGGTTGGCCTTGTCACTGGCCGCACCACGCTCGCGGGAAATCAGTGCCTGGGCGCTGATCTGCGCGGCCTGAACGCCGTGATACGCATTGGCCGCGCCGGCTGGCGGGTGGATCGACTCAACCACCGTGGCGAGAATTTCCACGCCGCTGTCCAGTTTCTTCAGATCAGCCTGCACCGCATCGCCGATGTCCCGGGACAGGGACGCGCGCTGCTCGCCCAACAGTTCGTCCAGGGTCCGTGTAGCGAAGTCATGGACAAGCACGCGGCTGGCCGTGCTGCGAATCAGTGTCGGTACATCGGCGCTGTTGTAGGTAGCCGCCAGCGCCGCCTGATCGTTCAGGCCGATGCGGTAGACAAAACGCACATCCATATTGACGATCTGGAAGCCCTGCTTGTCGCCGGTACTGCTGGCGATGACCTGGGATTTCTCGTTGATGTGGCTGGCATCCCACAGGCGGTTGGCACTTTGCGGTGACGGTCCTTCGGCGGGCTCCTGCACCAGTTCGACGGCCGTAGCATCGGAAACACTGGTGGCCAGTTCATGCACAACGCCATTTTCCACTGCGATAATTCGCCCGAACGGCCATGGCAGACCGCCATGCAGACCGGGGCCGACGACTTCGACCGGTTTGCCGAAACGCTCGTAGATACCGCGCCCCTGCATAGGGATTTCCTGCACACCGCTCAAGATCCAGCCAAGCGCGGCAATCACCAACAGTACCGGCAAAAAGGCCCGGCGCATGTAAGTGAAAGCCCAGATCTGCCGCAGATCGATGCCAAAGCGGTTATGCAACTCGCTCTGCAGCGCCAGCAAGGGTTGCGGCGGCCAGCGCAGCAGACCGGCAACAAAACTGCTGGCGGTCAGGCGGGGTTCGAGGCGTTCATTGCGCGGGCTGAACAACGACAACAGCGCACGCAGCAACAACTCAACGGCCACCAGCCCCGGCAGCAGCCCCATCAGCACGGCAAGACGCGCCGGCCACACGCGGTCGGGACTGGACAGGAACAGGCACATGGCACCGATCAGCAGAACGGCGATGGCAACGCGGGTCAACTGCGCCAGTTGCCCGGCCTCCGGCCACCGTGTCTGTTGCTCGTTGGCAAACTGTCGCTCCAGCACCAACAGGCCGAAAGCCAGCAACAGCATCATGCCCGCCGCCAGATTGCCCAGTTGGGACAGCGCGCTGCCTGGCAGTGCCAGATTCCAGGTCATGTCCAGGCTGATCAGCGCCAGTAACGACCAACCCGCCAGCCAGAGTGTCGATGCCCCCATCTGGGTCAGCATCGATCCGGCGCCGCCGCTGATACGGGAAAGCAGACGTTCGTACCAACCGTGGTCCTCGACGACGCCAGGCTCGACTTCGACAGCCACGAAGCTGGCAATGGAGCCCAGAGCCCGACCGCGCCACAAGGCAATGCCCTGGGCCGACTGCAACGCCGCCGCCAGCAGCAGGAACGCGGCTGCCTGGGTAGTCAGCACTGCAGTCCATAGAGAGTTTGGAGAAAAGAGGTCAACGAACAGCGACAGGACCAGTCCGAAAATGCCTATCCCGGCCGTCAGATAGGTCAGTTGCAGTAAGCGCCGAGCCTGAAATGCAGCCCCTTGAAACCTTGGCAGGCCATCCAGCCCTGCGTGCTCAACATCCAGATCAACCTGCATCGTTACCCCAGAACCTATTGGAGGCCAGCTCCCGTCACGAAATTGCTCGCCTGGCGTTCACCAAGAAAGCGTTACGATATAACAAAAAACGTGAAATTTCTGTCGGTCCGCCAAATTTCACGAACCGTTCAGCCAGCAGAAAGGTTGCACAGCCTCGTACTTGACCGGACACAATTAAACTTTATTTATAATTCCATTCTTGGCGATTATTTATAACTTCAGCTTTCAACTTACAGCGTTTACATATAAATCCTACGAACAGAATGGAAACCGTCACTTTTCGACGAAATTAAAACACTTTAGAAGTTTACTTTCGCAACATTATCCAACATCTGCACAGCTTGCTGTAGACATGTCTGGTGACTATATTTGCACACACTTCCACGCTCATGATCGACGCTGAAACAGGCGAAACATAACGCCGGAGGGCCTGCAAGGGGCCACTTCACATGTAAGGAGTCCACATGCACAAGTTCAAACTTCATCCGCCTGTGCGGCATGCCCGCCTGTGCGATCACGCGCAAAGTTGCCTGACCATCAATATTCCCAACTTCACCCTCGGCCTGGATAATCTGCTCGATCTGGTCCGACATGAAATCATTCACGAGCAGCAGAGACATATACATCGACTCACCTTTAAAAGCGGCAGAACGCTTTATATAGAGGCTGATCAGCACTGGGTCACTGTGCGCGGCGTTCATATCAACTATCACACCCCTCCTGACATGCCCTCGGCCACTCTGCTCGGCGACCCCGCACGGTCCAAGGCACGCGTTACCCTCTAAGCTTCACGCCTCGGGCCAGCGTCGCGCATTAGTAGAAATCCTGCGGGCAAATGCCGGTCATGAGACCTGCCGCACAAACAATGTGGCATGCCAAAGGTCACGTTGTGTTTCACTAGACAACGAGCCTGGCGTGCCTACTCATCAGCGCGTCGCATTGTTATCCACAGGGCTCTGGACTCACTTCTCGACAAGGACGACTGCCCGTTGATTTCGATCTACCAGCTCAAGCCCCGTTTCCAGAACCTGCTACGCCCTCTAGTTCAACGTTTGTTCGACCGTGGTATTACCGCAAACCAGGTCACTCTTGGTGCGTGCGCGATATCTCTGGTCGTGGGCGGCTTGAGCGCTGTTTTCGCTGCTCATGTATGGATCTTCGCCTTGATCCCTTTATGGATGATCGTGCGTATGGCCCTCAACGCCATCGACGGCATGCTGGCCAGGGAGTTCGGGCAGAAGTCGCGGTTGGGCGCCTATCTCAACGAACTGACCGATGTCATTGCCGACAGCGCGTTGTTTTTGCCCTTCGCGCTGCTGCCGGAAGTGAACCTTGTACTGGTTGTGCTGGTCACTTTGCTGGCAATTTTCAGTGAGTACGCCGGTGTGCTTGGCCCCATGGTGGGTGCTTCCCGACGTTACGACGGCCCCATGGGCAAAAGTGACCGTGCGTTCTGCTTCGGTGTACTGGGTGCGGGCGTGGCCATTGGCTGGCTTTCGGCCCTGTGGATAAATATCGTTCTCGCTGTAATCGCCGCCTTGCTGGTCTATACCCTGATCAACCGAATCCGTCGTGGCCTGGAGGAAGTCTCCAGCCAGACCGAGGCACCAGGGGAATAAGCAGCCCGCCACATACCGATCGGCATAAGGAAATCGAAATGCGTGAAATGCATGAGCTGCGCTTCAGTACCCATGATGGGGTTGAGTTGTTTTATCGCCACTGGCCTGCCACCGCTCCCGACATCGACGCGCCGCGCCAGGCCGTGCTGCTATTCCACCGCGGGCACGAGCACTCGGGGCGCATAGCCCACCTGGTCGATGAGCTGGACCTGCCGGGCTTCGATTTCTTCGCCTGGGACGCCCGTGGCCACGGCCAGTCGCCGGGCGCACGGGGCGACAGCCCAAGCTTCGCTACCAGTGCCCGTGACGTGCAGACCTTTGTCGACCATCTGGGCGCCACCTTCGCCATCGCCGAGCAGGACATCAGTGTGGTTGCCCAGAGTGTCGGGGCGGTCATCGTCGCCACCTGGGTGCATGACTACGCACCGAAGATCCGCTCGCTGGTACTGGCCTCGCCCGCCTTCCAGGTCAAGCTGTACGTGCCCTTCGCCCGTACCGGCCTGGCGTTGATGCGGCGCTTGAAAGGCAATTTCTTCGTCAACAGCTACGTCAAGGCGCGCTTCCTGAGCCACGACCCAGAGCGGGTTGCTTCGTACGACAACGATCCACTGATCACCAAAGCCATCTCGGTCAACGTGCTGCTCGGCCTGTACGAAGCCGCCGACCGGGTTGTCGCCGATGCCAATGCGATTCAGGTACCCACCCAGTTGCTGATCTCCGGTGCCGATTTCGTGGTTCATCGCGGCCCGCAGGATCGCTTTTTCGAGCGCCTGGGCAGCCTGCGCAAGGAGAAGCACGTCCTGCCGGGGTTCTTCCATGACACCCTGGGCGAGCGCGATCGTCACCTGGCGGTCAGTCGTGCCCGGCGCTTTATCCTGCAAAACCTCGAACAGCCGGTGCCACGCCCGTCGCTGCTGGACGCCGACCGCCTGGGCGCCACCTGCGCCGAAGCCGAAGAACTCGCCGCGCCGTTGCCGCATAACTCGCTGCGTGACCTGTACTGGCGCATGACCCGCGCCAGCATGCGCCTGGGCAGCAAGTTATCCACAGGGGTAAAACTGGGTTTCGACACCGGTTTCGATTCCGGCAGCACCCTGGACTACGTCTATCGCAACAAGCCCACCGGCACTGGCGCTCTGGGCCGCATGATCGATGGCAATTACCTGAAGTCCATCGGCTGGCGCGGCATTCGCCAGCGCAAGATCAACCTCGAGGAACTGCTGCGCCTGGCCATGGCTCACCTGCGCAATCAGGGCAAGCCGGTGCATATCGTCGATATCGCCGCCGGCCACGGTCGGTACATTCTCGAATCCCTGCAAGGCGTCGACCCGCTGCCCGAATCCATCCTGTTGCGCGACTACAGCGATATCAACGTGCGCGACGGCAATGCCCTGATCGAGCAAAAGGACCTGGACCCCATTGCACGCTTCGTCAAAGGCGATGCCTTCGACCGTGCCGACCTCGCCGCACTGCAACCAAAACCGACGTTGGCGGTGGTTTCAGGCCTTTACGAGCTGTTTGCCAACAATCAGATGGTCGGTGATTCCCTGGCCGGGCTTGCTGCGGCGGTGGAGCCGGGTGGCTATCTGGTCTACACCGGCCAGCCGTGGCATCCGCAGCTGGAACTGATCGCCCGCGCCCTGACCAGCCACCGCGCCGGCCAGGCCTGGGTCATGCGTCGGCGCACCCAGGCGGAAATGGATCAGTTGGTCGAGGCAGCCGGTTTCCGCAAAATCACCCAGCGGGTGGACGACTGGGGGATCTTCACCGTGTCACTGGCGCAGCGCATCAATTGAAACCGCTGCGTGAACCGGGGCTGTGGAAACGTGCCGTGCTGTGGCTGGTGCTGCTGGCACCGATGTTCTTTGCCAGCTACGGCTTCGCCACCTGGCTGACCGCCCGGCGCACGGACGTTGGCACGCTGGTCTTTGACTGGGAACAGTACATGCCATTCTGGGCCTGGACTATCGTGCCCTACTGGTCCATCGACCTGCTCTACGGTTTCTCGCTGCTGGCGTGCCTGACCAAGCGTCAGCTCGACACCCATGGGTTACGCCTGCTCACCGCTCAGGTGATCGCCGTCAGCTGCTTCCTGCTCTGGCCCCTGACGTTCACCTTTGCGCGCCCGCCACTGGAGGGTGTGTTCGGCTGGATGTTTGCGGTGCTGGCCGGGTTCGACAAGCCATTCAACCAGGCGCCATCACTGCATATCGCCCTGTTGGTGATTCTCTGGGTCTGTTATGAGCGCTACCTGCGCGCAGCTCATCCGGCGTGGCGCTGGCTGCTGCATGGCTGGTTCGCTTTGATCGGCGTTTCCGTGCTGACCACTTACCAGCATCACTTCGTCGACTTACCCACAGGGGCGCTGGCGGGTTGGTTGTGTGTCTGGCTGTGGCCGGACAACGGCCACAGCCCGTTGCGCAATGCGCGCCTGACCACGCAGCCACGTCGTCTGCGCCTGGCATTGGCTTACGCTCTGGGCGCCGCGCTTTTTGCAGTGCCGGTGTTCATCCTTCGCGGTGCCTGGATGTGGCTGGCCTGGCCCGCGGTATCTTGCCTGTTGGTCAGCCTGAACTACGGGCTGTTCGGCGCCGAGGGCTTTCAAAAGCGCAGCAACGGGCGGCTGAGCCCAGCCGCACGTTGGCTGTTGGCGCCGTATCTGGCGGCGGCGTGGATAAATTCCCGCCTGTGGACAAGAAACCAGCCCGGCGCGCAGCAGATTGTGGATAACATCTGGCTCGGCCGTATCCCTGACCGAGAGCACCTGCGCCCGTTCGCCGCTGTTGTGGATATGTGCGCCGAGCTGTCCATCGTGCCACCCGGCAAACGCGGCTACCAATGCATTCCGGTGCTCGATCTGACCCCGCCGGATGCCGCGCAATGCCTGCTGGCCGCCCAGGCCATCGAGCGCCTGCGCGTCAAAGGTCCTTTACTGGTGTGCTGTGCGCTGGGCTATTCACGTAGCGCGACCGCCCTTGCCGCGTGGTTGCTGTATAGCCACCGCGCCCGCACTGTGGATAACGCTATCGATATGGTGCGCAACGCCCGGCCGCAGGTCGTGCTGCACGAGGCGCAGTATCAGGCGCTGACGCAAATGCTCGCCGGACTATCCACAACGGAGGCGCAGCCAAGACATGTCTCTTGAGATGCAGCTGCATGTTGTAGCTGGCCTGCTGCGGCGCGGCCGGGGCCTGGATAACTTGTCCACAGGGGTAATGCTGCTCGGCCTGGCACTGGGCCTCACTCAATTGTGGATAAAACCCGTCAACCCTCTGCTGCTGATAATGGTGACAGCCATCGTTGTGACTGGCCTTATCGAAAAGTACTACGCCTTTCGCGTCGCCTTCGACGCCGATCTTTTTCAGAACCTGGCTGACGATGCCAATCAGTTGAATGACCGCACCGTCGAGCTGGATCACGCATTGACTACGTTGGGCCTGCTGCCTGTGGATAAACAGTCCCGGTCCTGGGCCGTTCGGAGCCAGGGCGCCCTGAAATTATTACGTCAGCAGGTCTTGTTCCTCGCCCTTGAGCTGATATTGATGCTCGCAGCAATTCTGATTTTTCCCTGGTTGCCTTTCGTCCATTAAGGAAACGCCATGTTCGAACCCTTGGTCGCCACGATCATCACCGCCGGAGCGCGCAGCGTGACCGGTGCGCGCAGCCTGTGGCTGGGTTGCACGCCCGAGCCCAATCAGCGCATCTATTTCGCCAACCACAGCAGCCACGGCGATTTCGTCCTGCTCTGGGCCTCGCTGCCGCCCCAGCTACGCAAGCTGACTCGCCCCGTCGCTGCCGGCGATTACTGGCAGAAGACTCCGCTGCGGCGCTACATCATCAGTGGTGTATTCAATGGCGTGCTGATCGATCGCGAACGCAAGACACCCGAGAGCAATCCGCTGCAACCCATGCTCGACGCCCTGCAATGGGGGGATTCGCTGATCATCTTCCCCGAGGGCACGCGCAACCTTGAAGACGGCCTGTTGCCGTTCAAGAGCGGCCTGTATCACTTGGCCAAGAGTTATCCACAGGCGGAACTGGTGCCGGTGTGGATAGCCAACCTGAACCGCGTGATGCCTAAAGGCAGGGTCCTGCCGCTGCCATTGTTATGCACAACCAGCTTCGGCGCGCCGCTGCGCCTTGAAGAAGACGAAAGCAAAGAGCAATTTCTGACCCGCAGCCGTGACGCGCTGCTGGCCCTGGCACCGGAGCAGCATTGATGGATAGGCAAACACAGATGTTGTTCATGGGGATCGGCGCCATTCTGGTCCTGGCCTCACTGATCGGCTTCATTCTCAAGCGCCGGGCGGGCAGTGAACCCAACTCGGTGATCGATAACCTCAACGCCCGAATCAACGCCTGGTGGGTCATGGTGGTGGTGATCGGCATCGCCTTCTGGCTCGGCTATAGCGCGGTGATTCTGTTGTTCTACGCAGTGTCGTTCTACGCCCTGCGCGAGTTCCTGACCCTGACGCCCACCCGGCGCAGCGATTACCCGGCGTTGGTGGCGGCGTTCTACCTGGCGCTGCCGCTGCAATACATCCTGATCGCCACCAACTGGTACGGGTTGTTCTCGATCTTCATTCCGGTCTATGTGTTCCTGCTGCTGCCGATCCTGGCGTCTCTGGGCGGCGACAGCACGCACTTCCTGGAGCGGGCCTCGAAGGTGCAATGGGGGCTGATGATCGCAGTGTTCTGCGTGTCCTATGTGCCGGCCTTGCTGACCCTGGAAATCCCCGGTTACGAAGGACGCAACCTGTTGTTGATCGCCTACCTGGTGATCGTCGTGCAGCTCTCCGACGTATTGCAATACGTGTGCGGCAAGCTGTTCGGCAAACGCAAGATCGCGCCTAACCTGTCGCCCTCCAAGACCGTTGAAGGCTTTGTCGGCGGCATCGCTCTGGCTTCATTGATCGGCGGCGCGCTGTGGTGGATCACCCCGTTCAATATCTGGCAATCGACCCTGATCGCCCTGCTGATCAACCTGCTCGGTTTTGCCGGCGGCATCGTCATGTCGGCGATCAAGCGCGACCGTGGCGTCAAGGACTGGGGACACATGATCGAAGGCCACGGCGGCATGCTTGATCGCCTGGATTCAGTGTGTTTTGCGGCGCCGATCTTCTTTCATCTTGTGCGGTATTGGTGGACGTGAAGCAGCCGCAAGCTGCAAGCCTCTAGCTGCAAGCAAGAGCGAACCGCACCCGCTTTTTCTTGCAGCTTGCAGCTCATCACTTGAAGCTGGTCGCTCTGCGACCTATATTACGATCATAATTTAATTTCTTGCGACGAACTTCACCAGGAGTAAGACCATGAGCAGTTATGACGTTGTCATCATCGGCGGCGGCCCTGGCGGCTATAACGCTGCCATCCGCGCCGGCCAGTTGGGCTTGTCAGTGGCCTGTGTCGAAGGCCGCGAGACCTTGGGCGGTACCTGCCTGAATGTCGGCTGCATGCCCTCCAAGGCGCTGCTGCATGCCTCCGAACTGTACGAGGCCGCCGTGGGCGAGGAGTTCGCCAATCTGGGTATTGAGGTCAAGCCGACCCTGAACCTGGCGCAGATGATGAAGCAGAAGGGCGAAAGCGTGACGTCCCTGACCAAGGGCATCGAGTTTCTGTTCCGCAAGTACAAGTCTGACTGGATTAAGGGCTGGGGCCGCATCGCCGGGCCGGGCAAGGTCATCGTCACCGATGCCGCAGGTGCCGAAACCGAGCTGTTGGCCAAGGACATCATTATCGCCACCGGTTCCGAGCCGACGCCGCTACCGGGTGTTGAACTCGACCATGAGCGCATCATCGACTCCACCGGCGCCCTGTCCCTGCCGGAAGTGCCCAAGCATCTGGTGGTGATCGGCGCCGGGGTGATCGGCCTTGAGCTGGGTTCGGTATGGCGGCGTCTCGGCGCCAAAGTCACCGTCGTCGAGTTTCTCGATCACGTGGCCCATGGCAGCGATCTGGAGGCGGGCAAGACTTTGCAACGCTCCCTGACGCGCCAGGGCATGAACTTCAAACTCAGCTCGAAGGTGACCTCCGCAATCCGTTCAGAGCAAAGCGTCACCCTGCGCGTCGAGCCGGCGGCCGGTGGCGAGGCAGAGTTGATCGAAGCCGATTACGTACTGGTATCGATTGGCCGTCGTCCCTATACCAAGGGCCTGGGCCTTGAGACCGTAGGCCTGCAGGTCGACAAGCGCGGCATGCTTGAGAACAAGGGCCATCGCACCGAGGCGCCGAATGTCTGGGTGATCGGTGACGTCACTTCCGGGCCGATGCTGGCGCACAAGGCCGAAGACGAAGCCCATGTGTGCCTGGAGCGCATTGTCGGCAAGGCGGGCGAGCTGAATTACAACCTGATCCCCGGCGTGATCTACACCCGTCCGGAACTGGCCAGCGTCGGCAAGACCGAAGAGCAGCTCAAGGCCGAAGGGCGTGCGTACAAGGTCGGCAAGTTCCCGTTCAGCGCCAACAGCCGGGCCAAGATCAACCATGAGACCGAAGGCTTCGCCAAAGTGCTGGCTGACGAGCGTACCGACGAGGTTCTCGGCGTACACCTGGTTGGACCGAGTGCGGGCGAGTTGATTGGCGAGGCGTGCGTAGCCATGGAGTTTGCCGCGTCATCCGAGGACATCGCGCTGATCTGCCATCCGCACCCGACCCGCTCCGAGGCCTTGCGCCAGGCGGCCATGGGGGCGAGTGGGCATACCACCCAGGCTTGATGGCCCAAACTCGACCTGGTGGGAGCGGATTTATCCGCGAAGACGGTATTTGAGTCGATAAGATTCAGCGAATGTACTGGCCCATTCGCGGATGAATCAGCTCCCACAAAGAGTTATCCACAGCTCCATTTGCTATCAGCCTGGCAAATGCCCCAACGGCAGCGGTCCAGGCGTCTTGATGGCCTGGATCGCGAAGTTGCTGCGGATATCCCTTACCCCCGGCACCTTCAACAGGCTGCCATTGAGAAAGCGTTCATAACCGCGCAGATCCGGCACCACGACATGGAGCAGGAAGTCTGCCTCACCCGATACCAGGTAAGCGGAAATCACTTCCGGCAATGCCAGTACTGCCAGGCGAAATCGTTCGGCTTCGGCTTCATGATGGCGCTCGACCTTGACCCCGACGAAGACCGTCAAACCCAACCCCACCGCCTCACTGTCCAGCGTGGCCTGATAGCCGCGAATGACCCCGGCCTCCTCCAGATTCCGCACCCGGCGCAGGCAGGGAGAGGCCGACAGGCCGATCTCATCGGCCAGTTGCACATTGGTCAGGCGTCCGTCCCGTTGCAGGGCCGCAAGGATTTTGCGGTCATAGGCATCCAGTTTCGGTGTTGGCATATCAGCGCCTCATTGCTTAATACATTGGCAGATAATGCCAATTCTAGATCTATATAGGGTTAAAGACGCAAGCACCTGCCCTGCCGTTGGGCCGTAGAATTTTCCTTCATCGCCCCCCTTACCGAGACCTTCGACGATGGAAAATATGGCGCTCTACCTGACGGCCCTGACCATGGTTTTTTTGCTGCCCGGCCCGGACATGATCCTGCTGTTGCAGACCGGCGCCCGCCAGGGTCGAGCACTGGCGCTGGCCACTGCACTGGGCCTTGCACTGGCCCGGGCGGTTCATGTCACCCTGGCAGCACTGGGTCTGGCGGCCCTATTCAAGGCGGCACCCTGGACCTTTGACATGGTGCGTTTCGCCGGGGCGGCCTATCTGCTCTGGCTCGGCGTGAAAATGCTCAAGCCCGGCACCCTTGGCTCCCTCAGTAATGCGCCACAAGTCAGCGGGCCACCTTCATGGCTCGGTGCGATCGGTCGCGGTGTACTGACCAATCTGCTCAATCCCAAGGCCCTGTTGTTCTGCTCGGTGCTGCTGCCGCAATTCATCGATCCCACCGGCGTCGCCGTTACCGTGCAATTCGCCACTCTGGGCGTGATTCTGGTGCTGCTCGGGCTGCTGTTCGACAGCGCCTATGCGCTGCTTGGCGATAGCCTGGGCCGCTGGCTTGAACGCAGCCCTTCGGCACGGCGAGTCCAGCAATGGTTGTTTGGTAGCCTGTTGATCGGTTTCGCGGTGCGTCTGGCGTTTATTCAGCAGGCATAAGCCGGTAAACCGGCGCCTGCGGCATATGCATTGCAAGTCTCTGAGACCTCACAAAAAACCTCCGTTCGCGACTTTTTTGCCTTTTTTTCGAACCGGATGCAGAGTTTGTTATCTGTTGTGGGTAACTTGCGTGCGGCAAGGAGTCGTTGGCGCGTTCTATGTGCAGGAAGCACAAGCACTATTCAGAGGCTTCACGTTTATGAATCGCAGGAATCTCCTCAAAGCATCCATGGCATTGGCGGCCTACAGCAGTTTGCCTGCCAGCGGGCTATTTGCCGCCCGCGCCCTGGCCGCCGCCGCCGACGGTGAAATCGAGCACTTTGACTTCGAGGGCCTGCAAGCCCAGGCCAAGCAACTGGCCAGTAACGCCTACGTCAGCACCAAGCAGGCATTGCCGCCGGTACTGGCCAATATGACTCCGCAGCAGTTCAACGCCATCAAGTACGACGCCGGGCACTCGCTGTGGCATGAGGTGCAGGGCCAGTTGGACGTGCACTTCTTCCACGTCGGTGCCGGTTTCAAGACGCCGGTGCGCATGTACAGCGTTGACCCGGCCAGCCGTCAGGCTCGCGAGGTGCATTTCCGCACCGACCTGTTCAACTACGACAACAGCGGCATCGACAAGACCCAGCTCAAGGGCGCGGGCGATCTGGGCTTTGCCGGGTTCAAGCTGTTCCAGGCACCGGAAATCGCCATCAACGATATTCTGTCGTTCCTCGGCGCCAGCTATTTCCGCGCCATCGACAGCAACAAGCAGTACGGCCTTTCAGCCCGCGGCCTGGCCATCGACACCTATTCGTCCAAGGGCAAGGAAGAGTTTCCCGACTTCACCAAGTTCTGGTTCGAAACGCCGACCAAGGACGCCACCCGCTTCGTGGTCTACGCCCTGCTCGACTCGCCGAGCGCCACCGGCGCCTATCGCTTTGACATCGACTGCCAGGCCAACCAGGTGGTGATGGATATCGACGCCCATATCAATGCCCGTACCGCCATCGAACAAATGGGCATCGCCACCATGACCAGTATGTTCAGTTGCGGCACCCATGAACGGCGCATGTGCGACACCATCCACCCGGAAATCCATGACTCGGACCGCCTGGCCATGTGGCGCGGCAATGGCGAGTGGATCTGCCGCCCGCTGAACAATCCGCTGCGATTGCAATTCAACACCTTCACCGACAAAGACCCGAAAGGCTTTGGCCTGGTGCAGACCGATCACAATTTCGAAACCTATCAGGACACCGTCGACTGGTATCACCGTCGGCCGAGTCTGTGGGTGGAACCGACCACGGCATGGGGCGAAGGCTCGATAGATCTGATGGAACTGCCCACGACCGGCGAGACGCTGGATAACATTGTGGTGTTCTGGAACCCCAAGAAGGCGATCAATGCCGGGGACAGCCTCAACTATGGCTACAAGCTGTACTGGAGCCCGCTGCCACCGGTGAGCACGCCATTGGCTCAGGTCAACGCTACGCGCTCGGGCATGGGCGGTTTCATCGAAGGTTGGGCACCGGGCGAGCATTATCCTGACGTATGGGCCAGACGCTTCGCCGTGGACTTCAGCGGTGGCGGTCTGGACCGTCTGCCTGAGGGCACGTCCATCGACCCGGTAGTGACTGTCTCGAATGGCGAAGTCAAAGACTTCAACGTGCTGGCATTGCCGAATATCAAGGGCTTCCGCGTCACCTTCGACTGGTACCCCACCAGCGATTCGGTGGACCCGGTGGAAATGCGCATGTTCATCCGCACTCAGGATCGCACCTTGAGTGAGACCTGGTTGTATCAGTACTTCCCGCCAGCGCCGGACAAGCGTCGGTATACCTATAACTGACACCGCGCTGTTGCGCGGCAAACAATGATCCGTAGGAGCGAGGCTTGCCCTCGAAGGACTCGACCCGGTATGTCTGATAGACCTCGTCGCCCGGTTCGCGGGCAAGCCTCGCTCCTACACAACTCATCATCGTCAATTTTAAATTTATAGATAAATCAATAAGCTAAATACCCACTTTTTTTAAAAGGCCAAAATATCGCTGATATTTTGGCGGATTATTTGACAGCCTCGTCTTATCAGGCTGTTATTGCCTCTGTCCCACCCCACTCCCCAACTGCCGATTGACCGCCCTGCGCCGTCGATGGGCGGTAGCGTTGCCGATCTCTTCCTGAACGCTCTACCGAGGGCATCCTTCTATGTTGCTGAACGCCGCAAACGGCGCCGGGCAGGCGCCGTCGAGTCTGTCTGTGCGCAAATCCACCGTAATCGCCTGGATCGCCATCAGTCTGATACTGGTCGAGACCTTTTCCGGAGCGCTGCGCTTTTTCTTCGACCTGGCCGGTATTTCCGCCGTGCTTTACCTGCCCAAAGTCGCCTGCGTCGCTCTCTTCCTGCTCGAACTCTGCGCCCTGAAAGCCAACCGCATCATGTGGCTATGCCTGCCGCTGTTGCTGCTTTCTGCAGCACTGGCGATGCTGCACGGCGCCAGCCTGAATAATCTGGGGTTCAGTCTGTTTATCGTCGGCCCTCTCTTGTTCGGCCTGGTCTGCGGGGAATACCTGCTGCTGCATCGACGGCTGCTCGGTTGGGTCATAGGCCTGTGCCTGCTGGCGTCGTGGGTGGGCATAGGCCTGGATAAATTCACCGTCGTGCCATGGAAGGGCTACGCCTATAGCCTCGGTGAAGTAGAACTGAGCGCCAATACTGCGTGGAGCGCCGACTCTCAGGACCGCATCGCCGGTTTTGCCAGGGTCTCCGGCTCGCTATCGCTGCTGATCGCCATCTACACCTTGTATCTAACGCTGGTTATTCGCTCACGCGTGCTCTGGCTGCTGCTTTGTGTCGCCAGCTTCTACGGCATCCTGCTGACCACCAGCAAGGCGCCAGCCGTCGCCTTCATCGGTACTCTGGCGTTACTGCCCGTGCTGCACTTTTACTGGACTCGCCGAATCCTGCTCACGCTCGCAGTGCTGATGGGGCTCGCACTGCCGCTGATTGGCTTGATGAATGATTTCGACAGCAATATGGTCTACAGCGACAGCTCGCTGTCTTCGCTCTACGACCGTCTGATCAATACCTGGCCCAGCGTCATCCATGCCATGGAGCACCAGGGATGGGTTATTTCGGGGGCCGGCTTCGGGCTGGTCGGCAGCTCACTGGCACCATTCCCGGTGCCGGACGCGCAAGAGTTTCAGGTGTCTGATAACGCGGCGATCTACCTGTGGTGCGCCTTCGGAGTCGCGGGGCTGCTGCTTTATCTCTCGCAAATTCAGCTGCTGTTTGTCCTGAGCGACCATCAAACCGAAGTCGGCCGGGCGTTGCTGAGTATTGTTTTCTGCATTTGTCTGATCAGCTGGACCACCGATGTCTTCGAATCCAGCATCGCCAGTCTGTTCATCGGGGTGGGTATCAGCCTGGCACTGGCGTCCCGGGAAATCGCCACCCCCTCCGCGCAACGCCCTCAGGATTTGCCTGAGCTGACCGCCCTGCCGGGCTTGCACGGAGCATGAAACAGATGAAGCACAAAGGACTGCATGCCCTTGCCTGGATCGTGGCCGGTTGGCTGCTGGAACAACCGGCACAGGCCCAGGAGCCCTTTATCGTCGGGGTCGTCACCCATTTCATGAATGATGAGGCCGCGCCATTGCCCCGTTTGCGTCTGGCAGCGGCAGCTGGTATCAACTCGGCGCGGGATGCGCCGTACTGGTCCAGCGCCGAGACAGCCCCCGGCCAGTGGCGCGTCGTACCTGGCTGGCGTACCTGGCTCAGCGGCGGCGTGGATTTGAACATGACGCCCCTGGCCATCCTGTGTTTCAGCACCTGGTTCCACAACAACGTCAAACCCAGCGAACCTCAGGTCAAACCCGGCTATCTGCAATATGTCGACTACGCGACCCGGCAACTGGGCGCCGGCGTCGGCTTCTATGAGATATGGAACGAGTGGGATCTGGGCAACGATCCCAAGGACCCGGCCTTGAGCGCCGACTACGCCGCCCTGGTGCGAGACACCGCCCCCATCGTGCGGCGCAACAGCCCGCAGTCGACGATTCTGGCAGGCTCCATAACCTCCCACGGCATGCGTGGCGGCTTTGCCGAGCGCCTGATCGATGACGGTGTACTGAATTGGGTCGATGGTCTGTCGCTTCACCCCTATGTGCATTGCGCAAACGGTGAGAACGCCACACCTGAAGGCTGGATCAAGTGGATGCGCACCTACTCGCAGAAACTTACCAACAAGGTGGGCCGGGAAGTGCCTCTCTATCTGACCGAAATGAGCTGGCCAAGCCATCAAGGCAACTGCGGCAATACGCCAGTTACCCAGGCTGCCTATCTGGGCCGAGCCTATTTTCTCGCCCGCACCCTGCCCGCGATCAAAGGTATGTGGTGGTATGACCTGATCGATGACGGTGTGGATAAGTCCAATCAGGAACACCATTTCGGCCTGCTTGAGTACGGCACGCTCAAGCCCAAGCCCGCTTACGGCGTAATGCAGGCAGTCGCCCCGATAGTCAGGGACTTTCATTATGACGCCCAGGCCAGTCGCCAGGACGCAGACGTCTACATGCTGTATTTCGACAAGGGGCCTGAACGAGTCCTCGCGGCCTGGACCACGGGCTATGCCCGCACTGAATCATTGATCAGCCAGGCACTACAGAGCGGTGCAGTGCGTTATGTCGATACCGCAGCGCCGGACAAGGGTCAGCAAACCGGCCCCGACTGGAGCTGCAGCGCCGGCAAATGTACCGTCCCCTTGAGCCTGAACGGCTTTGTGAAAATCATCAGCCTGGGAGCCGACGGCTGACACTCTCACTTTTCGAAGCCAGCAATATTTATCACACTTCTGCCATTTCCAACTGCTAGTGTTTTGCCACTACCCTAGGGAATGGATCATGAACCTCCGTCAATACCTGTCCGGATGTGTACTGGCCTGGCTATGGGTGATCACGCCATTGCAGGCCGCGCCCTTTGTGGCAGGCGGCAGCGAATGGCGCCCCTTCAGTTACGCGGACGAAAAAGGCGAACTGCACGGCTTGTCCATCGACATAGCCCGTCGGGTGATGCAGCTCTCGGATGTGGAGGTGCGCTTCGTCTCCTATCCCGTCAATCGCCTGCAGGCCATGTTGAGCCGTGACCAGATCGACCTGAACTACGCCGACTCCCCGCAATGGAACAGCGCCGAAGACCTGCGCCGCTTCCAGTTCTCCATTCCCTACATGAATGTCCGCGAGCATCTCTACTTCCTCGCTGGCAACCCGTTGCGCGACAAACCCCTCGAACACCTGCAAGGCATGACTGTGGGCATGGTCCGCGGCTATACCTATCGCACCCTTGACCCGGCATTCGCCGACAACCGCCTGAGCAAACTGGAGGTTTCCCAGGACACCTCCCTGCTCAACCTGCTGCAGAGCGGCCGCGTCGATGCCGTGGCGATGGTCGACGATCTGTTCGACTACCTGATCGTCAAGCAACACTTCGACCCTGCCACCTTCGGCCGCGGCGCCCTGCTTAGCGACGCGCCCCTGGGGATAAAAGTACAGCCCGAACACGCCGACCTGTTGCCGAAAATCAACGCGGCGATCAAGGGCATGGTCGCCGGCGGTGAAGTGGAGCGGATTCGCAAGAGCTACCTGCCCATCGATCAGGACCGGGATGTAGCCTGTGATAGTGGAGTCGGTTGTTCCGCCGCGCCCAAACGCTAGCTCGTCGCTCTGTGGATAAATAAACGCGCTTTGCTATATTTGGCCACTCCTGCCTGAGCAACAGCGCCCATCACTGGAGCCTCCATGAGCCTGAACAAACCGAACCAAGAGCTGCGCCGTGACCTGCTGGGTATTGCGGCCGATCTGAAATGGACTGGAGTGGATCTGTTGCAGGTCGCCGAAACCCTGAGCCTGGCCGGACATGAATCAGAAGCCCAGTCGATCCTGAGGATGTCCACGGTGATGTTGAATGATGAAGAAAAGCTGCAAAGGGTTTTGCATGAGGTGACGATGGGGCGAATCGTGCGGGGTCGGGGGGAATAACGAGATATACACAGGCCGCTTTCCTGTGGGAGAAAGCGGCTGTTGTGACATGTGCTGTGGATAACTTATTCCACAGTCACCGACTTGGCCAGATTACGTGGCTGATCGACATCGGTCCCTTTCAACACTGCCACGTAGTACGACAGCAGTTGCAGCGGCACCGTGTACAGAATCGGCGCCAGGGTGTCGATGATGTGCGGCATGGAGATGACATGGATGCCCTCGCCATTGGTCATGCCCGCTTCTTCATCGGCAAAGACCACCAGTTCACCACCACGGGCGCGGACTTCCTGCAGGTTGGACTTGAGCTTTTCCAGCAGCTCGTTATTCGGCGCCACCGTCACTACGGGCATGTCGCTGTCCACCAGGGCCAGCGGGCCGTGTTTGAGCTCACCGGCCGGGTAGGCTTCGGCGTGAATGTAGGAGATTTCCTTGAGCTTGAGCGCCCCTTCCATCGCCACCGGGAACAACGCGCCACGCCCGAGGAACAGCGTGTGGTGCTTCTCGGCGAACAGTTCGGCAACTTTCTCCACGGTGCTGTCCATGGCCAGGCTTTCACCCAGGCGGGTTGGCAGCCGACGCAGTTCTTCGACCAACTCGGCTTCAACACCTTCGCCCAAAGTACCCTGGACCTGGCCCAAAGACAGGGTCAGCAGCAACAATGCCACCAGTTGCGTAGTGAAGGCTTTGGTCGACGCGACGCCGATTTCCGGGCCAGCCTGGGTCAGCAGGGTCAGGTCGGACTCACGTACCAGTGAGCTGATGCTAACGTTGCAGATGGCCAGCGTAGCGAGGAAGCCCAGCTCCTTGGCATTGCGCAAAGCGGCCAGGGTATCTGCCGTTTCGCCGGACTGGGAGATCGACACAAACAGTGTGCCGGGCTGGACCACGACCTTGCGATAGCGGAACTCACTGGCGACTTCGACCTGGCAAGGAATACCGGCCAGGGATTCCAGCCAGTAACGAGCGACCATACCGGCGTGGCTGCTGGTGCCACAGGCGACGATCTGCACATTGCGCACTTTGGCGAACAACTCGGCAGCCTGTGGGCCGAATGCCTGGACCAGTACCTGGTTCTGGCCCAGACGACCTTCCAGCGTGCGCTGCACAACTTTTGGTTGCTCGTGGATTTCCTTGAGCATGAAGTGACGGAACTCGCCTTTGTCGGCAGCTTCGGCACCTTCGCGGTATTGCACGGCTTCACGCTCCACCGGCAGGCCGTCAGCCGACCAGATCTGCACGCTCTCGCGGCGAATCTCGGCAATATCGCCCTCTTCAAGGTACATGAAGCGGTCGGTGACCTGACGCAGGGCCAGTTGGTCGGAAGCGAGGAAGTTCTCGCCCAGACCCAGACCAATCACCAGCGGGCTGCCACTACGGGCCGCGACCAGACGATCCGGTTGCTTGGCATTGATCACCGCCAAACCATAGGCACCGTGCAGCTCCTTGACCGCAGCCTTGAGGGCGATGGTCAGATCCGGGTTGTCCTTGAGCTTGTGGTGCAGCAGATGGACGATAACTTCGGTATCGGTATCGGAGACAAAAACATAACCCAGACCAGTCAAGCGAGTGCGCAGCGCTTCGTGGTTCTCGATGATGCCGTTGTGCACCACCGCCAGCTCGTCGCCGGAGAAATGCGGGTGAGCGTTACGCTCGCACGGCGCACCGTGGGTGGCCCAACGGGTGTGAGCGATGCCCAGGCGGCCCATCAGCGGTTCGCCCGCCAGAGCCTGCTCCAGCTCACTGACCTTGCCCGAACGGCGGCGGCGCTCCAGAGTGCCGGTGTTGCTGAATACGGCAACACCCGCACTGTCGTAGCCGCGGTATTCGAGGCGCTTGAGGCCCTCGAGCAAAATGGCAGTGATATTACGTTCAGCGACGGCGCCAACGATTCCACACATAGTCTTCTCCTAGCTAACAGCGGCGCAAATCAGCGTAATGCCGCGGGCTTCAATCTGTTCGCGGGCCTCAGGGGCCAAGCGATCATCGGTAATAAGGGTGTGGACACTGCTCCAGGGCAGCTCCAGATTGGGAATCTTGCGTCCGACCTTGTCGGACTCGACCATCACGATGACTTCACGGGACACTTCGGCCATGACCCGACTCAACCCGAGCAGCTCGTTGAACGTGGTGGTGCCACGGTTCAGATCGATGCCATCGGCACCGATGAACAGCTGATCGAAGTCGTAGGAACGCAGCACCTGCTCGGCCACCTGGCCCTGGAAGGACTCGGAATGCGGGTCCCAGGTACCACCGGTCATCAACAGCACCGGTTCATGTTCCAGTTCAGTCAAGGCACTGGCCACGTGCAGCGAGTTGGTCATGACCACCAGGCCCGGTTGTTGTCCCAATTGGGGAATCATTGCGGCGGTAGTGCTGCCACTGTCGATGATGATCCGCGCATGTTCACGGATACGCGCAACGCCCGCCTTGGCAATGGCCAGTTTGTACGGCGAAATCGGCTGGCCATGGTCACTGATCAATTCTTGCGGCAAGGTCACCGCGCCACCGTAGCGACGCAGTAGCAAACCGTTGCTTTCGAGAGCAGCAAGATCCTTGCGCACCGTCACTTCAGACGTATCAAAGCGCTTGGCCAACTCATCGACACTGACCTCGCCCCGCTCATTGAGCAGGTTGAGGATATTGTGACGGCGTTGTGGAGTGTTCCGTTTCGACATGACAGCCATAAGTTTCGATTCGAAAGATAACGAAGGCAATCAAAACTCATCGAAAGCCTGCCGTCAAGTGGACGAAACAATAAATCACGTCAGGTGAAATGTGCGTCGACGAGGGGGAAATAAGACGTAACCCTTCAGGCTATAGACAGAAAGGTTTCTTGATAGGGTTATCCACAGGGTCGATCATGTTGCGTCTGAACAGCTCCAGGCCTGTTCAGACACGACCCTGTGGATAATTTTACTCGGGCTTTTTGATTTTGACCGGACGCTGCCAGCCATCGATATTGCGCTGACGAGCACGAGCGACACCCAGTTGCTGCGCGGCAATGTCCTGATTGATGGTAGAGCCGGCCGCAGTGGTCGCGCCGTCGGAGATATCCACAGGGGCGACCAGAGAGTTGTTGGAGCCGATGAAGACATCCTCGCCCATTACCGTCATGTGTTTGTTGGCACCGTCGTAGTTGCACGTGATGGTACCTGCGCCGATGTTGGTCCGGGCACCAATTCGCGCATCGCCGAGATAGGTCAGGTGCCCGGCCTTGGCGCCTTCGCCCAGATGGGCATTCTTCATTTCGACAAAGTTACCCACATGGGCCCGGGCCTCCAGCACGCTGCCAGGTCGCAGGCGGGCGAACGGACCGGCATCACTGCCCTCGCCCATGATCGCGCCTTCAAGATGGCTGTTGGCCTTGACCACTGCACCTTTGCGCAGAGTGCTGTTCTTGATCACGCAGTTAGGGCCGATGACCACATCATCCTCGATCACCACACGGCCTTCGAGAATCACGTTGATGTCGATCAGTACATCACGACCGACCGTCACCTCGCCACGCACATCGAAGCGAGCAGGATCACGCAGGGTCACGCCCTGGGCCATCAGGCGGCGCGCGGCACGCAGTTGATAGTGACGCTCCAGCTCGGCCAGTTGCTTGCGGTCGTTGGCGCCCTGCACTTCCATCGCGTCGTGGGGTTGCTCGGTGGCGACGACCAGGCCGTCACCCACAGCCATGGCGATCACATCGGTCAGGTAGTACTCGCCCTGAGCGTTGTTGTTCGACAGGCGCCCCAGCCAGTCCGCCAGGCGCTTGCCGGGCACTGCGAGAATGCCGGTATTGCCTTCGGTGATGGCTTTCTGCGCGTCGGTGGCGTCCTTGTGTTCGACGATGGCACAGACGCGGTTCTGCTCATTACGCACGATACGGCCGTAGCCGGTCGGGTCATCGAGGTTGACCGTCAGCAGGCCCAGTTGCTCGGCGTTTACCTGTTTGAGCAGGCGCTGCAAAGTTTCGACTTCGATCAACGGCACATCGCCGTAGAGAATCAATACGGTTTCTGCGGTCAGCACCGGCAAGGCTTGAGCAACAGCGTGGCCAGTACCCAGTTGTTTGTCCTGCAGCACGAAATTCAGGTCATCCGCCGCCAGACGCTCGCGAACCAATTCCGCGCCATGGCCAATCACCACATGAATGCCTTGTGGAGAAAGCTGCCGGGCGCTGTGGATAACATGGCCGAGCATGGAATCACCGGCCACTGGATGCAGCACCTTGGGCAAGGCCGAACGCATGCGGGTGCCCTGACCAGCGGCGAGAATAACGATATCGAGAGACATGAAAGTTACCAACTGAGCGCGCCGCGACGAACGTCGGGCTGATCCTGAAAAAAGAAAAAGGGTAGCCGAGGCTACCCTTTTACTCAATCGCGCAGAGAACCCCGGCCTTAACCGCCGAACTTCTTGCGAATTTGCTGGACGGTACGCAGCTGGGCTGCGGCCTCGGCCAAACGAGCAGTTGCAGATCCGTAATCGAAATCCGCGCCTTTCTCGTGCAGAGCTTTCTCGGCCGCCTTGACGGCGGCCTGAGCAGCAGCTTCGTCCAGGTCATCAGCACGTTGCACAGTGTCGGCAAGCACCTTGACCATGTTCGGTTGAACCTCGAGGAAACCACCGGAGATGTAATACACCTCGGCTGCTCCGCCCTGCTTGATCAAGCGGATCGGACCCGGCTTCAGATCAGTGATCAGCGGCGCGTGGCCTGGGGCGATACCGAGATCACCCAGGTTGCCGTGCGCGATCACCATCTCGACCAGACCGGAGAAAATCTCTCCTTCCGCGCTGACGATATCGCAATGGACTGTCATAGCCATTTGCTTGCCTCAACCTGATTAGCGCCCGTTACCGGGCGCCGGGATTACAGTTTCTTGGCTTTCTCGATCGCTTCTTCGATGCCGCCGACCATGTAGAACGCTTGTTCTGGCAGGTGGTCGTAGTCACCGTTGAGGATACCTTTGAAGCCGGCAATGGTGTCTTTCAGGGAAACGTATTTACCCGAAGCACCGGTGAAGACTTCAGCCACGAAGAACGGCTGCGACAGGAAGCGCTGGATCTTACGAGCGCGGGATACCAACTGCTTGTCGGTTTCCGACAGCTCGTCCATACCCAGGATCGCAATGATGTCCTTCAGCTCTTTGTAACGCTGCAACACGTACTGAACGCCGCGAGCGGTGTCGTAGTGTTCCTGGCCGATGACGTTCGGGTCCAGCTGGCGCGAAGTCGAGTCCAGTGGGTCAACCGCAGGGTAGATACCCAGGGAAGCGATGTCACGGGACAGAACGACGGTGGCGTCCAAGTGGGCGAAGGTGGTCGCCGGCGATGGGTCGGTCAAGTCGTCCGCAGGAACGTATACGGCCTGGATCGAGGTGATCGAACCGTTCTTGGTCGAAGTGATACGTTCCTGCAGAACGCCCATCTCTTCAGCCAGGGTCGGTTGGTAACCTACGGCAGACGGCATACGGCCCAGCAGTGCAGATACTTCTGTACCGGCCAGGGTGTAACGATAGATGTTGTCGACGAACAGCAGAACGTCGTTACCTTCGTCACGGAACTTCTCGGCCATGGTCAGGCCGGTCAGTGCTACGCGCAGACGGTTACCCGGCGGCTCGTTCATCTGACCGTAAACCAGTGCCACTTTGTCCAGAACGTTGGAGTCCTTCATCTCGTGGTAGAAGTCGTTACCCTCACGAGTACGCTCACCCACACCGGCGAACACGGAATAACCGCTGTGCTCGATGGCGATGTTACGGATCAGTTCCATCATGTTTACGGTCTTGCCGACACCGGCACCACCGAACAGACCGACTTTACCGCCCTTGGCGAACGGGCAGACCAGGTCGATAACCTTGATGCCGGTTTCCAGCAGGTCGTTGCCGCCTGCCTGTTCAGCGAAGGTAGGAGCGGCGCGGTGGATACCCCAGCGCTCTTCTTCGCCGATCGGACCGGCTTCGTCGATCGGGTTGCCCAGTACGTCCATGATCCGGCCCAGAGTCGCTTTACCGACCGGTACGGAGATGGCTGCGCCAGTGTTGTTGACGTCCAGACCGCGCTTGAGGCCTTCGGTGGAGCCCATCGCAATGGTACGAACCACGCCGTCGCCCAGCTGCTGCTGAACTTCCAGGGTGGTTTCGGCGCCTTGTACTTTCAAGGCGTCGTAGATGCTCGGTACGCTGTCGCGTGGAAATTCCACGTCGATAACGGCGCCGATGATTTGAACGATACGTCCGCTACTCATAGCTGGATCCTCTGAATATTTGAACCGTTAAACCGCGGCAGCGCCGCCGACGATTTCCGAGATCTCTTGGGTGATCGCTGCTTGACGCGCCTTGTTGTAGATCAGCTGCAAATCGCTGATCAAATCACCGGCGTTGTCGGTAGCGTTCTTCATCGCGATCATCCGCGCTGCTTGTTCAGCTGCGTTGTTCTCGACCACCGCCTGGTACACCTGCGATTCCACGTAGCGCACCATCAGCCCATCCAGCAGCTCTTTAGCGTCGGGTTCGTAGACGTAGTCCCAGTGGTGCTTGAGCTTCTGATCCGGGGTTGCCACCAGCGGAATCAATTGTTCCACCGTTGGTTGCTGGGTCATGGTGTTGATGAACTTGTTGGACACCACGGACAGGCGATCAATACGGCCATCCAGGTAGGCATCCAGCATCACCTTGACGCTGCCGATCAAGTCATTGATCGACGGCTCTTCGCCCAGGTGGCTAATCGCAGCGACGACGTTACCGCCGAAGTTGCGGAAAAAGGCCGCACCTTTGCTGCCGACCACGCACAGATCGATCTCTACGCCGTTTTCACGGTTTACCGCCATGTCCTTGACCAGGGCCTTGAACAGGTTGGTATTCAAGCCACCGCACAAACCACGGTCACTGCTCACTACGACATAACCGGCGCGCTTTACAGGGCGGTCGATCATGAACGGGTGGCGATATTCCGGGTTGGCGTTGGCCAGATGACCAATCACCTGGCGGATGCGCTCCGCGTAAGGACGGCTAGCAGCCATGCGCATTTGAGCCTTGCGCATTTTGCTGACCGCCACTTTTTCCATGGCGCTGGTGATCTTTTGCGTGCTTTTGATGCTCGCAATCTTGCTGCGAATCTCTTTTGCGCCTGCCATGTAACACCTATCAGGTTAGCAAGCGGGGACCTGACGGCCCCCACTGCGGCTTACCAGGTTTGGGTGGCCTTGAACTTCTCGATACCGGATTTCAGGCCGGAGTCGATTTCGTCATTGAAATCACCCTTCACGTTGATCTTCGCCATCAAATCGGCGTGATCGCGGTTGAAGTAAGCAATCAGCGCTTGTTCAAAGCTGCCGATCTTGGCGATTTCGACGTCAGTCAGGAACCCACGCTCAGCGGCATACAGCGACAGCGACATGTCAGCGATCGACATAGGCGCGTATTGCTTCTGCTTCATCAGCTCGGTAACGCGCTGACCATGCTCAAGTTGCTTACGGGTCGCTTCGTCCAGGTCAGAAGCGAACTGGGCGAATGCCGCCAGTTCACGGTACTGAGCCAGAGCGGTACGGATACCACCGGAGAGCTTCTTGACGATCTTGGTCTGAGCGGCACCACCCACACGGGATACCGAAACACCGGCGTTCACAGCAGGACGGATGCCCGAGTTGAACATGGCCGATTCCAGGAAGATCTGACCGTCGGTGATGGAAATCACGTTGGTCGGAACGAACGCGGAAACGTCGCCAGCCTGGGTTTCGATGATCGGCAGTGCGGTCAGGGAACCGGTTTTGCCGGTCACTGCGCCGTTGGTGAACTTCTCTACGTACTCTTCCGAAACGCGGGATGCGCGCTCCAGCAGACGGGAGTGGAGATAGAACACGTCGCCTGGGTAAGCTTCACGGCCTGGTGGACGGCGCAGCAGCAGGGAAATCTGGCGGTAAGCCACTGCTTGCTTGGACAGATCGTCATAAACGATCAGCGCGTCTTCACCGCGGTCGCGGAAGTATTCGCCCATGGTGCAACCGGAGTACGGCGCCAGGAATTGCAGTGCAGCCGATTCGGAGGCACTGGCGGCAACGATGATGGTGTTAGCCAGTGCACCGTTTTCTTCGAGTTTGCGCACAACGTTGGCGATGGTCGATTGTTTCTGACCGATCGCTACGTAGACGCAGAAGATGCCGCTGTTTTTCTGGTTGATGATCGCGTCGATCGCCAGAGCGGTTTTACCGATCTGACGGTCACCGATGATCAGCTCGCGCTGGCCACGGCCGACAGGGATCATGGCATCGACAGCCTTGTAGCCAGTCTGTACAGGCTGGTCTACCGACTTACGCCAGATCACGCCTGGAGCAACTTTCTCGACCGCATCGGTCTCGGTGTTGTTCAGCGGACCTTTGCCGTCAACTGGGTTACCCAGTGCGTCGACTACGCGACCCAGCAGTTCCTTACCAACAGGAACTTCCAGGATGCGGCCGGTGCACTTGGCGCTCATGCCTTCAGCCAGGCTCGTGTAGGCGCCCAGTACAACGGCACCCACGGAGTCTTGCTCAAGGTTCAGCGCCATACCGTAGACACCGCCAGGAAACTCGATCATTTCGCCGTACATTACGTCGGCGAGACCGTGAATCCGTACGATACCGTCAGAAACGCTGACGACAGTGCCTTCGTTACGGGCTTGGGAGGCCACATCGAGTTTCTCGATGCGACCCTTGATGATTTCACTTATTTCGGAAGGATTGAGTTGCTGCATTGCTCTGCTGCCCCTTCAAACTCAAGATTTCAATGCTTCGGCCAGTTTCGCGAGTTTGCCGCGAACTGAGCCATCGATAACCAGGTCGCCGGCGCGAATGACAACACCCCCGATAAGGGTGGCATCCTCCGCAGCGTGCAGGCGCACTTCCCGGCCGAGCCGTGCACTGAGAACCTTGGCGAGTTTGTCTTGCTGTTCTTGGTCCAATGCGAAAGCACTGACGACATCCACATCGACCGATTTTTCCTGCTCGGCCTTGTACAGGTCGAACAGTTCGGCGATCTCCGGCAAGAGCGGGAGACGGTCGTTTTCAGCAACGACGTGGATGAAATTCTGTGCCTTGGCATCGAACTTGTCGCCACACACTTCGATAAAAGTGGTGGCCTTGTCTGCGCTCGTCAGTCGCGGGGCCTTGAGCAAGCGCTGCATGGTGTCGTCTTGCGACACCGCAGCAGCCAGGCCGAGCATGGCTGACCAATTGGCCAGTTGCTGGTGCGCCTGTGCATGCTCGAAGGCTGCCTTAGCGTAAGGTCGGGCCAACGTGGTCAGTTCTGCCATGATCGCCCTCGCTTAAATTTCTGCAGCCAGTTTATTAACCAGCTCCGCGTGCGCGTTTTGATCGATTGTGGCACCCAGGATCTTCTCTGCGCCGTTGACTGCCAGGCTGCCCAGTTGGGCGCGCAGCGCGTCTTTGACGCCGTTCAGTTCCTGCTCGATCTCGGCCTGAGCCTGAGCCTTCACACGGTCAGCTTCAACGCGAGCCTGTTCACGGGCTTCGTCGACAATCTGAGTACCGCGTTTCTTGGCTTGCTCAATGATTTCAGCTGCTTGAGCTTTAGCATCGCGCAGTTGGTGACCCGCTTTCTCTTGGGCCAACTCCAGGTCGCGAGCTGCTCGTGTAGCAGCGTCCAGTCCATCCGCGATCTTCTTCTGACGTTCGTGCAAAGCCGTAATGACCGGAGGCCATACGAACTTCATGCAGAACAGCACAAAAATGAAGAACGCAACGGACTGGCCAATCAGGGTTGCATTAATGTTCACGCCAACACCTCGCTCGTTCGTTGTCCATCACACCAATCAACTCGAAAATTCGAGCGATTAGCCAGCGAGTTGACCAACGAAGGGGTTCGCAAAGGTGAAGAACAGAGCGATACCAACACCGATCATGGTCACGGCGTCGAGCAGGCCAGCGACGATGAACATTTTGACTTGCAGCATTGGAACCATTTCTGGCTGACGCGCTGCGCCTTCCAGGAATTTACCGCCCAGCAGGCCGAAACCGATTGCAGTACCCAGTGCGCCCAGGCCGATCAGCAGTGCAACAGCGATAGCAGTTAGACCAACTACAGTTTCCATCTTTCCTCCCGACTTTTACGTCGTATTGGTTAGGTTTTTTTAGTTTAAAGCGGTAAAGCAAAATCGTTTGTACAGCGCCCTCGCGGGCCTCCCACTCATCTGCCTGGATGAGTGGGACATCAGACGCGCGGACGAGTCTTAATGGTTATCTTCGTGAGCCATCGACAGGTAGACGATGGTCAGCATCATGAAGATGAACGCTTGCAGGGTGATGATCAGGATGTGGAATACCGCCCACGCCCATTGCAGAACCACACCCAGGCCACTGAGCCAGAGCAGGCCGCTGCCGAACATCACGGCGATCAGGATGAAGACCAGTTCGCCAGCGTACATGTTGCCGAACAGTCGCAGAGCCAGGGAAATCGGCTTGGCAACCAGGGTCACGAATTCAAGCAGGAAGTTCACCGGGATCAGCAGGGCCTGAACGAAAACGTTCTTGCTGCCGAACGGATGCAGGGTCAGTTCACCGATGAAGCCGCCGATGCCCTTGACTTTGATGCTGTAGAAAATGATCAGCGCGAACACCGACAGGGCCATGCCCAGGGTAGCGTTCGGGTCAGTCGTGGAGACTGCACGGAAGAAGGTGTGCTCATTGCCCGACACCTTGACCGCCAGGGCTGGAATCCAGTCCACGGGGATCAGGTCGACGGCGTTCATGAGGAACACCCAGGCAAAAATGGTCAGAGCCAGCGGTGCAATCACCGGGCTGCGACCATGGAAGCTGTCTTTTACGCTGCCGTCGACGAACTCGACCAGCACTTCAACGAAGTTCTGCAGAGCGCCAGGTTGACCGGAGGTAGCCTTCTTCGCCGCCATGCGGAAAATCAGGATGAAAATCAGACCCAGTGCGACCGACCAGCCGAGGGTATCGACGTGGAAAGCCCAGAAGCCCATTTCCTTCGCTGCGGCTGCATCGTGGGCGAAGCCCCAAGAGCCGTCAGGCAAATGACCAAAGGTCAAGTTCTGCAAGTGGTGCTGGATATAGCCCGAAGCTGTTTGCTCTGCCATGGTTGCCTCAAACGCCCTAAGGTCTCAAAAATCTTATTTTCATTAGCAGGGGAGCGAACCAGCTGACCGCCTGGATCAGCATGAACACGCCGAATACAGCCAGCGGCGCCAGAGGCTTCACACCTGCAAAGGTCAGTGCAAACAGCACTGCCGTTAATATCAATTTGCCTGCCTCGCCGGCATAAAAGGACCGGACGATGGCTTGCGCTGCTCTAGCCCCGGAAAACCGGAAAGCCTTGTGAGCAAAGTACAGATTGGGCAGCCAAGCTATCAGGCCTCCGCAAAGACCTGAATACCCAACTACGACACCCTGCCACTGCCAAAGCGTCAATGCCGCCAGCAGCAGGGTAATAACTTGAGCCAGCAGTACTGGAAAAACCGCTAGGCGATGGAAAGGCAGGCGGTTTTGCATGCGTGATTCCATCACAACTGCTCCTCGGAGGTCGGCCGCCAAAATCAACTACTTGGCATAATTTGTGCCGACAAAATGCGCGCAGAGTATAGGGGCGGTTCAGCCCCTATTCAACTGTCGGGTAGTGATTTCCGACTACACGCTACACCGCAATTGTTTCAGCGAATGTGGGCGAGCACTCCTTGCAGCTCATCCAGCGAGTTGTAACGGATCACCAACTGACCTTTTCCCTTCTGACCATGGCGGATCTGCACCGCAGAGCCCAGCCGTTCGGCCAGACGCTGCTCGAGACGGCTGATATCCGGATCGGTTTTGACCGGTTGCGCCGGAGCCGGTTTGCCACTGAGCCACTGGCGAACCAGGGCCTCAGTCTGACGTACGGTAAGGCCGCGTGCGACAACGTGTCGCGCCCCTTCCACCTGTTGTTCTTCGGGCAAACCGAGCAATGCCCGGGCATGACCCATTTCCAGATCGCCATGGGACAGCATGGTCTTGATCACTTCGGGCAGGGCAATCAGGCGCAGCAGATTGGCCACGCTGACCCGTGACTTACCCACAGCATCGGCGACCTGTTGCTGAGTCAACTGGAACTCCTGCTGCAGACGCTGCAGGGCTACCGCTTCCTCGACCGGGTTCAGGTCTTCGCGCTGAATGTTCTCGATCAGCGCCATGGCAATGGCTGTTTCATCAGAAACGTCGCGGACCATCGCTGGAATGGTTTCCAGGCCGGCCTGCTGGCTTGCACGCCAGCGACGTTCACCCGCGATGATTTCAAAACGGTTGTTGCCGATCGGCCGGATCACGATCGGCTGCATCACGCCCTGGGCCTTGATCGACAGCGCCAGTTCTTCCAGCGCCTCCTGGTCCATGTCCCGGCGCGGCTGATATTTGCCGCGCTGGATCATGTCCAGCGGTACGTGTTGCAGTTCACGTTGGTCGACCTGGCTGGCCTGCTCTTCCAGCGAACTGACGGTTGGACTGCTCAGAAGTGCGTCCAGCCCACGTCCGAGACCTCTTTTCTTGACGGCCATGGGATTTCCTTAAGTTGGCTGGGCGGCGGTGCGCGAAGGTGTAGCACGGCGCTGACGACGGACCATTTCACCGGCCAACGCAAGGTAGGCCAGGGCACCGCGTGAAGTCTTGTCATAGGCCAGGGCGGGCATGCCGAAACTCGGCGCCTCGGCCAGGCGAATGTTGCGCGGGATCACCGTGTCGTACAGCTGCTCGCCAAAGTGCTCCTTGAGCTGCGCCGAGACATCGTTGATCAGGCTCAGGCGCGGATCGTACATGGTGCGCAGCAAACCTTCGATTTTCAGCTCCGGGTTGAGCAGTTCGGCGATGCGCTTGATGTTATCCACAAGGTCGCTGAGACCTTCGAGAGCGAAGTACTCGCACTGCATGGGGATAATCACGCCATCGGCAGCCACCAGTGCATTGAGGGTCAGCATCGACAGCGACGGCGGGCAGTCGATCAGGATGTAATCGTAATTCTCACGGATGGCCGCCAGTGCATTGCGCAGGCGGCTTTCCTTCATCTGCATTTCCAGCAGTACCACTTCGGCAGCGGTCAGGTCGCGGTTGGCCGGCAGCAGTTGGTAACCGCCATGCTCGGAGAATTGCATGGCCTGGGCCAGGTCGCATTCACCGATCAGCAGGTCATAGACCGAATGTTCCAGGGCATGCTTATCCACACCACTGCCCATGGTGGCGTTGCCTTGCGGATCGAGATCGATCAGCAGCACACGGCGCTTGGTCGCGACCAGTGAAGCTGCGAGGTTGATGCAGGTGGTGGTTTTACCCACGCCACCCTTTTGGTTCGCTATCGCGAATACCTTAGCCATTCTTGCTTGTGTTCCCAATCATGCCGTGCGGCGCAGTATCAGCAGATGGCGTTGGCCTTGGCAACCCGGTACGGTCAAGGCCTGTTCGCTATCCAGGTGAAAGTCTGCGGGCAATGCTACCAGCTCATCAGCCGGATGCAGCCCTTTCATCGCCAGCCAGCGGGTTTCGGTATCGCCCATGTGGCGCGTCCAGCCCGTGAAGTCTTCCAGACTGCTGAAGGCACGGGAAACAATTCCGGTGAACGGTAGTGCCGGCTGCCAGGCTTCGGCCCGGCTGTGGATAACTTCCAGGTTGGCCAGTTTCAGCTCAAGTTTGACCTGGGTCAGGAAGCGAGTCTTCTTGCCGTTGCTGTCCAGCACCGTGACTTTCATGTCCGGAAACAGGATAGCCAATGGAATACCGGGCATACCGCCACCGCTGCCGACGTCGAGCCAGCGCTCGCCTTCGATGAAGGGCACGACACTCAGGCTGTCGAGCAGATGTCGCGAAACCATTTCGTCCGGATTGCGCACTGCAGTCAGGTTATAGGCCTTGTTCCACTTGATCAGCAGCGCCAGATAACCCAGCAATTGACTGTGCTGGGCTTCAGTCAGGCTTACGCCCAGTTGCTCGGCGCCACGGGATAATTCTTCAGCGTGTTGCGGGGTGACCATAGAACTCAAGCGCTTTGCTCCAATTGACGGCCCGCGCCGCGTTTTTTCAAATGAATCATCAACAGGGAAATCGCCGCAGGGGTGACACCCGGAATGCGCGACGCCTGGCCCAGAGTCTCTGGACGAGTTATCCCCAGCTTGCCCTGAATCTCTTTCGACAGACCGGAAATGGTCGTGTAGTCGATGTCTTCGGGCAGGCGAGTGTCTTCACTGGCGCGCAGGCGGGCAATTTCGTCCTGTTGACGATCGATGTAACCGGCGTATTTGGTCTTGATTTCGACCTGCTCGGCGACCTGCGGATCACTCGCGCCTTCGCCAGTCAGGGAAATCAGGCTGGCGTAGTCGATTTCAGGCCGGCTCAACAGATTGAGCAGATTGTATTCGTGGGTCAGCGGTGTACCGAAATGGCTGGCAATCGCCTCACCCTGTTCGGTACCGGGGCGCACCCAGGTGCTTTTCAGGCGCTGCTCCTCGCGCTCGATGCTTTCGCGCTTGGTGCAGAACGCCGCCCAACGCGCGTCGTCGATCAAACCCAGCTCGCGACCTTTTTCGGTCAGACGCAGATCCGCGTTGTCTTCACGCAGGATCAGGCGGTATTCGGCCCGGGAGGTGAACATCCGATAGGGTTCTTGCGTACCCAGGGTAATCAGGTCGTCGACCAATACCCCGATATAGGCCTCGTCGCGACGCGGACACCAGCTTTCCTTGCCCTGGGCACGCAGTGCAGCGTTGGCTCCGGCCAATAGACCCTGGGCGCCGGCTTCTTCGTAACCGGTGGTGCCATTGATCTGTCCAGCGAAGAACAGACCCGCGATAACCTTGGTTTCCAGGCTGTATTTCAGATCCCGCGGATCGAAATAATCGTACTCGATGGCATAGCCAGGGCGAACGATATGAGCGTTTTCCATCCCGACAATCGAGCGCACCACCTGTAATTGCACGTCAAACGGCAAAGACGTCGAGATGCCGTTCGGATACAGCTCATGGGTCGTCAGGCCTTCCGGTTCAATGAACACCTGATGGCTCTGCTTGTCGGCAAAACGATGAATCTTGTCTTCGATGGATGGGCAATAGCGCGGGCCGATGCCCTCGATGACCCCGGAATACATCGGTGAACGGTCCAGATTGGCCGCGATGATTTCGTGGGTACGGGCGTTGGTGTGGGTAATCCAGCAACTGACCTGACGCGGATGCTGTTCTTTCGAACCGAGGAACGACATCACCGGGATCGGCGTGTCCCCAGGTTGTTCAGTCATCACCGAGAAATCCACGGAACGGCCATCGATACGCGGCGGGGTCCCGGTTTTCAGGCGACCGACGCGCAACGGCAATTCACGCAGACGATGGGCCAGGGCGATCGACGGTGGATCACCGGCGCGGCCGCCCGAATAGTTCTGCATGCCAATGTGGATAAGTCCACCGAGGAAGGTCCCGGTCGTCAGCACCACAGAGTCGGCCATGATTCGCAGACCCATCTGGGTAACGACACCACGGACTTGATCCTGCTCGACAATCAGGTCATCGCAAGCCTGCTGGAATATCCACAGGTTGGGCTGGTTCTCGATGATTTCGCGAATTGCCGCCTTGTACAGCACGCGATCGGCCTGTGCCCGGGTAGCTCGCACGGCCGGGCCTTTGCGACTGTTCAACACACGGAACTGAATGCCGCCCAGGTCAGTGGCCGTAGCCATTGCGCCGCCAAGGGCATCGATCTCTTTGACCAGATGGCTTTTACCAATCCCGCCGATGGCAGGGTTGCAGCTCATTTGCCCGAGGGTTTCCACGTTGTGCGTCAACAGCAGGGTTTTTGCACCCATGCGTGCAGACGCCAGTGCTGCCTCGGTACCGGCATGACCGCCACCGATGACGATCACTTCAAAACGGGAAGGGAAATCCACCACGCACCTCGTGCCTGTTCTAGATAGGAATATTGGGAAAGGTGACAAGTATAGGGACTTCCCCTCCTTGAATGAAACCTCTTGGACAAAATTTAACCAGCTGTGGAAAACTCGCGAATAAAGAAAATAAAAAAGAGAGAAGTTTTATAAAACCTTATTTTAAAGCTTATTTATACTGAGCAGGGTTTCTGTGGATAGATCTCTACAGGCCATGTTTTTCAATGTGTACAGAGATTTTAAACTCTGTGGTCAGGTGCCAGTCAGCGTTCTGGATAACCGCTTTAAGCCTGTGGATTAAATGCTGATTTGTCCACAGGGCAGGTTATCCTCAGGCAAAAGGCCCGGTTATCAACCGAGCTGAAGCGGGGTTATTCACAGGGCTTAACCTGCAGAAATGGACTGCCGTACGTCGAAAAAATGGCAATTCGGGTTTTTCTGAATAACGTGAAGTTTCCAACGTACGTCGAGAAGCTGCGCAGGCAGGCGAAAGGCTATTGTTAGATGCTTAAACAAAAGCTAATAATAGCCATTATCATTTGTGTATTTTCACGTCTATGTCCTCTCTTTCGCACACATATGCTGTCCAGCGCATCTATGAGCAACACCACTCATGGCTGAACGGCTGGCTCAAGGGCAAGCTGCATAACGCCTGCGATGCAGCTGATGTCGCCCACGACACCTTTGTGCGTATCCTGGTTTCGCGCAACGCCATTCAGATTCGTGAGCCCCGCGATTACCTGACGACCATTGCCCGTGGTCTGGTGATCGATCGCTATCGGCGCCGTGCCATCGAAGTGGCTTATCTGGAAACCCTGGCGGCGCGTCCTGAAATCACTGAAATCAGTGAGGAAGACAAGGCTGTGGTCATTGAAACCCTGGTCGCTGTGGATAAAGCACTGGCGGGCCTGGGCGCCCGCGCGCAGAAGATATTCCTTCTGTCTCAGGTCGACGGCCTGAGTTATCAACAGATCGCGAACGAGCTGAGCCTGTCGCTGACCACTGTGAAAAAACATATGGTCCGCGCCTTTACTGAATGCTCCCTGATCATGGCCGGCCTGTAATGGCGACCACACCGGATCGCAAGACCTTCACTGCCGCCGCCAATTGGTACGTACAGTTCCAGAGCGAGCCACCGACACCTGCACAGCATCAGGCCTGGCAACGCTGGCTGGAGAGTGACCCGGCGCATCAGGCCGCCTGGCAACACATGGAACAACTGCAACACAATCTTGGCGCCCTGCCCCGGGATCTGACCCGACGTGCGTTATCCGACACTCAACAGCGCCGCCAGGTGCTGCGAATGCTGCTGATTCTGGCCGGCGTCGGCGGCGTTGGCTGGGCGCTGCAGGAGCAGACCTCCCTGGGTAATGTCTGGGCGGACCACCGTACCTGGGTCGGAGAGCGTAAACGCCTGGATCTGGCCGATGGCACTCGCCTGGAACTCAACACCGATACGGCTGTGGATGTAGTTTTCGATGAGCGTCAGCGCCTGATTCACCTGCGTGCCGGGGAAATTTTCATTCGCACAGGCAAACGCGGCGACACCCGCCCATTCTTCGTGGAAACCCGTCAGGGCCGGGTCCAGGCCCTGGGTACCAGTTTTTCGGTGCGTCAGCTGTCCCATAGCACCCATGTCGGTGTTCTCGAGGATCAGGTTCGGGTTCTGCCCAAGGCTGGCACTGGCCAAGATGGTTTGCTCAAGGCGGGAGAAAGCGCTGACTTTGATAGTTATAGACTCGGCCCCAGCCGCGTTTGTCGACCAGCGGAGACGGCCTGGATCGACGGGCAATTGATTGTCCTGGATGCGCGACTGGGTGATGTCATCGATGAGTTGTCCCGCTACCGCTCGGGCGCCATGCAGTGCGATGAACGTGCGGCGCGCCTGCGGGTCTCCGGTGCATTTCGTCTGGACGCCATCGATGCCGTACTCGCCAACCTGCAGACCTCGCTGCCCATCCAGGTGAATTATTTCACCCGTTACTGGGTGTCCATCAAGTACAGAGGTTGATCGAAAAAAATTTTATTCACAGGTGCGATCTTTTTTCGACGTGGTTCGGCCCTTGAGGTAATCGCGACTCACGCGTGTATTAGTTACCTTCAGGGCCGACATGACAATGCGCTTTCCACAGATCCCGACACCTGCTCGACAGCACGTTTCCCGACACTACCTCGCTTGCAGCCTGATGCTGAGCAGCGCTATCAGCGCCGCGCTGGTCTCTCCTCATGCTGCGGCCGATACGGTTGTGCATAACTACTCTATCGCCGCCGGTCCGCTTGACAGCGTCCTGAGCCAGTTCGCTTCGGCGTCAAATGTGATTCTTTCGTTCTCGCCGGGCCAGACCGCAAACCGCACGAGCCCGGGCCTTGTGGGTAACTATTCGGTCGAGCAGGGGTTTATTCTCCTGCTGCGCGGTTCCGGATTGCAGGCGGCGACCCAGGCGCCCGGTTCCTATACTTTGCAGGCGGTGCCGCAGAATGGTTCGGTGGTGCTGGACCCGACACTTATCAACAGCCGTCAGCTGGCTGGCGACACTGGGGATAATTCGGATAACCGTGGCTACAAGGCAGAAAAAAGTCGCGCAGGGACCAAGACCAGCACGGCGCTGTCTGAGACTCCGCGCTCGGTATCGGTGGTCACTGAACAGCGCATCAAGGATCAGAAGTCACAGAGCCTTACCGATGCCCTGGGCTATGTGCCTGGTATCTTCGCCCCACCCTTCGCAGCCGGCGACAGCCTGGCGGGCGACCTGTTCTTCATTCGCGGTTTCAACGCCACCGATTACGGCTACGGCCTGATGCGTGACGGCCTGCGCGTGCAGGGCAATCGTTATGACACTACCACCGAGCCCTATGGCCTGGAGCGTATCGAAATCTTCCGAGGTCCGTCCTCGATCCTCTATGGCGAGAATGCACCGGGTGGCCTGGTCAATTTGGTCAGCAAGCGCCCTACCAGTACGCCACAGGGGGAGATCCAGCTCAGCTATGGTTCAAACAATCGGCGCCAGTTGGGTGTCGACGTGTCCGGGCCGCTTAACGACAGCGGCAATATCCAGGGGCGCCTGGTCATGTTGGGGCGCAAATCCGATACCCAGGTCGATCATGTGCCTGATGACCGGATGTACGTCGCTCCGTCCCTGACCCTGAACTTCGATGACTACAATAGCCTGACCCTGCTGGCCAACTACCAGAAGGATCACACCAATATGGAGCTGGGTCTGCCTGCGGCCGGCACCCTGCTGCACAATCCCAATGGCAAGCTGGACAAGGACACCATGCTCGGTGTGCCGGACTGGAACACCTTCGAACGGGAAACCTGGAGCGTTGGCTATGAATTTATCCACAGCTTCAACGACGACTGGCAGTTCCGGCAGAACTCGCGCTACATGCAGTCCCGTATCACGCGTCATGAGACCTGGCCAGGCAACCTGAACAATGCCGGTTTCGGCACCCAGTTGAATGTCACGGCCTACGACCGCTTCAACAAGTCCATGGTCTATTCGCTGGATAACCAGCTGGAAGGCAAGTTTTCCGTGGGGCCTGTGGATAACACGGTGCTGTTCGGTGCCAGCCACGATTTCACGTCGTTCAGCCAGGATTGGGATGCTGGCTCAGCCGGGCAGATCAATATCTACAATCCTGTGTATAAAAGTGATCCGGTCACCTCCATCCATGTGCAGAACACCCTGCTGGGTCAGCAGATGGAAGGGCTATACACCCAGCTGCAGAGCAAATACGACAAGTGGATCTTTCTGCTTGGGGGCCGCCAGGACTGGGTCGAGAGCGATTTCCGCAACAAGATATCCACAGCCGGAAATATCAACAGCCGCGATACCAAATTTACGTGGCAGACTGGCCTGATGTACCAGTTCGATAATGGCCTGACGCCCTATGTCAGCTACTCGACGGCGTTCGTACCGGTGCAACAGATCTCCAACGGCGGCTCGCCTCTGGATCCGATCACCAGCACTCAGTATGAAGTGGGCCTCAAGTACGACCCGATTGGCTGGAACACATCATTTACTGCGTCCCTCTACGACCTGCGCAAAAAAGACGATACCTATTTCGACTCCGCCAGCGCCAGCTACCGGCAGGTGGGCGAGAGTCGGGCAAAAGGTGTAGAGCTGGAAGTGAACAGCGATATCACCCGCAACCTGAACCTGACAGCGGCCTACACCTACACCGATGCGCGAGTGACCAAGGACGCGGCAGGTTCGCTGATCGAAGGCCATCAGATCACCGGAGTACCGCGTAACCAAGCGTCGGTATGGGCCAAGTACAGCTTTCTGGAAGGTCCGCTCAGCGGCTTCCATGTCGGCGGTGGTGTGCGTTACTTCGACAGCACCTTCTCCTATACCCAGAGCAGCCTGTACGGCAAGCTCAATTCGGGTGACGTGACCCTGGTGGACGCGGCCATTGGCTATCGGATCGACAAAAACTGGTCGGTCGATCTGAATGCCAAGAACCTGTTCGACAAGGAATATGTTTCGGGCTGTAACGATGCTGGGCGTTGCTATTGGGGCGACAGCCGGACGCTTTTGGGTTCGGTCACCTACAACTGGTGAACCTATCCACAGGCTGGCGTAAAAAAACGGCACGCCAGCCTGTGGATATCTATTTGCCTATACAAAAGCTGGAAAAAATCCGCCCCAATAAATCATCAGAGCTGAATGCGCCGGTTATTTCCCCCAATGATTGCTGGGCCAGACGCAAATCTTCGGCCAGCAACTCCCCCGCTCCTGCCAACGTCAGCTGATCTCGCCCGTGTTCCAGGGATTCGCTGGCATGGCGCAGAGCTTCCAGATGCCTGCGACGGGCGCTGAAACTGCTCTCCGAGGTCTGTTGATAACCCATGCAGTCTTTCAGGTGGTTACGCAGCAATTCCAGGCCGTCGCCGCCAGCCTTGGCGCTCAGATTCAGGGTGACGTGGCCGTCGGCACTGGTTTGCAGTTCAATCAGGTCACCACTGAGGTCAGCCTTGTTACGAATCAGCGTGACTTTCGCCGGATCGGGACGTTCTTCGAGAAATTCCGGCCAGAGGGCGAAAGGGTCCGAGGCTTCGGGCGCTGTGGCGTCTACCACCAGCAGAATGCGGTCTGCTTCGTTAATGGCCTTGAGTGCCCGTTCGACGCCAATCATTTCCACCTGATCGTCTGTGTCGCGTAGCCCGGCGGTATCAACGATATGCAGTGGCATGCCATCGATGTGGATATGTTCACGCAGTACATCACGGGTAGTGCCGGCGATTTCGGTAACGATGGCCGCTTCGCGACCTGCGAGTGCATTGAGCAGGCTGGATTTACCGGCATTGGGGCGACCGGCGATCACGACGGTCATGCCGTCACGCAGCAAGGCACCCTGCCCAGCCTCGCGCAGCACTGTGGATAACTCTTCGCGCACAGCGTCGAGCATCGTCAGCACGTGACCATCGGCGAGGAAATCGATTTCTTCCTCTGGAAAGTCAATGGCGGCCTCGACGTAGATACGCAGGGCAATCAATTTCTCGACCAGGTTATCCACACGTCGGGAAAACGCCCCCTGCAACGAGCGCAGGGCGTTGCGGGCAGCCTGTGCAGAACTGGCTTCGATCAGGTCGGCAATGGCTTCAGCCTGGGCCAGGTCAAGTTTATCGTTGAGAAACGCACGCTCACTGAATTCACCAGGCCGGGCCAGTCTTGCGCCCAACTGCAGGCAACGTTGCAGCAGCATATCCAGCACGACCGGCCCGCCATGGCCTTGCAGTTCCAGCACATCCTCGCCGGTGAACGAGTTCGGCCCCGGGAAATAAAGGGCTATGCCTTCGTCGATGACCTCATTGTCTGCGTCGCGGAACGGGCCGTAATGAGCATGGCGCGGCCTGGTTTCGTGACCTGTGATCGCCACAGCAGCCTTGCTTGCCAGGGGCCCGGATATGCGCACAATGCCGACGCCACCCCGGCCTTGGGCAGTGGCAATGGCGGCGATGGTTTCGCGAGGAAGGTTCATGGCCAGACTCCTGACTAACTGACAGATAGCAAAACGCCCCACTAGGGGGCGTCTTGTAAAACTTATTCACAGGTTAGATCAGACAGCCGCTTTCTTGGTAGCTGCTTCTATCCGACGAGTGATGTACCACTGCTGAGTGATCGACAGAGTGTTGTTCACAACCCAATACAGCACCAGACCCGCCGGGAACCACAGGAAGAAGAAGGTGAAGATGATAGGCATCAGCTTCATCACCTTGGCCTGCATAGGATCCGGAGGCGTAGGGTTCAGGCGCTGCTGGATGAACATGGTTGCACCCATGATGATCGGCAGGATGAAGAACGGGTCCTTGATCGACAGGTCGGTTATCCACAGTAACCATGGAGCCTGACGCATCTCGACGCTTTCCAGGAGTACCCAGTAAAGCGACAGGAACACCGGCATCTGTACCAGAATCGGCAAGCATCCACCCAACGGGTTGATCTTCTCTTTCTTGTACAGCTCCATCATCGACTGCGACATTTTCTGCCGATCGTCGCCGTGCTGCTCTTTCAATGCGGCCAATTTTGGTGCAACGGCGCGCATGCGGGCCATCGACTTGTAGCTGGCAGCCGACAGGGGGAAGAACAGACCCTTGATCAGCATGGTCAGGAAGATGATCGACCAGCCCCAGTTGCCGACAATGCTGTGGATATGTTGCAGCAACCAGAAAATAGGCTGGGCAATGAACCAGAGAATGCCGTAGTCGACCGTCAGCTCCAGGCCTGGGGACAACTCTTTGAGCACTGCCTGGCTTTTCGGGCCGGCGTACAGGGTGGCGCTAACTTCAGTCTTGGCACCTGGCGCAACTGCTACAGCTGGGCCGGTGAAACCGATGATGTAGTTACCCTGGCTGTCTTTACGAGTCTGAACGGCGTTGCTGTCAGACTTGTTCGGGATCCACGCGGTCACGAAATAGTGCTGCAACCAGGCTACCCAACCGCCTTGTACGGTTTCTTTCAGCGAACCCTTGTCGATATCTTTCATCGACACTTTCTTGTAGGGCTCGGAAGCTGTCCACAGGGCCGCACCCAGGTAGGTGGCGGTGCCGGTAGCAGTGCTCGACGACGGATCGGAACTGGCATCGCGCTTGAGCTGGGCAAACAGGTTGCCACTCCACGGCTGGGCACTCTGGTTATCGATGACGTAGCTGACAACCAGGTCATACAGGCCGCGCTTGAAAGTAAAGCGCTTGATGTAGTTGACGCCGTTGTCGCTGAACTTCAGGTCGACGACCAGTTCGTTCTGGCCATCAGCCAGTTGATAGGACTTCTGCGCAGTCGAGTAAACCGGACGACCGGCTGGACGAGCATCCGGGCCATTGGCGCCAGTCAGTCCGCTTTGCGCAAGGAATGTACGCTCGCCGCCATTATCGAACAGCTGGAAAGGCACATCAGGATGGTCCTGGCGACGTGGATACAGAGGCAGGCGCAGCTGCACGACGTCACCGCCGACTGGATCGATGTCCAGGCTCAGTACATCGGTGCGGACCTGGATCAGGTCTTTGCTGGCAGCGACTGGCGCTTCCATCGCAGCGGTGGCATCACCACCTGCGGTGGGAACATCGGCACTTACAGAAGCATTCTTGGCAGCAGCCGTATCCGGCAAGCCCGGTGCGGTAGTGCTGGCAGCAGCATTCTGAGTCGGCAGGGCAGCCTGGCCGTAGTCTTGGTTCCATTTCAGAACCCCGACGTAGGTCACGATTGCCAGGGCGACGATCAGGATCGTGCGTTTAATATCCATGATTACTCGGCCATCGAAGAAGAACGGGAGGTGGGAACAGCAGGTGGAACCGGGTCATAACCACCGGCATTCCACGGATGACAGCGACCCAAGCGACGAAGGGTCAGCCAGCCGCCGCGCAGAAGGCCATGATTATCGATGGCTTCATACGCATAGCAGGAGCAACTGGGGTAGAAACGACAGTGACTGGCCATCAGCGGGCTAATGGCATAACGGTAAAACTGGATCGGGACGAGTGCCAGTTTACGCATTGGGACTGTCCACCCCTGCATGTTCGGTTTTCACTTCAGGCACCGGTTGGCTGCGGGCCAGCCGTTTCCAGAGCTTGCCGAAATGCTGAATCAATTCTGGGTTTTCTATGTCACCCAAGCCTTTGCGCGCGACGATCACGATATCCCACCCAACCAACATGTCTTGGTGCAGGCGAAATGAATCGCGCATCAGGCGTTTCAAGCGGTTGCGCTGAACGGAGAGCTTCACGCTCTTTTTACCAATCACCAGTCCCAGACGGGGGTGATCAAGGTCGTTGTTGCGCGCAAGGAGCAGGAGATTTTTCCCCGGTACCTTGCCGGTAGGGGAGTCAAAGACTGCCTTGAAATGCCGGGGAGTCAGCAAACGCTTTTCCCGACTGAAGTCCTGACTCACCTCCTGTGCCGATTTATCAAACTGCCAGACGCTTACGGCCTTTGGCGCGACGACGCGACAGTACTGCACGGCCGTTTTTGGTGGCCATACGTGCACGGAAACCGTGGGTGCGGGCGCGCTTGATAGTGCTGGGTTGGAAAGTACGTTTCATGGCGTGTTACCTGGTTCGTCTACAACGGGCCGGAATGGCCCCCGTTTTAAGAGACCGGGGATTCTAGAGAAAGCAAGCGTCTAGGTCAATTTCCAACCAGCGTTTCCTTCATTTACTTGCAAAGCCGGTTTTTCGCTGACAGCACGCCACAGTCCTTTAATCACCCGAATCGGCGCACAAACATAAAAATAAGAAAGGAACGTATTTAAAGCTTTTCTTTAGAGCTTGTTACTCTTACGTCGAATCTTTCTGTGGATAAACCTCTGCAGGCCCCGTTAATCGGGCTGTACAGAGATAAGAAAGGTTGTCGGTAAGCGGTGGTATGCCTGTGTCGCACCCTCGGAAAACCTGTGCATGGAAGGTCAAGTTATCCACAGGCCGGTTATCCACAGAGATTGACCCCTACTTATGCAAAGAGCTGACGCGTGGTTATCCACAGAGCTTAGCCAGGTGCTGTCGTCTTGCTGTTTTTTGTATAAATCATTGATTCTTCGTCGGCTGAGACTCACCTACATGTGGATAAGTCGGTCGCCGATCAGTACAATGGCGGCTGTTTTTGCCTCACCGGCGTTCAACTTAGGGGTTATCCGTGTCAGTGGAACTTTGGCAGCAGTGCGTGGAGCTTTTGCGCGATGAGCTGCCTGCCCAGCAATTCAACACCTGGATCCGTCCGCTACAGGTCGAAGCCGAAGGCGACGAGTTGCGTGTCTATGCGCCAAATCGTTTCGTTCTCGATTGGGTCAATGAGAAGTACCTTGGCCGTCTGCTCGAGTTGCTTGGCGAACACGGTCAAGGTATGGCCCCTGCGCTTTCCTTATTAATAGGCAGCAAACGCAGTTCAGCGCCTCGTGCCGCACCCAATGCTCCATTGGCTGCTGCGGCATCCCAGGCTCTGGCTGCGTCAAGCCCCGTTGCAGCGCCGGTTGCCGTAGCGACTTCGCCTGCTCCTCAGGTGGACTCCGGACGCGTGCTCGAGATCAATGACGAGCCTTCCCGCGACAGTTTCGACCCGATGGCCGGTGCCAGCTCTCAGCAAGCGCCGGTGCGTGCCGAACAGCGCACGGTGCAGGTCGAAGGTGCGCTCAAGCACACCAGTTATCTGAACCGCACCTTTACCTTCGAGAATTTCGTTGAAGGTAAGTCCAACCAGCTCGCCCGTGCGGCCGCCTGGCAGGTTGCCGATAATCCCAAGCATGGTTACAACCCGCTCTTCCTTTATGGCGGTGTCGGCCTGGGTAAGACTCACTTGATGCATGCTGTGGGTAACCACCTGCTGAAGAAGAACCCGAATGCCAAGGTTGTGTACCTGCATTCGGAACGCTTCGTGGCGGACATGGTGAAGGCGTTGCAGTTGAACGCGATCAACGAGTTCAAACGCTTCTATCGTTCGGTCGATGCGCTGCTCATCGATGACATTCAATTCTTCGCCCGCAAGGAGCGCTCCCAGGAGGAGTTCTTCCACACCTTCAACGCGCTGCTCGAAGGTGGCCAGCAGGTCATTCTGACCAGCGACCGTTATCCGAAGGAAATCGAAGGCCTGGAAGAGCGTTTGAAATCCCGCTTCGGCTGGGGGTTGACCGTCGCCGTCGAGCCTCCGGAGCTGGAAACCCGTGTCGCAATTCTGATGAAGAAAGCAGACCAGGCGAAAGTCGATCTGCCCCACGACGCCGCGTTCTTCATTGCCCAGCGCATTCGTTCCAACGTTCGTGAGCTTGAGGGTGCACTCAAGCGAGTCATTGCTCACTCACACTTCATGGGCCGCGAGATCACAATCGAGTTGATTCGCGAATCCCTGAAGGATCTGTTGGCATTGCAGGACAAGCTGGTCAGTGTGGATAACATTCAGCGCACTGTGGCCGAGTACTACAAGATCAAGATCTCCGATCTGTTGTCCAAGCGTCGTTCGAGATCTGTCGCGCGGCCACGTCAGGTGGCAATGGCTCTGTCCAAGGAACTGACCAACCATAGCCTGCCGGAAATTGGTGATGTGTTTGGTGGTCGCGACCACACGACGGTCCTGCATGCGTGCCGCAAGATCAATGAATTGAAGGAATCCGACGCGGATATTCGCGAGGACTACAAGAACCTGCTGCGTACACTGACAACCTGAGTAATGACTTCAACGCAGCTTATTAAGGCAAGGGACTAGACCATGCATTTCACCATTCAACGCGAAGCCCTGTTGAAACCCCTGCAACTGGTCGCCGGCGTGGTCGAACGCCGTCAGACCTTGCCGGTACTCTCCAACGTGCTCCTGGTTGTAGAGGGTCAGCAGCTGTCACTGACAGGTACTGACCTTGAAGTCGAACTGGTTGGCCGCGTCCAATTGGAAGAACCGGCAGAACCAGGGGAAATCACCGTCCCTGCGCGCAAGCTGATGGACATCTGCAAAAGCCTGCCAAACGACGCGCTTATCGACATCAAGGTCGATGACGCCAAGTTGGTGGTCAAGGCCGGTCGTAGCCGCTTCACGCTTTCTACCCTGCCGGCCAATGATTTCCCGACCGTTGAAGAAGGCCCGGGCTCGCTGACGTTCAGTCTGGTGCAAAGCAAGCTGCGTCGTTTGATCGAGCGCACCAGTTTTGCCATGGCTCAGCAGGATGTTCGCTACTACCTCAACGGCATGCTGCTGGAAGTCAGTTCCGGCATATTGCGCGCTGTGGCCACCGACGGTCACCGTCTGGCCATGTGCTCGATGACCGCCGATATCGAACAGGCTGACCGCCATCAGGTTATCGTGCCGCGTAAAGGCATCCTGGAAATGGCCCGACTGCTTACCGAGCAGGACGGCATGGTAAGCATCGTGCTGGGGCAGAACCACATCCGCGCTACCACGGGTGAGTTCACTTTCACCTCCAAGCTGGTCGATGGCAAGTTCCCGGATTACGAGCGCGTGCTGCCCAAAGGCGGCGACAAGCTGGTGCTCGGCGATCGTCAGGCGTTGCGCGAAGCGTTCAGTCGCACAGCGATTCTGTCCAACGAAAAGTACCGCGGTATTCGCCTGCAATTGGCTAATGGTCAGTTGAAAATCCAGGCTAACAACCCGGAGCAGGAAGAGGCCGAGGAAGAGATCAGCGTCGATTACAACGGCGGCGCTCTGGAGATTGGCTTCAACGTCAGCTATCTGCTCGACGTATTGGGCGTCATGACTACCGAGCAGGTTCGTTTGATTTTGTCCGACTCCAACAGCAGTGCGCTGGTGCAGGAATCGGACAACGATGACTCCGCTTACGTCGTCATGCCAATGCGCCTGTAACGGAACCTGGATGTCTCTTAGCCGCATCTCGGTCACCGGGGTGCGCAATCTGCACCCGGTGACCTTCTCCCCCTCCCCCCGTATCAACATTCTTCACGGCGCCAACGGCAGCGGAAAAACCAGCGTGCTGGAGGCTATCCATTTGTTGGGCCTTGCCCGCTCGTTTCGTAGCACTCGTCTGCTGCCGGTCATCCAGTATGAGCAACCGTCCTGCACGGTGTTTGGGCAGGTGGATTTGCCCGAGGGTAGTCATAGCAATTTGGGGATTTCCCGTGATCGCCACGGCGAGTTCCAGATTCGCATAGACGGACAGAATGCTCGCAGCGCAGCACAGCTTGCTGAAACGCTGCCGCTGCAATTGATCAATCCGGATAGTTTTCGCTTGCTGGAGGGCGCTCCGAAGATCCGTCGCCAGTTTCTCGATTGGGGAGTGTTCCACGTGGAACCTCGTTTTATGTCGACCTGGCAGCGCCTGCAGAAGGCACTGAGGCAGCGGAACTCGTGGTTGCGGCGTGGTACACTTGACGTCGCTTCGCAAGCGGCATGGGACCGGGAGTTATGTCTGGCTAGCGACGAAATTGATGAATTTCGCCGCTCGTACATCAAGGCTCTAAAGCCTGTCTTTGAACACACGTTGAGCGAGTTGGTTGAGCTTGAAGGGCTGACCCTGAGCTATTACCGAGGCTGGGATAAGGAAAAGGAATTGAGCACGGTGCTCACTTCATCCCTCCTCAGAGATCAGCAGATGGGCCATACCCAGGCCGGACCCCAACGCGCTGACCTGCGCCTTAGACTGGGTGCGCACAATGCGGCAGATATCCTATCTCGCGGCCAACAGAAACTGGTGGTCTGCGCCCTGCGCATTGCTCAAGGTCATTTGGTCAGCCAGGCTCGCCGTGGCCAATGTATCTATCTGGTGGACGACTTGCCGTCTGAACTCGACGAGCATCACCGGCGTGCACTTTGTCGCTTGCTTGAAGAATTACGCTGCCAGGTATTTATCACCTGTGTAGACCACGAATTATTGAGGGAAGGCTGGCAAACGGAAACGCCAGTCGCTTTGTTCCACGTGGAACAAGGCCGTATCACCCAGACCCACGATCATCGGGAGTGATTGCATGAGCGAAAATCAAACGTACGACTCCTCCAGCATTAAGGTGTTGAAAGGGCTAGATGCCGTACGCAAGCGTCCCGGTATGTATATCGGTGACACCGACGATGGCAGCGGTCTCCACCATATGGTGTTCGAGGTGGTTGATAACTCGATTGATGAAGCATTGGCTGGCCATTGCGACGACATCAGCATCATTATCCACCCGGACGAGTCGATTACCGTGCGCGATAACGGCCGCGGTATTCCGGTAGACGTGCACAAGGAAGAAGGCATCTCGGCAGCAGAGGTCATCATGACCGTGCTCCACGCTGGCGGTAAGTTCGACGATAACTCTTATAAGGTTTCCGGCGGTCTGCACGGTGTTGGTGTTTCCGTAGTGAACGCTCTCTCCGAACTCTTGCTACTGACAGTTCGTCGCAGCGGCAAGATCTGGGAACAGACCTATGTTCATGGTGTTCCACAGGAACCTATGAAGATTGTCGGCGAGAGTGATACCACCGGGACCGAGATCCACTTCAAGCCGTCTGCTGAAACCTTCAAAAACATTCACTTCAGCTGGGACATCCTGGCCAAGCGCATTCGTGAACTGTCCTTCCTTAACTCCGGCGTGGGTATCGTTCTCAAGGACGAACGCAGCGGCAAGGAAGAGCTGTTCAAGTACGAAGGTGGTCTGCGCGCGTTCGTCGACTACTTGAACACCAACAAGACTCCGGTCAACCAAGTGTTCCACTTCAACGTCCAGCGTGACGATGGCGTCGGTGTCGAGATCGCCCTGCAGTGGAATGACAGCTTCAACGAGAACCTGCTCTGCTTCACCAACAACATCCCTCAGCGCGATGGCGGCACTCACTTGGTGGGTTTCCGTTCGGCACTGACCCGTAACCTCAACACCTACATCGAACAGGAAGGCCTGGCGAAGAAGCATAAGGTGGCGACAACGGGTGATGACGCACGCGAAGGTTTGACGGCAATCATCTCGGTAAAAGTGCCGGATCCGAAGTTCAGCTCGCAGACCAAGGACAAGCTGGTTTCGTCCGAAGTGAAGACTGCGGTCGAGCAGGAAATGGGCAAGTACTTCTCCGACTTCCTGCTGGAGAACCCGAACGAGGCCAAGGCTGTCGTTGGCAAGATGATCGACGCGGCGCGTGCCCGTGAAGCAGCGCGTAAGGCGCGGGAAATGACCCGTCGCAAAGGCGCTTTGGATATCGCGGGCCTGCCGGGCAAACTGGCGGACTGCCAGGAAAAAGACCCTGCCCTTTCCGAGCTTTATCTGGTGGAAGGTGACTCTGCTGGCGGTTCTGCCAAGCAGGGGCGAAACCGTAAAACCCAGGCGATCCTGCCGCTCAAGGGCAAGATCCTCAACGTCGAGAAAGCTCGTTTCGACAAGATGATCTCGTCCCAGGAAGTCGGCACGCTGATTACCGCCCTGGGCTGTGGCATCGGTCGCGAAGAGTACAACATCGACAAACTGCGCTATCACAACATCATCATCATGACCGATGCTGACGTCGACGGTTCGCACATCCGTACCTTGTTGCTGACCTTCTTCTTCCGTCAGCTGCCTGAGCTGATCGAGCGTGGCTACATCTACATCGCTCAACCGCCGTTGTACAAGGTCAAGAAGGGTAAGCAGGAGCAGTACATCAAAGACGACGACGCCATGGAAGAGTACATGACGCAGTCGGCTCTTGAAGACGCCAGCCTGCATCTCAACGAATCTGCTCCGGGTATCTCGGGTGCTGCGCTTGAGAAGCTGGTCAACGACTTCCGCATGGTAATGAAGACGCTCAAACGTCTGTCGCGCCTGTATCCACAGGAGCTGACCGAGCATTTCGTTTACCTGCCACCGGTCACCCTTGAGCAACTGTCCGATCATGCCGCCATGCAGGATTGGTTGGCCAAGTTCGACGTGCGTCTGCGTGTCGGCGAGAAGTCTGGCCTGGTCTATAAAGCCAGCCTGCGCGAAGACCGTGAACGTAATGTCTGGCTGCCTGAGGTCGAGCTGATCTCCCACGGCCTGTCCAACTACGTCACCTTCAACCGCGACTTCTTCGGCAGTAACGACTACAAAACCGTAACGGCCTTGGGTCTGCAAATCAGCACCTTGTTGGAAGAAGGCGCCTACGTTCAACGCGGCGAGCGCAAGAAGCCAGTCTCCGAGTTCAAAGAAGCACTGAACTGGCTGATGACCGAAAGCACCAAGCGCCACACCATCCAGCGCTATAAAGGTCTGGGTGAAATGAACCCGGACCAGCTGTGGGAAACGACCATGGACCCGGCAGTTCGCCGGATGTTGAAAGTCACCATCGAAGACGCCATCGGCGCAGACCAGATCTTCAACACCCTGATGGGTGACGCGGTCGAGCCTCGTCGTGACTTCATTGAAAGCAACGCTCTGGCGGTATCGAACCTGGATTTCTGATTCAGGCTCCTTAGCCCAGACACAAAAAAACCAGCGTTCATGAGCGCTGGTTTTTTTTGCCAGTGTTTATCAACTCACAGCAGGCGCTGGCTCCACCAGTGCCTCTTCCCCTTCCTGCGGCACCTTGATGAAGATGGTGTACTTGGCTGCCTCCATGGCTTCGAAGCTGATGAGCTTTTCCACCAAAGGGGCATTCAGTACTTTGCCGGCATTGAGCAGCAGCATGCCGTTGTCGGCATTGAGGTTACGTGCCAGGACCATGCCTGCCACCAACTCGCGACTGGTGATAGCCTTGACCGTCGGATCACCCAGGGTGACATCGTTCAAAAGCTCCGCGCAGACCTTAATGAAGTCTTCGACCAGTGACGGATCATAAAGACGCCCGGCGTATTTGCGGATGAAAAGCAGCGCTTCGTCGACGTTCATCTTGCGTTCCAGAATCAGCCCGCTTTGTAACTCGATGAAGTCTACCGCCAGCTTGAGCACACGCGAGCCATAAGGAATGGCCTCACCCTTGAGCCGATCGGGGAAACCCGAGCCATCCCAGCGTTCCTGATGATGTCGGATCAGCTTGACGGCGTCCTTCATGGGCTCCAGCGTCATGAGTAACGCTTCGCTCTGTTTCGGGTAGTCGCGATAACGCTCTTTATCGGTATGGTGCAATTGATCGGCGGGTGCGCTCATCATGCCGTCTGACCAACTCAACTTGCCTATGTTGTGCAACGCTCCGGCCATCGCCAGATTGCGGCTGTCCGCTTCGTTCGGTACGTGGGCTTTGCAATACGCGCGAATGAGATCAATGATGGATCGGTTGGTTTGCTTGTCCCTGGGAAGCCTGGATTCGACCATGCGGGAAAAGACTTCCGCAGTCACGGCGTAGCTGCGCTTGAGCTCTTCGTATGCCAGGTCAAGCATATCGGACGTTTGTTCGATTTCCGCCGTACGTGCCTGTACCCGTTTTTCCAGGGTTGCGTTAAGCGTTTGCAGCTGTTCGTTTTGCTGATGTGTCAAAGCCAGCAAGCGCTTTCGCTCACGATCCGACTGTTGATGTGCCAGCGCCTGGGCCACCGTCAGCAACAGTTCTTCGTCATTCCAGGGCTTGCTCAAGTAACGGTAGATCTGCCCGTCGTTGATCGCCCTGACGATCATGTCCAGATCGGCATAGCCGGTCAGCAAAATTCGAAAGGTCTGAGGATATTGTTTGCGGATGGTCGTCAGCAGTGTGGCGCCGTCCATGTTGGGCATGCGGGCGTCACTGATCACCAGATCAATATCCTGCTCCTGCAGGATCTCCAACGCTCGCGCCCCGCTATCTGCCAAAAACAACTCATAAGATTGGCCACGCAACAGGCGACGCAGACTGCTCAGAATAAGTTCTTCGTCATCAACGAGTAGGACGCGAGGTTTATAAACCGCAATCGCGGAGGGTTCATCCATAAGGCACCTCGAATTGAATCCGTTAACTAAATCAGGAATAGCGAATCGTTTGCCCAAGACTAGATGCTACAGGGAGAAGCTGGGCGAAATGACAGCATTTTCACGCAAATAATTCGACTGGGGGCTAAGCTCTGACAGTTGGCTGTGAATCTTGAAACTCAAGCTGTCGAATTTATCAGGAAGTTAATTCGTATGGGTCGGTTGCTTCCAGGCTTCGCTCACAGGGCAGCGCTGCTGCTTCTCCCGATCGCGTTCACCGGCGCGCTGCAGGCAGAGCCGTTGAATGAACCGTTGAAACCATTGCCAGCTATTCCAGCCCTGGACCCTCAGCGCGTCGCGTTAGGGCAGCGGCTTTTCAACGAGCCCCGCCTCTCCGTCAACAACACGTTGTCCTGTGCCAGCTGTCATCATCTGGAGTTGGGCGGGGCAGACGATAAAAGATTCTCCATTGGCTTCGATGGCCAACCTGTCACGGTTAATACACCTACCGTTTTCAATGCCAGTCTGAATTTTGTGCAGTTCTGGAATGGCCGGGCCGACACGCTTGAGGAGCAAATCAAGGAAGTCGTTATCAGTCATAGTGAAATGGGCAACACCTGGGAAAACGTAGTCGCGGCTCTTGGACAGGACGAGAGCTATGTATCGACATTCAAGGCGGCCTACCCTGACGGTATGACCATCACCAACATGCAGAACGCTCTGGCCAGCTATGAAAAAACGTTGCTGACTCCCAACTCGCGCTTTGATCAATATCTGGCTGGCAACACCGACATCCTTACGCTCGATGAAAAATACGGTTATCAGCGCTTCAAGGCTTATGGCTGTATTGCCTGCCACCAAGGCGTGAATATCGGCGGCAACATGTATCAGAAGTTTGGTGTGATGGGTGATTACTTCAAGGCGCGGGGGAATCCGATAGAGAGCGATCTGGGCCGCTATCTGGTCACCAAGGCTGAGGAGGATCGCAACGTGTTCAAGGTGCCGAGCCTGCGTAACGTCGCCCTCACCGCTCCTTACTTCCATGACGGTTCTGCCAGCACGCTCGATGAGGCTGTCGACGTGATGTTCAAGTATCAGCTAGGTCGCATTCCCACTCTCGAAGACAAGCGCCTGATCGTCCTGTTTCTCAAGACGTTGAGCGGTGAACAAGGGAGCAAGGTGCAATGAGTCTGACTCGCAGCCTGCTCTACAGAGTTGTCCCCCTCGTGCTCTTTCTGGTGGTGTCATCCGTTGTCTCCCTTTATATCCGCTCCTCCACCACTAAAACGGAAGGGTATGCCGCCGCGCGAGACCTTATCCGTGAAATCAAGCAGTTGGACGCCCAGTGGAACACCGAGATTCTTAAAGCGCGTATCGCCATTACGCGCGATTACGACCCCCTCGTCAGGCCGTTGGGTGAAATGATCGAACGCTGGCAGGAATTTCAAAACGTAGCGCTGAAAGAAGTCTCAGATCCTGCGCAGCGGCAGGAACGGCGTGATGCGTTCGCTCGCGCACTCAAGGAAAAACAGCGGCTGGTCGAGCAGTTCAAATCGCACAACGCGGTATTGCGCAACTCCCTGGCGTTCCTGCCGACTGCCGAAGATGACATCCAGGCCGGGCTTAATGATCTTGATGACTCAGACAAACTGAAGCTGCAGAACATTTCGACCAACATTTATGACCTGTTGTTGAGCGGCCTTGAATTTGCCCAGGTGACTAACGACGATATTGCCCATTCCATTGAGCTGGGTATGAACAACTTGCTGGTCGACAAGACTCGCCTGCCTGCGTCGTTCGAGATGCCAATCTCCATTTTGCTCAATCACGTGAACCTCATTCTTCGCGAACAACCGCTGGTCAATGACCTGCTCGACAAAATCGCTGCTGTTCCTGTGGCGGCGGCCCTCGATGATATAACCCTGCATTTGAACAATGACCAGCGCGCAGCTGACCTGATTGATCAGAAGTACCACGTATACCTGATGATTTTTGCTGCACTGATGGTGGTGCTTTTGATTTTCACCGGCAGCCGTCTGCTGCGCAGTTATGGCGAAATCAATCGAATTAACGTCGCCTTGCAGACCGCCAACGAAGAGTTGGAAGAGCGCGTAGAAAGACGCACCCAGCAACTGCGTGAAGCCCAGAGCGAGCTGCTTGATTCCGCGCGGCAAGCCGGGATGGCAGAGATTGCCACCAACGTTCTGCACAACGTCGGCAATGTACTCAATAGCGTAAACATATCTGCCGACCTGCTGACTCGAAAACTCCACGGCAGCAAAACCCTGGGGCTGGGCAAGGTCGTTCAGATGATGAATGAACACAAGGATGACCTTGGCGCATTTATCAGCCATGACGCCAAAGGAAAACTACTGCCCGGTTATCTGAGTCAGCTGTCCGATGCTATCGCCGTCGAGCAGCAGAGTATGCAAGAGGAATTGGTACAGCTTACTTCGAGCGTCGACCACATCAAGGACATTGTCTCCACTCAGCAATCTTACGCCGGCGCCCCAAGGGTGGAAGAGCCGATTCACCTTGAGCAACTTCTGGAGGATGCCTTGCGCATGAATGCAGGCGCCCTCACCCGCCATCATGTGACTGTGGTGCGTGAATATGAACGTCTGCCGCAAGTGATGGGCGACAAGCACCGTATATTACTGATCCTGATCAACCTCATCAGTAACGCCAAGCAGGCGATGTCTGATCTGCCAGGTCATTCTCGACAACTGACTTTGCAGGTCCGTGTCGTCGAGGATGCAACGCTGCATATCAGCGTCAAGGATGATGGCGAAGGTATCCCGCCGGAGAACATGGCCCGCCTGTTTACCCATGGCTTCACTACTCGCAAGGACGGCCATGGCTTTGGGTTGCACAGCTGCGCCCTGGCTGCGGTAGAAATGAAAGGTCGGCTGACTGTACACAGTGATGGCCCAGGTACAGGAGCGGTTTTCACCCTTGAGCTGCCGCTGAAAACCGTAACGGAGGTGACATGCCTGCATTCTTGAATCGACGTATTTTGCTTGTCGACGACACCCCCATGATTCATCAGGATTTTCGCAAGATTCTGATGCCCGCAGACGATAGCGTCGCAGAACTGGATGAAATGGAGGCGATGCTCTTTGGCGAGGAAGTGAAGGTAAACCGGCAGCAACCCTTTGAGCTGGACTCGGCGTACACGGGGGCCGAGGGGTTGACGTTGGTCAAACAAGCCTTGGCCGGTCAACGACCTTACGCCTTGGCCTTCATTGACATGCGTATGCCACAGGGCTGGGATGGGCTGCAAACCATTGAGCAACTCTGGAAAGTCGATCCCAATCTGCAAGTGGTTATTTGCTCGGCCTACACTGATTATTCTTGGGAGGAGGTGCTGGAACGTCTCCAGGGACATGATCGTTTATTGATCCTGAAGAAGCCTTTTGACAATGTCGAGGTCCAGCAGCTTGCCAACACCCTGGTCCATAAGTGGGAAATGACCCAACGCGCCAATCTGCAAATGCACAACCTGGAAGAGCGGGTCGAGCAACGAACCCAAGAGTTCAGGCTAGCCAGTGAAGCCCTGCAACGAGAGATGGACGAGCGCAAGCAGCTCGAAAGCCAGCTCATTCAATCCGAGAAACTGGCCTCGCTTGGGCAGCTGGCTGCCGGCGTTGCTCACGAGATCAACAATCCCATTGGTTTCATTTCCTCTAACCTCGGGGCCCTAGAAGGCTATTTCGTGAAAATAAGCGAGATGCTTGACGCCTACGAGCGCATCGAAAGCAGCGTCAGTCCGGATGAGTCCCGCCAACAACTGCAAGCGTTGAAGCAACGGATCGAACTGGATTTCCTCAGGGAGGATATTCCGACCCTGATCAAGGAAACCAAAGACGGCATCAGCCGGGTGGGCAAGATCGTCAAGGACCTGAAGAATTTCTCCAGAGTTGACACCAGTCAGGAGTGGCAGTGGAGCGATATTCCTCAGGAAATCGAATCGACGTTGAACATCGTCGCCAATGAGATCAAGTACAAGGCCGATGTCATCAAAGACTACGCGACACTGCCGCAGATCGAATGCCTGCCCTCGCAAATCAATCAGGTGGTCATGAACCTGGTGGTAAACGCGGTGCAAGCCATGGGGCCGGAACGTGGCACTATCACTTTGCGTGGGGGAACTGAGGGTGAGCATATTTGGCTGGAGGTAGAGGACAATGGCTCCGGTATGAGCCCCGAGGTACAGCAAAAAATCTTCGACCCGTTTTTCACGACCAAACCGGTCGGCAAAGGAACCGGCCTCGGCTTGTCGCTGTCGTACGGCATTGTGCAGAAGCACGGGGGCAAGATCTCGGTCAGCAGTGAGCTGGGCGTCGGTACGACCTTCCGTGTAGAACTCCCCATCCGACAACAAGTAACCCCTGCCCAGGCTTGAATGGAGGGTAGAGGGGCCAACATTTTTCCCCATCCGGAACCAACATGCCCGACGAGCCCAAGCCGAGTCTTTTGCATACTGTCGAAGGTCAGCGTCTGCAAGGCGATGACGCCGAATGCTGGCGTGAGTGGGGGCCTTATCTGAGTGACCGGCAGTGGGGAACCGTGCGCGAGGACTACAGCGCCGATGGCGATGCCTGGAATTACTTTCCCCATGACCACGCGCGCAGCCGGGCGTATCGCTGGGGCGAGGACGGGTTGGCCGGGTTCTCGGACAAGGCGCAGCATTGGTGCTTGGGATTGGGCTTGTGGAATGGGCGTGATGCGATTCTCAAGGAGCGCTTGTTTGGCTTGAACAACGCGGAAGGCAATCATGGCGAGGACGTCAAGGAGTTGTATTTCCACCTTGATGGCGTACCAAGCCATGCCTACATGCGCATGCTCTACAAGTATCCCCACGCGGCTTTTCCTTATACCGATCTGGTCGAGGAGAATGCGCGTCGTGGTCTGGCCGACCCGGAGTACGAGATTCTCGACACCGGAGTGTTCAACGACAACCACTACTTCGATATCACCGTCGAATACGCCAAGCATGAAGCCGACGATATCTTCATGCGAGTGACCGTGGAAAACCGTTCTGAACTGGCCGCTTGCATAAATGTGTTGCCCCAGCTGTGGGCACGTAATACCTGGAGCTGGACCGAGGAGGCGCCCTGCCCCGTTCTTGAATTGGATGACCTTCGGGTACTCGCCCATCGCCGACAGCAACCCTCACGACAAGTGACGGCCTGGGGTCGGGAAACCTGTGACTGGTTGTTCTGTAATAACGACAGCAACTGGCCGCGGCTGACGGGCGAACCGGCACTGGGGCCATTCAAGGACGGCATCAATGACTATCTGGTTGCAGGCGATGCCCAGGCCATTCGCCGGGATCGCGGTACACGCGCTGCTGCGCATTTCAGTCTGAAGCTGGAGGGGCGTGCCAGTGAGGTGATCTACCTGCGCTTTGCTCCGCTGGACGCTCCAAAGGTTAATGCCAAGGGACTGTTCGGCAAGCGACGTAGCGAGGCAGACGAGTTTTACGCCGCCCTTCAGAGTGGCCTGCAAAGCGCTGACGCCCGCAATGTTCAGCGCCAGGCGTTGGCCGGGTTGCTGTGGTCCAAGCAGCTCTACTATTACGACGTGAATCTTTGGCTGCAAGGCGACCCTACCCAACCTGCTCCAGCCCCCGAGCGGGTTGAGGTGCGCAACAAGCATTGGCGGCATCTGGTGAATTTCGACATTCTGTCGATGCCGGACAAATGGGAATACCCATGGTATGCCTCATGGGATCAGGCCTTTCAGGCCGTGGCTTTTGCCCTGATCGATCCGGGCTTTGCCAAACAACAATTGCTCGCGCTGGTACAGGATCGCTTCATGCACCCCAATGGCCAGCTCCCGGCCTACGAGTGGCGTTTCGACGATGCAAACCCGCCTGTGCACGCTTGGGCGTCGTGGCGCGTGTACAAAATGGAACAGGCGCAGACAGGCACTGGTGATGCTGCTTTTCTCGAAAGAGTTTTCCACAAACTGCTGTTGAATTTTTCCTGGTGGGTCAATCGCAAGGACGCCGATGGTCGCAACCTGTTTCAGGGCGGTTTTCTTGGCCTCGATAATATCGGCGTGTTCGATCGCTCCGCCCCGCTCCCTGCGGGTTATCAACTGGACCAGGCCGACGGTACAGCCTGGGTGGCGGCCTACGCTCTGGACCTGATGCGCATTGCCCTGGAACTGGCCAAGCGCAATGCGGTGTATGTGGACATCTCGGTGAAGTTTTTCGAGCACTTCCTGTATATCGCCGGGGCAATCAACCTGGTGGACGACACCGGAGAAGGCTTGTGGGATGAACAGGATGGCTTCTTCTACGACATGCTGCGTTGCCCCGGTGGTGAGCGTCAGCCGGTGCGCCTGCGTTCGATTGTCGGCCTGATGCCGCTGTTTGCGGTCCAGGTGCTGGAGCAGCGCGAGCATGAAGGCCTGCCCGGTTTGCGCGAGCGCTTGCTGGGCTTTCTCCATCATCGCCCGGACCTGGCCGAACTGGTGTCGCGCTGGACCGAGCCGGGCAAGGGTAATCGCCTGTTGCTGGCTCTGCTCAGAGGGCAGCGAACCAAGGATCTGATCAAGCGCATGCTCGATGAGCAGGAGTTTCTGTCTGCCTACGGCATTCGCTCCATGTCCAAGTCTATCGCCGAGACACCGTTCAAGATGCGCATGAATGGCGATACCTTATGCGCCGACTATGAACCCGCCGAATCTGACTCACGTTTGTTCGGCGGCAACTCGAATTGGCGCGGGCCGCTATGGATGCCGATCAATTACATGTTGATCGAGTCCCTGCGTGAGTTTCACCGCTACTACGACGCAAACTTCTCTGTCGAGTACCCGACTGGCTCTGGCTATCTTGCATCGCTGGGCGAGGTGGCTCAGGGCCTTAGCGACCGTCTGGTGCGTCTGTTCCTGCGTGATGAAAGCGGCAATCGTCCGTCGATGTCTGGCTATCCGCAATTACAGGCAGATCCGGCAAGTCGCGACCTACTGCTGTTCCATGAGTATTTTCACGGTGAAAACGGCCGTGGCCTGGGCGCTTCGCATCAGACTGGATGGAGCGCATTGGTGGCTTTGCTGTTGCAGCCGGCCGGATAGCATTGCGGATAATAAAAAACCGACTTGATGAAGTCGGTTTTTTTGTCACTACGAAAACTTATGCACGTTTTTGGGTCTTTAATGAGCTTAAGAAATAAATAACAAAATTAGGTACTTAGAGTTATTTATCAGTCAGTTTTTCAAAAGCGTGCACAGGTTATCCACAAAAATCAGACAGCTGCTTTCTCATTGGTCGACACTGGTGCGACGGGTGAACCCATGGCGCGCTGGGTGTCTTCATTCCAGGCCTGAACGCGGTCATTCAGTGCGGCAATCGCGCGCGGGCCAGTGCCCTCGGCAAACATTGGTTCCCCGATCACTACTTCGATGGTCCCCGGCTTTTTCTGCCAGCCTTCTTTGGGCCAGTATTTACCGGCGTTATGGGCGATTGGCAGCACCGGTAACTCGGCGTTGACGGCCAATGCTGCGCCGCTGCGGGAGAACTTGCCAACCCGACCATAGGGAACGCGGGTGCCTTCCGGGAAGATCAATACCCAAACACCATCCTTGAGCAACTCGTCGCCCTTCTTCGCCACCACTTTCAACGCTGCCTTGGGATTGCCCCGGTCAATTGCGATAGGTCGCAACATGGCCATGGCCCAGCCGAAGAACGGCACATACAGCAGTTCACGCTTGAGCACCTGGCTCAAGGGATCAAAGTAGGCGGACAGAAAAAACGTTTCCCAGGTGCTCTGGTGATTGGAAACAATCACGCAGGGTGTCGTGGGGACATTTTCCGCGCCTTTTATATTTACCTGGATGTTCAGGAACACCCGCGTCAGCCACAGTGCGCAGCGGCACCAATAGACATTGATGAAGCGATAGCGTTTGTGGAATGGCAGAAACGGGGCGACAAAGAAACTCAGCGAGCACCACAGCAACGAGCTGGTGCCCAGCAGCAGGTAAAAGAAGAAGATTCTGATTGCCTGCACGATCGACATAGCGGCGTTTACCATACGGGCATTGCCCGCCATTGAAGCGTACCGGTACCGTCGACTAGCGGTTGTACGATACGCCATTGTGGATAAGTTCTGCGGCTACTGCCGCCAGATCGTCAAAAACCAGCGTGCCTTGCGGCAATTCACCCGCTTCGGTCTTGCGACCTTTGCCAGTCAATACCAAAACAGGTTGTGAATCGACGGCCTGAGCGGCCTGCAGGTCACCCTTGCTGTCGCCGACAAACCAGATACCCGCCAGATCCACCGCGTAATGCGTAGCGATGGTCTGCAACATGCCGGGTTTGGGCTTGCGGCATGCGCAGCCCTGGTCCGGACCATGCGGGCAGTAAACAATAAGGCCGACTTCGCCACCCTGCTCCGCCACCAGCTCGCGCAGGCGCGCGTGCATGGCATCGAGGGTCGCCAGGTCGTAATAACCTCGGGCAATGCCGGACTGGTTGGTAGCGACCGCCACCGTCCAGCCGGCCTTGCTCAATTGCGCGATGGCTTCGACCGAGCCAGGAATGGGAATCCACTCCTGCACCGACTTGATGTAAGCGTCGGAGTCTTCATTGATGACTCCGTCCCGGTCGAGTATCAGCAACTTCACGCGTCGTGCTCCGCTCAGCCCAGCAGGGAAATGTCAGCCACGCCCAGGAACAGGCCGCGCAGACGGGCCAGCAAGGCGTAACGGTTGGCCCGTACCGCCGGGTCTTCCGCGTTGACCATCACCGCTTCGAAGAACGCGTCCACCGGCTCGCGCAGGGCGGCCAGGCGTGCCAGGGATTCGTTGTACTGGCGGGCGGCGGCCATGGGCTGCACGGCCTGATCCGCTTGCTGGATCGCCGAGTACAGGGAGAACTCGTTGGCATTGTCGAAGTACTTCGGTTCGACGGTCTGGGCAACGTTGCCCTCGGCCTTGCTCAGCAGGTTTGAGACGCGCTTGTTCACGGCGGCCAATGCAGCAGCCTGCGGCAGTTTGCGGAAGCCCTGCACCGCCTGTACACGCTGGTCGAAATCGAGCGCAGAACCCGGCTTCAGAGCGCGGACCGACAGGTACACCGCCACTTCGACGCCTTCGTCTTCGTAACGCGCACGCAGGCGGTCGAAGATGAATTCCAGCACCTGGTCGGCCAGGCCGGCAGCCTTGACCTTGGCGCCGAACTGGGTGACCGCGAAGTTCACTGCCTGGATCAGGTCCAGGTCCAGCTGCTTGTCGATCAGGATACGCAGGATACCCAGTGCCGCGCGACGCAGGGCATACGGGTCCTTGCTGCCGGTGGGCAGCATGCCGATGCCGAAGATGCCGACGAGGGTGTCCAGCTTGTCGGCGATGGCGACGGCAGCACCGGTCAGGGTGGTCGGCAGTTCAGCGCCGGCACCGCGAGGCATGTACTGCTCGTTGAGGGCCAGGGCGACATCTTCGGCCTCACCGTCAGCCTTGGCGTAGTAGTAACCGGCGATGCCCTGCATTTCCGGGAATTCGCCGACCATTTCCGTGGCCAGGTCGCATTTGCACAGCAGACCGGCACGGGCTGCGCGCTGAGCGTCGCCGCCGATGCGTGGAGCGATGTAGGCTGCCAGTCTGGAGACCCGCTCGGCTTTGTCGTAGACACTGCCCAGCTGTGCCTGGAACACGACGTTCTTCAGGCGTTCGTTGAAGGTTTCCAGCTTCTGCTTCTTGTCCTGCTTGAAGAAGAATTCGGCATCGGTCAGGCGTGGGCGCACGACTTTCTCGTTACCCAGGACGATCTGGCTCGGGTCCTTGCTCTCGATGTTGGCCACGGTGATGAAGCGTGGCAGCAGCTTGCCTTCGGCATCCAGCAGGCAGAAATACTTCTGGTTGTCCTGCATGGTGGTGATCAGGGCTTCCTGCGGCACGTCGAGGAAGCGCTCCTCGAACGAGCACACCAGCGGCACTGGCCATTCGACCAGGCCGGTCACTTCATCCAGCAGCTCCGGCGGCACGATGGCGGTGCCTTCGTGTTGGGTCGCCAGTTCTTCGACGCGCTTGCTGATCAGTTGACGGCGTTCGTTGAAATCGGCCAGGACGTAAGCGTTGCGCAGGTCGTTGAGATAACTGGCCGGTGAAGAGATGCGTACATCTTGCGGATGGTGGAAACGGTGCCCGCGGGAGTCGCGGCCAGCGCTCTGGGCCAGGATCGTGCAATCGATCACCTGGTCACCGAGCAGCATCACCAGCCACTGGGTAGGACGCACGAACTCTTCTTTACGCGCTGCCCAACGCATGCGCTTGGCGATCGGCAGGTCGTTCAGCGAATCTTCGACGATGGTCGGCAGCAGGCTGGCGGTCGGCTTGCCGGCGATGCTCTGGGTGTAGCGCAGCTTGGGGCCGCTCTGATCGATTTCGCTCAGGTCGACGCCACACTTCTTGGCAAAGCCCAGGGCCGCCTGGGTCGGATTGCCTTCGGCATCGAAAGCCGCCTGACGTGGCGGGCCGTCCAGATTGATGCTGCGGTCCGGCTGTTGCGTGGCCAGATCAGTAATCAGTACTGCCAAGCGGCGCGGCGCGGCATAGACCTGCTTGGCGCTGTAGGTCAGGCCCGCACTCTGCAGGCCTTTCTCGATGCCAGCCAGAAACGCATCGGCCAGGCTGACGAGGGTTTTCGGTGGCAGTTCTTCGGTGCCCAGTTCAACCAGGAAATCTTGAGCACTCATTGCGCAGCCTCCAGCTTAGCCAACACTTCATCGCGTAAATCAGGGGGAGCCATCGGGAAGCCCAGCTTGGCCCGGGCCTGCAGGTAGGCCTGAGCCACCGAGCGGGCGAGCGTACGCACGCGCAGGATGTACTGCTGACGTGCAGTCACCGAGATCGCGCGGCGGGCATCCAGCAGGTTGAAGGTGTGGGAAGCCTTGAGGACCATCTCGTAGCCCGGCAATGGCAGCTCGAGCTCGATCAGGCGGGCTGCTTCGCTTTCGTAGAAGTCGAAAAATTCGAACAGCTTCTCGACGTTGGCGTGTTCGAAGTTGTAAGTCGATTGCTCCACTTCGTTCTGGTGGAACACGTCGCCGTAGGTCACTTTGCCGAACGGACCATCAGCCCAGACCAGGTCGTAGACCGAATCCACGCCCTGCTGATACATCGCCAGGCGCTCGAGGCCGTAGGTGATTTCGCCGGTAACCGGATAGCACTCCAGGCCGCCCACTTGCTGGAAGTAGGTGAACTGCGACACTTCCATGCCGTTGAGCCAGATTTCCCAGCCCAGGCCCCAGGCACCCAGGGTCGGCGATTCCCAGTTGTCTTCGACGAAGCGCACGTCGTGGACCAGCGGGTCCAGGCCAATGCGTTTGAGCGAGCCCAGGTACAGTTCCTGGAAGTTCTCCGGGTTCGGCTTCAGGATGACCTGGAACTGATAGTAGTGCTGCAAACGGTTCGGGTTTTCGCCGTAGCGGCCGTCAGTCGGGCGGCGGCTTGGCTGTACGTAAGCGGCGTTCCAGGTTTCCGGGCCGACGGCGCGCAGAAACGTGGCAGTGTGGAAAGTGCCGGCGCCTACTTCCATATCGTAGGGCTGAAGTACCACGCAACCTTGTTCGGCCCAGTATTGCTGGAGGGCGAGGATCAAGTCTTGGAAGGTACGCACGGCTGGCGTAGGCTGGCTCACGAAATTCACCTGTTTCTTGGGCTGCGATTTAAAGAGCGGGAGTATACCCGATTCGGCCGCGCCTCTACCCTTGGGAGCCCTATGGCACGCTGCTTTTGGTGCAACGAAGATCCAATTTACATGGACTATCACGATCAGGAGTGGGGCGTACCGCTGCGCGACGCGCAGATGTTGTTCGAGTTCCTCATGCTCGAAGGGTTCCAGGCGGGCCTGTCGTGGATCACGATTTTGAAAAAACGCGCGCGTTATCGTGAGGTCATGTTCAATTTTGATGCCCAGCGTCTGGCGCGTTTGACTGACGAAGAGATCGAAACCCTGATGCTCGATCCGGGCATCATTCGCAACCGCCTCAAGCTCAACGCCACCCGGCGCAACGCTCAGGCCTGGTTGAAGCTGGAAGATCCGGTGACTTTCCTCTGGTCCTTCGTCGGCGGGCAGCCAAAGATCAATCATTTTACTGGCCGTGGCGAGGTGCCTGCGGTGACGCCGCAAGCCGAAGCCATGAGCAAGGCGCTGAAGAAAGCCGGTTTCACCTTTGTCGGCCCGACTATCTGTTATGCCTTTATGCAGGCCACCGGTATGGTCATGGACCACACCGTCGACTGTGATCGATACGCCGAGCTGACTCGCTGACGGTTACAATGGCCGTCTTGAATTCTGGGGAGTGAGCTGTGGATAAGTTCAAAGGCGCCTTGATCGTCGGGGCGTTGCGATTGTTTGCGCTGCTGCCGTGGCGTGCCGTGCAGGCCGTAGGTACGGGCATCGGCTGGTTGATGTGGAAGCTGCCCAACCGTTCTCGGGAAGTGGTGCGGATCAACCTGAGCAAATGTTTTCCGGAACTGGACGCCGCCGAACGCGAGCGTCTGGTCGGGCGCAGCCTGATGGATATTGGCAAGACCTTGACCGAAAGCGCCTGCGCCTGGATCTGGCCTGCACAGAAATCCATCGATCTGGTGCGTGAGGTCGAAGGTCTCGATGTGCTCAAGGAAGCCCTGGCGTCCGGCAAGGGTGTGGTCGGCATCACCAGTCACCTGGGCAACTGGGAAGTGCTCAACCACTTCTATTGCAGCCAGTGCAAACCGATCATTTTCTATCGCCCGCCCAAGCTCAAGGCTGTGGACGATTTGCTGCGCAAGCAGCGCGTGCAGTTGGGCAACCGCGTGGCGGCGTCGACCAAGGAGGGCATTCTCAGCGTCATCAAGGAAGTGCGCAAAGGCGGTTCGGTGGGCATTCCTGCCGACCCCGAACCGGCTGAGTCGGCCGGTATTTTCGTGCCCTTCTGCGCCACCCAGGCCCTGACCAGCAAGTTCGTGCCCAACATGCTCGCCGGTGGCAAGGCGGTCGGGGTGTTCCTGCATGCCATGCGCCTGCCGGATGGCTCCGGTTACAAGGTCGTGCTGGAAGCGGCGCCCGAGGCCATGTACAGCGAAGACACCGCAACTTCAGCGGCGGCCATGAGCCAGGTAGTTGAGAAGTATGTACGCGCGTATCCGAGCCAGTACATGTGGACCATGAAGCGCTTCAAGAAACGCCCGGCCGGGGAAGAGCGCTGGTATTGATCGAGACGGACACTCGTTACATTGCGGGAGCGGATTCATCCGCGAAGAGGCCGGTATGATCGATGCATTTTCGTCGCTCAATATGCCGCTTTCGCGAATGAATTCGCTCCCACAACCGTTCCCACCACGCTTATCCCGACTCTGTCTTGCCTCAGAAAAAACTCAATCCCACCTGAAACAGTCGCTCCACATCGCGGATGTACTTTTTATCCACAAGGAACAGGATCACATGGTCGCCGGATTCGATCACGGTGATGTCGTGGGCGATCAGTACCTCATCATCGCGAATGATCGCGCCGATGGTAGTGCCGTGGGGCAGGGTAATATCCCGGATGGCCCGGCCGATTACCTTGCTTGAGCGGGCGTCGCCATGGGCCACGGCTTCTATGGCTTCTGCCGCGCCCCGACGCAGGGAGTGGACGCTGACGATGTCGCCGCGGCGCACGTGGGTCAGCAGGGTGCCGATGGTTGCCAGTTGCGGGCTGACGGCAATATCGATTTCGCCGCCCTGGACCAGGTCCACATAAGCAGGGTTGTTGATGATGGTCATGACCTTGCGCGCGCCCATGCGCTTGGCCAGCAGCGACGACATGATATTGGCCTCGTCGTCGTTGGTCAGGGCCAGGAACAGATCGGTATTGGCGATATTCTCTTCCAGCAACAGATCCCGGTCTGAGGCGCTGCCTTGCAGGATCACGGTGCTGTGCAGGTTGTCCGAGAGATAGCGACAACGTGCCGGGTTCATCTCGATGATCTTCACCTGATAGCGGCTTTCGATGGCCTCGGCCAGACGCTCGCCGATATGCCCGCCGCCGGCGATAACGATGCGCTTGTAGCCTGCATCCTGGCCGCGCATTTCCCCCATGACGGCACGGATATCGGCCTTGGCGGCAATGAAAAACACCTCGTCGTCGGCTTCGATTACCGTATCGCCCTTGGGCAGGATCGGCCGGTCACGGCGGAAAATCGCGGCGACCCGGGTGTCGACATTGGGCATGTGCGCGCGTAGCTGGCGCAGCTGCTGGCCTACCAGCGGCCCGCCGTAATACGCCTTGACCGCCACCAGTTGGGCCTTGCCTTCGCCGAAATCGATCACTTGCAGCGCGCCGGGGTATTCGATCAGGCGCTTGATGTAGTTGGTGACCACCTGCTCCGGACTGATCAGCACGTCCACCGGAATCGCATCGTTGTCGAACAAACCGGAGCGGGTCAGGTAGGCAGCTTCACGCACGCGGGCGATCTTGGTCGGGGTGTGGAACAGGGTGTAGGCGACCTGGCAGGCGACCATATTGGTCTCGTCGCTGTTGGTCACCGCCACCAGCATATCGGCATCATCGGCCCCGGCCTGGCGCAGCACGGTGGGAAACGAACCGCGGCCCTGCACCGTACGGATATCGAGACGATCACCCAGGTCGCGCAGGCGGTCGGCATCGGTGTCGACCACGGTGATGTCGTTGGCTTCGCTGGCCAGGTGCTCGGCCAGCGTACCGCCGACCTGTCCTGCGCCGAGGATGATGATTTTCATCCGTTCATTCCATGAGAAACTATTTTAAGGAGATTACGCCGCGTTTTCTGACCTGTAGGAGCTGCCGAAGGCTGCGAATGGCTGATACACCGCTTTCGCAGCCTTCGGCAGCTCCTACAAGACCGCATTCAAAATTGAAAGTTGATGTGGCCTGCACAGTCTCAACCCGCCGCAATCTTGATCAGCTTGGCATAGTAGAAACCATCATGCCCGCCCTCTTGCGCCAGCAACTGGCGACCGTGCGGCTGCTTCAGGCCGGGCGGCTGCTGGCCGAGCTGACCGGCGATATCCAGTTCCCGGGCGCCGGAAGTGCGCGCCAGGAACGCCTCGATGACTTCGGTGTTTTCCATCGGCAGGGTCGAGCAGGTGGCATACAGCAGGATGCCGCCCACTTGCAGGGTCGGCCACAGGGCGTCGAGCAGTTCGCCCTGCAGCGTGGCCAGGGCCGGAATGTCATCGGCCTGACGGGTCAGCTTGATATCCGGGTGGCGACGGATGACCCCGGTCGCCGAGCATGGCGCGTCGAGCAGGATGCGCTGGAACGGCTTGCCGTCCCACCATTGCGCGGTCTCGCGGCCATCGGCGGCAATCAGTTCGGCGCTCAGGCCGAGGCGTTCCAGGTTCTCGCGCACCCGCACCAGGCGCTTGGCTTCCAGGTCGACCGCCACGACGCCAGCCAGTTGCGGCTGTACTTCGAGGATATGGCAAGTCTTGCCACCAGGCGCGCAGCAGGCGTCCAGCACCCGTTGGCCGGGGGCCAGCTCCAGCAGATCAGCGGCCAGTTGCGCGGCTTCGTCCTGCACGCTGATCCAGCCTTCGGCAAAACCGGGCAAGGCACGTACATCTGTCGCTTCGGCGAGCACGATACCGTCCTGGCTGAAGGTGCAAGCGCTGGCTTGGAGGCCGCTGTCCTGCAACAGTTGCAGGTACTGGTCGCGGGATTTATGCCGGCGATTGACCCGCAGAATCATTGGCGGATGGGCATTGTTGGCGGCGCAGATGGCCTCCCAATGCTCGGGCCAGGCGGCTTTCAGGGCCTTTTGCAGCCAGCGCGGATGGGCGGTGCGTACCACAGGGTCGTGTTCGAGTTCGGCCAGCAGCGCTTCGCTTTCGCGCTGGGCGCGGCGCAACACGGCATTGAGCAGGGACTTGGCCCAGGGCTTTTTCAGCTTGTCGGCGCAACCGACGGTTTCGCCGATGGCAGCGTGGGCCGGAATGCGGCTGTAAAGCAACTGATACAGGCCGACCAACAGCAGTGCTTCGACGTCGGCATCGGCGGCTTTAAAGGGTTTTTGCAGCAACTTGGCCGCCAGTGCCGACAGCCGAGGCTGCCAGCGCGCGGTGCCGAAGGCCAGGTCCTGGGTCAGGCCACGGTCACGCAGCTCGACCTTGTCCAGTTGCGTGGGCAGGGAGCTATTGAGCGAAGCCTTGCCGCTAAGGACGGCGGCCAGTGCCTTGGCGGCGGCGAGGCGCGGGTTCATGCCTCACCCAACACAGTGCCGGTGGCGAACTTTTCACGGCGGCTATTGAACAGGTCGGTGAAGTTCAGCGGTTTGCCCCCCGGCAGTTGCAGGCGGGTCAAGCGCAGTGCCTGTTGGCCGCAGGCGACGATCAGGCCGTCTTTGCTGGCGCCCAGGATGGTACCCGGCGCACCCTCCCCCTCGATCAGGCTTGCTGCCAGCACTTTCAGGGCTTCGCCATTGAGGGTGCTATGGCAGATTGGCCACGGATTGAAGGCACGTACCAGACGCTCAAGCTCATCGGCGGGACGGCTCCAGTCGATGCGTGCTTCATCCTTATTGAGCTTGTGGGCGTAGGTGGCGAGGCTGTCGTCCTGCACTTCGCCGACCAGCGAGCCGTCGGCCAGCCCGGCAATGGCTTGCAACACAGCCGGAGGGCCCAGCTCGGCGAGGCGGTCATGCAGGCTGCCACCGGTGTCTTCAGCGGTGATCGGCGTGCTGACCTTGAGCAGCATCGGCCCGGTATCGAGCCCGGCTTCCATGCGCATCACCGTTACGCCACTTTGCGCATCGCCGGCCTGCACCGCCCGCTGGATCGGCGCCGCACCGCGCCAGCGCGGCAGCAGCGAGGCATGGCTGTTGATGCAGCCCAGACGCGGAATATCCAGCACCACCTGCGGCAGGATCAGGCCATAGGCAACCACCACCATCAGGTCCGGCTTGAGCGCCGCCAACTCGGCCTGGGCGGCTGCGTCGCGCAGGGTCGGCGGTTGCAATACTGCAAGACCCTTCTCTACCGCCAGCTGTTTGACCGGGCTTGGCATGAGTTTTTGCCCGCGACCGGCCGGGCGATCCGGCTGGGTATAGACCGCGACGATTTCGTAAGGGCTGTCGAGCAAGGCCTTGAGGTGTTCGGCGGCAAATTCGGGGGTGCCGGCGAAGACGATGCGCAGTGGCTCAGTCATGGGCTTCTCGTAGGAAAGGAAATTGGGGCAGTGGGAGCGAGGCTTGCCCGCGAAGGCGATTTTTCAGGCATCAAAAGATGCGTTGAATGTCCGGGTCTCTTCGCGGGCAAGCCTCGCTCCCTCAGGGGCATGCCGGGAATCAGGCGTTCTGCTTGTGCAGTTTTTCCAGCTTCTTCTTGATCCGGTCACGCTTGAGGTTGGACAGATAGTCCACGAACAGCTTGCCGTTCAAGTGATCGCACTCGTGCTGGATGCACACGGCGAGCAATCCCTCGGCAACCAGCTCGTAAGGTTGGCCATCGCGGTCCAGTGCCTTGATCCTGATCCGTTGAGGGCGGTCGACATTCTCATAGAATCCCGGCACCGAGAGGCAGCCTTCCTGATACTGCTGCATCTCGTCGGTGAGAAATTCGAACTCGGGGTTGATGAACACCCGGGGTTCGCTGCGATCTTCGCTCAGGTCCATGACCACGACGCGCTTGTGCACGTTGACCTGGGTCGCGGCCAGACCGATGCCAGGGGCCTCATACATGGTTTCAAACATGTCATCGACCAACTGGCGAATGCCGTCGTCGACCACCGCCACAGGTTTGGCGATGGTGCGAAGGCGCGAATCGGGAAATTCGAGGATGTTTAAAATAGCCATATATGTAAGAGCTGCACTGTAGGGTAAAGTCAAAATCGGCTGCTAGGCTTGGACGTCTGAAGCGGGCAACCCCTGTAGATTCCAGATACCGAGCCTGACGGGACTCAATGTTCACGCGAAGCAACATGATAAAGGGATTCACCGCATGAGGAAAACACTACTCGCCCTGCTGTTGCTGACCGCCAGCGGTCTTGTGCAGGCGCAAGTGCAACTCAAGGAAGGCCATCCACAGACTTACACGGTCGTTTCGGGTGACACACTTTGGGACATTTCCGGCAAGTTTCTGAGCGAGCCCTGGAAATGGAAGGAAATCTGGCACGCCAACCCGCAAATCCACGACCCTGACCTGATCTACCCCGGCGACTCGCTGGTGCTCTCTTACGTCAATGGCCAGCCGCAAGTGACGCTCAACCGTGGCGAATCCCACGGCACGGTCAAGCTGTCGCCGCGCATCCGCAGCACACCGATGGTCGATGCAATTCCGAGCATCCCGTTGGGCGCAATCAATGCCTTCTTGCTGAGCAACCGCATCGTCGATACCCCTGAGCAGTTCGACAAGGCACCCTATATCGTCGCCGGTAACGCCGAGCGCGTACTCAGTGGCCAGGGGGACCGCATCTACGTGCGTGGCAAACTGGATCCGGCGCATTCGGTATACGGCCTGTTCCGCCAGGGCAAGACCTACACCGATCCGAAGACCCAGGAAGTACTCGGCATCAACGCCGATGACATCGGCGGCGGTGAAGTGGTTGCCACTGAAGGTGATGTCTCCACCCTGCAACTGCAGCGCTCCACCCAGGAAGTGCGATTGGGCGACCGCTTGTTCGCCAGTGAAGAGCGGGCGATCAACTCGACCTTCATGCCCAGCTCACCGCAGACCAACATTGAGGGGCTGATCATCGATGTGCCCCGTGGCGTGACGCAGATCGGCGAGTACGACGTGGTTACCCTCGACAAGGGCAAACGTGACGGCCTGGCAGAGGGCAACGTACTGGCGATCTTCAAGACCGGCGAGACTGTCCGGGATCGCATCACCGGTGAACAAGTGAAGATTCCTGACGAGCGCTCCGGCCTGCTGATGGTGTTCCGCACTTACGACAAACTCAGTTACGGTCTGGTGTTGCGCGCCAGTCGTTCGCTGGCGGTCTTGGACAAGGTGCGCAATCCCTGACCTGTCGGTTCAGGATTGATACGTTTTCCTTCATTAATCCGTCACTTATCAAATTGTTGTCAACAGAGTTATCCACAGGCTTTCTGAAAACCTGAGGAGCGCCACAGATCAAGGATGATCTTATGCCACTGTTCGAAAAAACCGTCCCTTCGCCTGCCGAACTGGAAGCGCGGCTGCGCTTGCATCGCTTGCCGGAGGTCGGTCCGAAGCGCTTTCGCAAGCTCATCGATGCCTTCGGTTCAGCCTCTTCAGCCCTCAGTGCACCGGCCAGCGCGTGGCGCGCTCTGGGGTTGCCGAATGCCTGTGCCGAAGCTCGGCGCGACCCCGCCATTCGCGACGGCGCCAGTGCCGCGATGGCTTGGTTAGAGCGTCCGGGCCAGTATTTACTGATGTGGGACGATCAGAACTATCCCGCATTACTTGCGGAAATTTCCGACCCACCTCCGCTGTTATTTGTGGCAGGCGACCCCACTATCCTCGACAGACCGCAGTTGGGAATGGTCGGTAGCCGTCGTGCTTCCCGACCCGGCACCGACACAGCTACTGCCTTCGCCCGCAGCCTGGCGGGGGCCGGATTTGTCATTACCAGTGGCCTGGCCCTTGGTATCGATGGAGCTGCGCATCAGGGTGCGCTCGACGTTGGCGGGGCCACAATCGGTGTGCTTGGCACGGGCCTCGAAAAACTTTATCCACAGCGCCACCGGCAGTTGGCGCAGCGCATGCGCGAAGCAGGTAGCGCGGTGGTTTCCGAGTTCCCTTTGGACGCAGGTCCTCAGCCGCAAAACTTCCCGCGCCGTAACAGAATCATCAGCGGACTTTCCCTGGGTGTACTGGTGGTTGAGGCCAGCGTTGCCAGCGGTTCGCTGATCACCGCGCGCCTGGCCGCCGAACAAGGTCGCGAGGTGTATGCCATTCCCGGTTCGATTCACCATCCGGGTGCTCGTGGTTGTCATCAGTTGATCCGCGATGGCGCGGTGCTGGTGGAAACCGTCGAACATATCCTTGAGGCCCTGCGCGGCTGGCAGCTGCCCTGCGCCCCGACGCCAGAGCCGGCGGTCCTTGATCATCCTCTGTTGATCCTTTTGCATGCGGCACCCCACACCAGCGAGGCGCTGGCGAACTCCTCAGGCTGGCCGTTACCCAAAGTTCTGGCGGCACTGACCGAGCTTGAGCTGGAGGGCCGTATTATCTGTGAGGCCGGACGGTGGTTCGCCCGGGCTGGCTGAGGTTAAACTTCGCCCAGCCCTGAATCGGAGACAAAGCAATGGTCAGCAGTTGGCGTGTGCAACAAGCCGCGCGGGATATTCGAGCCGGAGCGGTGATTGCCTATCCAACCGAGGCGGTGTGGGGGCTGGGGTGTGATCCTTGGGATGAAGAGGCGGTGTACCGTCTGCTGGCGATCAAGTCACGGCCCGTGGAAAAAGGCCTGATCCTGATTGCCGACAATATTCACCAGTTCGATTTTCTGTTCGAAGATTTCCCGGAGTTGTGGCTCGACCGCATGGCCAGCACCTGGCCCGGCCCCAATACCTGGCTGGTGCCCCATCAGAACCTGTTGCCGGAATGGATCACCGGTATACACGACACCGTGGCCCTGCGTGTCAGTGATCACCCGACGGTGCGTGACCTGTGCGCCCTGGTCGGCCCGCTGATCTCGACCTCGGCCAACCCGGCAGGTCGCCCGGCTGCCCGCAGTCGCTTGCGGGTGGAACAGTATTTCCGTGGGCAGATCGATGGCGTGCTGGGCGGCGCCCTGGGTGGTCGCCGTAACCCCAGCGTGATTCGTGACCTGGCGACCGGGCAGGTCATCCGCCCGGCCTGATTTCAAGCCGTCACGGAATGAGGATGGTCGACCCCGTGGTGCGCCGGGCGGACAGCTCGGTTTGCGCCGTGGCGGCGTCCTTGAGGTCGTATTGCTGGACCTCGCCTACCTCGATCTTGCCGGTAGCGAGCATCTTGAACAGCTCGTCGGCCATGCCTTGCAGGCTTTCGGCGTTGTTGGCGTAGGTACCCAGGGTCGGCCGGGTGACATAGAGCGAACCCTTCTGCGCCAGAATCCCCAGATTGACCCCGCTGACTGCGCCGGAGGCGTTGCCGAAACTGACCATCAGGCCGCGCGGCTCCAAACAGTCCAGAGATGTTTCCCAAGTGTCTTTGCCGACGCCATCGTAGACCACCGGGCATTTCTTGCCGTTGGTCAGCTCCAGCACACGCTGGACCACGTTTTCATGGCTGTAGTCGATGGTTGCCCAGGCGCCCAGAGATTTGGCGTGGGCGGCCTTCTCGGCCGAGCTGACCGTACCGATCAGCTTGGCGCCGATCGCCCTGGCCCATTGGCAGGCCAGGGAGCCGACGCCACCGGCAGCGGCATGGAACAGCACGATTTCGTCGGCCTTCAGCTCGTAGGTCTGACGGAACAGGTACTGCACGGTCAGGCCCTTGAGCATGACGGCGGCGGCCAGTTCGAAGCTGATGGCATCCGGCAGCAGCACCAGATTGGCTTCCGGCAACGTGTGCACTTCGCTATAGCCGCCCAGCGGGCCACTGCCGTAGGCCACGCGGTCGCCGACCTTGAAGCGGGTCACTTCGCTGCCGACTGCCTCGACCACGCCTGCACCTTCGGTGCCCAGCCCGGACGGCATCGACGGCGCCGGGTACAGGCCGCTGCGGAAGTAAGTGTCGATGAAGTTGACGCCGATAGCCTTGTTACGCACTCGTACCTGTTGCGGGCCGGGCTCGGCAGGCTCGAAGTCGACATATTGCAGGACTTCAGGACCGCCAATCGTGCTGAACTGGATACGCTTTGCCATGTGCTCTCTCCATAGGTGGCATCAAATCACAGATGCGAAGACCGCCTATCCCACTCCTTCACTTGATCTTCGTCAACTGCGACGGCTCATGGCCCGGTGTTATGCTACGCGGCAAATTTGCCCGATGCCTCGTGGATCGGGCCACCCAGCCTTTTCAGCCGTTTGAAGGGATTGATATGTCCGCCCGCACCGAGGCCGTAAAAACTTACCTGCTCGATCTGCAAGATCGCATCTGCGCCGCCCTGGAACAGGAAGACGGCAAGGCGAGCTTCGTCGAGGATGCCTGGACCCGTCCGGCAGGCGGCGGTGGTCGTACGCGTGTGATCGGTGACGGCGATGTCATCGAAAAAGGCGGTGTCAACTTCTCCCACGTTTTCGGCAGCGGCCTGCCGCCGTCGGCCAGTGCTCATCGACCAGAGCTCGCCGGACGCGGTTTTGAAGCCTTGGGCGTGTCCCTGGTGATTCACCCGCATAACCCCCATGTGCCCACTTCCCACGCCAATGTGCGCTTTTTCATCGCTGAAAAAGAAGGCGAAGAGCCTGTCTGGTGGTTCGGTGGCGGTTTCGATCTGACCCCTTACTACGCCGTCGAAGAAGACTGCGTGCACTGGCACCGTGTCGCCGAGGCGGCCTGTGCGCCGTTCGGTGCCGACGTCTATCCGCGTTACAAAGCCTGGTGCGACACTTATTTTCACATCAAGCACCGTAACGAGCCGCGCGGTATTGGCGGCCTGTTCTTCGATGACTTGAACGAGTGGGACTTCGACACCAGCTTCGCTTTCATTCGGGCCATCGGCGACGCTTACATCGAGGCTTACCTGCCGATCATTCAGCGGCGCAAGGCAGATGCCTATACGGCGCAACAGCGCGAATTCCAGGAATTCCGCCGTGGCCGCTACGTCGAGTTCAACCTGGTCTACGACCGTGGCACTCTGTTCGGCCTGCAATCGGGCGGGCGCACCGAGTCGATCCTGATGTCGCTGCCACCGCAGGTGCGCTGGGGCTACGACTGGAAACCCGAGCCGGGCAGCGCAGAAGCGCGCCTGACCGAGTATTTCCTGCAGGATCGCGACTGGCTCGGGCAGGCTTAAAAACACATTCAGGAATACACAATGGATCACTACGTCGTCTTCGGTAATCCCATCGGTCACAGCAAATCGCCGCTGATCCATGGACTGTTTGCCGCACAAACCGGCCAACAGCTTGATTACCGCACGGCGCTGGCACCGCTGGATGGCTTTACCGCCTTTGCCCGGGACTTTTTCGCTCAGGGCCTTGGCGCCAACGTGACGGTGCCGTTCAAGGAGCAGGCTTATCGCCTGGCCGATAGCCTGACCGAGCGCGGACGCCGGGCGGGCGCGGTGAATACCTTGAGCAAACTGGCTGATGGTACGTTGCTGGGTGACAACACCGATGGCGCCGGCCTGGTACGTGACTTGACCGTCAATGCCGGGATCAACCTCACCGGGCAGCGCATCCTGCTGCTGGGCGCGGGCGGTGCCGTACGGGGTGCCCTGGAGCCGTTGCTGGCAGAACGCCCGGCGGTATTGGTGATCGCCAACCGCACCGTGGAAAAAGCCGAGCAACTGGCGCAGGAGTTCGCTGAACTGGGGCCGGTATTCGCCAGTGGTTACGATTGGCTGGAAGAGTCGGTGGACGTGATCATCAATGCCACCTCTGCCAGTCTGGCCGGTGAACTGCCGCCGATTTCACCCAGCCTGATCCAGCCCGGCAAAACCTTCTGCTACGACATGATGTATGGCAAGGAGCCGACCGCCTTTTGCCGTTGGGCCACGGAACATGGCGCGGCACAGGCGATGGATGGCTTGGGCATGCTGGTCGAACAGGCCGCCGAGGCGTTCCTGCTATGGCGTGGCGTGCGCCCGGATTCGGCGCCGGTACTGGCCGAGTTGCGGCGGCAGTTGGCGGCGTAGTGCGCCGTCCTGTCAAACGGTCGATAAAGAGCTTTTTTGTGGGGCCGGCTTCAGCCGGGAAGATGATATGGCAGACGATAGAAAGGTATCGATCCTGCCTGAGCCTTCCCGGCTGAAGCCGGTCTCACATTAGCCGTGCGATTGCCTGGAGTTATTACAACTTGGCCTTCACCGCCGGCAATGCGTCTTTGCCGTCCAGGGTCTTCACGCCATCAAGCCACTTGTCCAGCTGCGCCGGGTTGGCCTTGATCCAGGTTTTCACTGCGTCGGCGTTGCTGACCTTGTTGTTGCTCACGTCGGCCATGATGGAGTTCTCCATGTCCTGGGTGAAGGTCAGGTTGGTCAGCAGCTTGCCCACGTTCGGGCAGGCAGCGGCATAGCCTTTACGGGTCAGAGTGGACACGGTACCGGTATCACCGAAGTACTTCTCGCCGCCCTTGAGGTAATGCATACCTTTGATCTGCACGTTCATCGGGTGCGGGGTCCAGCCAAGGAAGACCACGAACTTCTGTTTCTTCACGGCCCGACCGACTTCGGCCAGCATCGCCTGTTCGCTGGACTCGATCAGCTTCCATTTACCCATATCGAATTCGTTTTTCTTGATGATATCGGCAATGTGCTGGTTGGCCGGTGCGCCGGCACCGATGCCGAAGACCTTGCTGTCGAATTTGTCGGCAAACTTGTTCAGGTCGGCGAAGTCATGCACACCCGCGTCCCAGACATAGTCCGGTACTGCGAGGGTGAATTCGGTGCCGTCGAGGTTCTTGGCGTACTGGGTTACATCGCCGGTAGCGATGAACTTGTCGTAGAAACCCTGCTGCGCAGGCATCCAGTTACCCAGGAAGACATCCATCTGCCCGTCCTTGAGGCCACCGTAGGCAATCGGCACCGCCAGGGTGTCGACCTTGGCCTTGTAGCCCATGCCGTCGAGCAGGAACGAGGTGATCGCGTTGGTTGCCGCGATATCGCTCCAGCCCGGGTCGGCCATTTTCACGGTGCTGCAAGATTCCCCATCGGCTTGCGCCGCAAAACTGGTCAGCGCAATCACGCTGGCCGCAAGTGCTGTGGATAGCTTCTTCATGGTTGGTGCCCCTTTGGTTTTTTTGGTCTTGGCAGGGTTCAAGGTTTCGGATAACGCGCCTTACGCTCCAGATCGTCTAGATCGATATGGTTGCGCATATATTGCTGACTGGCGTCTACCAGCGGCTGGTGATCCCAACTCTTCAGCTTGCCGATTGCCAGCGACCTGGCGACGAAGCGCCGACGACGCTGGCTGGCGAGCACCTGGTGGTGTATCGCCGGAATGTCCCACTTGGCCCGTGCTTCAGCCATGAAATCAAAGAACAACGCCTGGTGTTCAGCCGACTGGCTGAGGTCTTCCAGTTCCTTCGGATCGTTTTGCACATCGAACAGCAGGCACGGATCCTGTTCCGAATACATGAATTTGTAGGCGCCACGACGAATCATCATCAGCGGGCTGACCGTACCTTCGGCCATGTATTCGCCGAATACTTCATCGTGTCCGCCCTCGCCCTTGAGGTGCGGCATCAGCGAGCGACCATCCAGCGGCAAGCCACTGTCCAGCTCGCCGCCGGCCATATCGACGAAGGTCGGCAACAGGTCGGCGGTGGACACCGAAGCGCTTACCCGGCCTGCCTTGAACTGGCCCGGAGCGTAGACCAGCATCGGTACCCGCGCGGCCATTTCGAACCAGTGCATTTTGTACCAGAGGCCTTTTTCGCCGAGCATGTCGCCATGATCGCCGGAGAACACAATGATGGTGTCATCAGCCAGGCCGGTGTCTTCAAGGGTCTTGAGCAGCTTGCCGACGTTGTCATCGATATAGCTGCACGCACCGAAGTAGGCGCGACGAGCGTCACGAATCTTGTCGACGGGCATCGGCTTGTCCCACAGGTCATAGACCTTGAGCAGACGCTGGGAATGCGGGTCAAGGGCGTCCTGATCGGCGTGGGCCGGTGGCATCGGGATATCAGCATCGTCGTACAGGTCCCAGAACGGCTTGGGAATGGTGTACGGGTCATGAGGGTGAGTCATCGAAACGGTGAGGCAGAACGGCGCGTCGCCATCTTCACGGATGTGATCGAACAGATACTGCCGGGCTTTGAAGACCACTTCTTCGTCGAAGTCGAGCTGGTTGGTACGCACGCACGGGCCGGCTTGCAGCACCGACGACATGTTGTGGTACCAGCTCGGGCGCACGTCCGGCTCGTCCCAATTCACTGCCCAGCCATAGTCGGCGGGGTAGATATCACTGGTCAGGCGCTCTTCGTAGCCGTGCAACTGATCCGGGCCGCAGAAATGCATCTTGCCTGACAGCGCGGTCTTGTAGCCCATGCCGCGCAGATAGTGGGCGTAAGTCGGAATATCGCCTGGGAAATCGGCGGCGTTGTCGTAGGCGCCGATCTTGCTGGGCAACTGGCCACTGACCAGGGTGAAACGCGAGGGTGCGCACAGCGGGCTGTTGCAGTACGCGGAGTCAAACACCACGCCTTCGGCGGCGAGGCGGCTCAAATTCGGCATCTTGATTGGAGATGGGGCGTAAAACGGCAACATCGGCGCGGCCATTTGATCGGCCATGATGAAAAGAATGTTCTTGCGCTTCATGTTTTCGCGGCATTCCATAGTGAATATTTATGCGACAGTGCTGGCATTCACTATGGAAGCCATGGGTTTGGCGGTAAAGCCCACACAAAACAATAGCTAGGATAAGTACAGCTTATGTTTGAAAGCCTTGGGGAAATGTCTCTGGATTTGTTGCGAGCCTTCGAGGCTGCCGCACGTCTGCGCAGTTTTACCGCTGCCGCCATCGAACTGGGCACCACCCAGCCTGCGGTCAGCCAGCAGATCAAGCGCCTGGAGGAGCAACTGGCGACGCGCCTGTTCGACCGGATCTACCGAGGCATCGAACTGACCGAAGCCGGTGAAGTGCTGTTCAGCCATGTGCAGGCCGGTTTGCAGTCCATGGACAGCGGTCTGATTGCCGTTACCGGCCACCATCAGCACGAGGTGTTGCAGGTGGCGACGGACTTCGCCTTCGCCGCCTACTGGCTGATGCCGCGTCTGCATCGCTTCCACAAGGCCAACCCGGATGTCGACGTCAGCCTGGTGACCAGTGAGCGCAGTCACAGCATGTTGCGCGCCGATATCGATGTGGCTGTGCTATTCGGTGATGGCCGTTTCAAGCAGGGCGAGAGCCGCTGGCTGTTCAGCGAAGAAGTGTTCCCGGTATGCAGTCCGCAGCTACTGGCCGGTCGCGAGCCGCCGTTGCCCATTGACGTGTTGCGCGAGTTTCCGCTGCTGCACCTGCGTGGCGAAGGCAGCAGCAATTGGTTCGATTGGGCCGGGGTCTTCCGCGCCCTGAAAATCCCCCAGGCACCTGCGCCGGGGCAGTTGCGCTTCGACAACTACACGTTGCTGATCCAGGCGGCGATTGCTGGAGAAGGCGTGGCCATCGGCTGGCGCCATCTGGTGGACAACCTGCTCGATCAGGGTCTGCTGTGCCGTCCGGTGGAAGCTACAGCGATCTCGGCGTACGGCTATTACGTGGTTCTGCCGCAGCGCAAGCGACGGGTGCAGATCGTTCAGCAGTTCGTTGACTGGTTGGCCAGCGAGCAGTCACGCAGCGGCGATCATTTGGGTGGTCGACCGTTGCCATCGATTGCGGTGTGAATCTTGATCCAGGTCTGTGGATAGGTTGCGCAGACAGGCACACTCACTTTTTTGCTCTTTTGGAGGGATTCAGTAATGCCAGAAGTTCAGGGCTATCATGCCCATGTCTATTTCGACGCCGACAGCCTCGACCAGGCGCGGGTCCTGTGCGAGCAGGCGACGGAGAAATTCGGCCTGAAGATGGGCCGCATCCACGAGCGGCTGGTCGGGCCCCATGTGGACTGGAGCTGCCAACTTGCCTTTGGCCATGAGTGCTTCGCCGACGTCATGCTGTGGCTGGCGCTCAATCGCAAAGGCCTGGTAATACTGATTCATCCCCTGACTGGCGACGATCTGGCCGACCACACTGAACATGCGATGTGGATGGGCGAGGTACGGCCGCTGGATGTGGGGATGTTCAGGGTGTGAAGTGGTTCACCGCCGGTAGGGGCGAAATCTGTGGGAGCGAATTCATCCGCGAAGACGGTATTTCAGACGATACAGATGCCTCGGATGTACCGGCCTATTCGCGAATGAATTCGCTCCCACAGGTGTTCCATTTACAGGTCGCCGCGTTGGATCAATTCAACACACCCTGCAGAATCTCGTAGACGATCCCGGTACCAACGGCGATCAGCACGACGTCGGTGCCGGTACGGCGCCATTCGTAGCCGTCATACTGCGGCAGATATTGCAGCGAGCGCTGATCCAGACGCTTGCCGTAGCCCCGTGGCAACGGGTGGCCCTTGACGATATGGATATTCGGCGGCAGTGGCTGGCCACGGCCAATTACGTCGCGATGTTGTTGAAAAGTGTGACGAACATCGTCGAAATTGTCTGGCGGACGGTTGCCACCGCGATTGTTGCCGCGGTCGTTGCCATGGCCATTACCTTGCGGACCAGGACCATGTTGTTGGCCATGATTGTCATCAGGGCCACGGCGCTGATCGTGATCATCCGCATGAGTCAACGGGCTGATGCTGATCATCAAGATGCCCAGCCCGGCGAGCAAACGGTTCGGCAATTTCATGGGTGTTACTCCTGGATAATTCAGAGCGACAAAAAAGGCCCAGGACAGAGGTCCTGAGCCTTTCTATGTCGTACCTGATTAGTACCAGTAATGGCCTAATGATTCCTTTGTATCAAAACATTTACCTTCAGCTGACACGGGCCTTGCGCACGCCTTCGGCCAGTGCAGCACACAGGCTCAGGACGTCATCGACAGCCTGGTCCGGCGAAGCGGCGTTGGCGATCTTGTCCACCAGTGCCGACCCTACCACCACGCCGTCAGCCAAGCGGGCAATCGCAGCGGCCTGCTCCGGCGTGCGGATGCCGAAACCGACGCTTACTGGTAGCGAAGTGTGGCGACGCAGGCGGGCAATGGCTTCGCTGACGTGTTCGGTGGTGGCTGAACCGGCACCTGTCACACCGGCTACCGACACGTAGTAAACGAAGCCGGAGCTGCGTTCCAGCACGGTCGGCAGGCGCACGTCATCGGTGGTCGGCGTGGTCAGCCGGATAAAGTCGATACCCGATGCCTGGGCCGGAGTCGCCAGTTCGGCGTCGTGCTCAGGCGGCAGGTCAACGATGATCAGGCCATCGACGCCAGCGGCCTTGGCTTCAGCGACGAAGGCTTCAACACCAAAACGATGGATCGGGTTGTAGTAACCCATCAACACGATAGGCGTGGTCTGGTTGTCGACGCGGAATTCGCGAACCATTTGCAGGGTTTTCGGCAGTGTCTGCCCGGCATCCAGAGCGCGCAGGGTCGCCAGCTGGATTGACACGCCATCGGCCATCGGATCGGTAAAGGGCATGCCCAGCTCGATCACATCGGCGCCGGCAGCAGGCAGGCCCTTGAGGATTTTCAGGGAGGCGTCATAGCCAGGGTCGCCAGCGGTAACAAAGGTCACCAGAGCCGAACGGCCTTCAGTCTTCAGTTCGGCAAAACGTTGTTCGAGGCGGCTCATACCAGCTTCTCCTGAGTTTTTTCGGCGGCGGCCATGTGGTTCATGACGGTTTGCATGTCTTTGTCACCGCGACCGGAGAGGCAGACCACCATCAGGTGATCATCGCGCAGGTTGGTGGCGCGCTTCATGGCTTCGGCCAGGGCGTGGGCCGTCTCCAGAGCCGGGATAATGCCTTCCAGGCGGCAGCAGTCGTGGAAGGCTTCCAGCGCTTCTTCGTCGGTGATGCTGACGTATTCAACGCGTTTCACTTCGTGCAGGTAGGCGTGCTCCGGGCCGATGCCAGGGTAGTCCAGACCTGCCGAAATCGAGTGGGCATCGGTGATCTGGCCATCGGTATCTTGCAGCAAATAGGTGCGATTACCGTGCAGTACGCCGGGAACACCGCCGTTCAGGCTGGCTGCGTGCTTGTCGGTATCGACCCCGTGACCACCGGCTTCGACACCGACGATCTCGACGCTGGCGTCATCGAGGAACGGATGGAACAGGCCCATGGCGTTGGAACCGCCACCCACGCAAGCGATCAGGCTGTCCGGCAGGCGGCCTTCCTTCTCTTGCATCTGCACTTTGGTTTCCTTGCCGATGATCGACTGGAAGTCGCGAACCATCGACGGGTAAGGGTGCGGACCGGCCACGGTGCCGATCAGGTAGAAGGTGTCATCGACGTTGGTAACCCAGTCACGCAGGGCTTCGTTCATGGCGTCCTTGAGGGTGCCGGTGCCGGAAGTGACTGGCACGATTTCAGCGCCCAGCAGCTTCATGCGAAATACGTTGGCCTGTTGGCGCTCGATGTCGGTGGCGCCCATGTAGATCACGCAAGGCAGGCCGAAACGGGCGGCGACGGTGGCAGTGGCGACACCGTGCATGCCGGCACCGGTTTCGGCAATCAGGCGCTTCTTACCCATGCGCAGAGCCAGCAGGACCTGGCCGATGCAGTTGTTGATCTTGTGCGCGCCGGTGTGGTTCAGCTCTTCGCGCTTGAAGTAGATCTTGGCGCCGCCGCAGAACTCGGTCAGGCGCTCGGCGAAGTACAAGGGGTTCGGGCGACCGATGTAATCACGCTGGAAGTAAGCCAGTTTCTCGTTGAATTCAGGATCCGCCTTGGCCGCTTCGTACTCGCGGTTCAAGTCGAGGACCAGTGGCATCAGGGTTTCGGCGACATAGCGGCCGCCAAACGAGCCAAACAAGCCGTTGGCGTCGGCGCCTTTGCTGAAATTGGTCTGGGTCATGGGACCTCCACGTTTTGAAGTAATGGGATTAGCCGGTTGGGCAATGAACACACTTTAACCAGCGCATGTGACGAAGAAAATCGATAAGATCGCCGCAACCTGTCAGGAAAACTCACAGATATCATGAGCCGAGATCTTCCGCCCCTGAACGCCTTGCGCGCCTTTGAAGCCACCGCCCGTCTGAACAGCGTCAGTCAGGCTGCTGAACAGCTGCACGTCACCCATGGTGCGGTCAGCCGCCAGTTGAAAGTCCTTGAAGAACACTTGGGCCTGGCGTTGTTCAGTAAGGATGGGCGCGGCCTGAAACTCACAGATGCCGGCATACGCCTGCGTGATGCCAGTGGCGAGGCCTTCGACCGGTTGCGCGCGGTGTGCGCCGAATTGACTCATAACAGCGCTGAGGCGCCCTTTGTGTTGGGCTGCTCGGGCAGTTTGCTGGCGCGTTGGTTCATTCCCCGGTTGGGGCGCCTGAACGCTGATTTGCCGGACCTGCGCCTGCACTTGTCGGCGGGCGAAGGTGATCTCGATCCACGTCGACCGGGCCTGGATGCCCTGCTGGTCTTCGCCGAACCGCCTTGGCCGGTGGATATGCAGGTATTCGAGTTGGCCAGCGAGCGTATTGGCCCGGTGCTCAGCCCGCATTTCACTGGTTCCCAGGCCCTGCAACAGGCTCCCGCCCAGGCATTGCTGGGCGAAAGCCTGCTGCAAACCACCTCGCGGCCGCAAGCCTGGCCCAGTTGGGCGCAACAGAATGGCATCGATCCCCAGGCCTTGCGTTACGGCCAGAAGTTCGAGCATCTGTATTACCTGCTTGAGGCTGCAACGGCGGGCCTGGGCATCGCCATCGCCCCCGAACCGCTGGTAGCTGACGACCTGCGCGCCGGGCGTCTGGTTGCGCCTTGGGGTTTCAGTGAAACCCCGGCGCAACTGGCGCTATGGGTGCCCAAGCGCTCGGCGGACGAGCGCGCCCGCCAATTGGCGCAGTGGCTCAAGACGGAGCTAGAGGGTTAGCCTTAAGGTGGCCCGAGCGACCTGTTCGCGTATGAATCCGCTCCCACAGGTGCGATTTGCTTTTGTGGGGGCGAATTCTCTCGCGAATGATAATTTCGCACGTACCGATCAGTTAGCGCGCTTGCACAGCAGGTAAGCGGCCAGCAGACCCACAGCACCAACCGCTACACCGGCAGTAGTCCAAGGGTGTTCCTGGGCGTAGTCACGAGTAGCGACGCCGGTTTCGCGGGTTTTGACTTTGACGTCTTCGTAGACGTCGCTAAGCAGGCCGCGGGAATGGCTCAGGGCGCGCTCGGCGCTGGCCTTGAGGCTTTTCAGGGTCTTGTTGGACTCTTCGGAAGCGTCGTTTTTCAGGCTTTCAAGGGATTTGAGCAGGCTTTCGATTTCCGCTTCCATGCTTTGCAACGAGGCTTTACGAAGTGAATTAAGAGCCATGGTGTTTCTCCTTCAGGGTGAGAGGGTGTGTTGTTTCCGACTACAGCACTTCGCGAAAGTGCAACGCAGCTTCAGATCAAATATCTGAACTTCTCCCAGGAATTTGCCCACAGAGGTAAGGAGCGTCAGCACTGCTACGCTCCTACTCACCCTTTAGGAGAACTGCCATGACTGATCACCACACCTACAAAAAAATCGAGCTGGTTGGCTCGTCTACCACCACCATCGAAGACGCCATCAACAACGCTCTGGCCGAGGCAAGCAAAAGTCTCAAGCATCTGGAATGGTTTGAGGTGACGGAAACACGAGGCCATATCGAAAATGGCAAGGTCCAGCACTATCAGGTGACGCTGAAAGTCGGTTTCCGCATCGCCAATAGCTAAAAGCTGAACTTTTGCGCTGGCCGATTGCCACAACCTTTGACAAATACGTCGACATGGCTAATGTTTGCGGGCGATTTCCCCTTCGCGAAATCGTCTGTTTCAGCCTGATCAGGGAGTTTGACCGATGAAGAAGTTATTGTTGGCAGTGGGTCTGTTGAGTCTTGCCGGTGGCGCCATGGCGGCAGGCAAGCCTTGCGACGAATTGAAGGCTGATTTGGACGCGAAACTGCAAGCGAAAGGCGTTAAATCCTATTCGCTGGAAGTGGTCGCCAAAGGCGCTGCGGGCGACCAGAAGGTTGTCGGCTCTTGCGACGCTGGTACCAAAGAGATCGTCTACAAGCGCGGTTGATTGGTTGAGCTTTTAAAAAAACCGACCCTATCAGGCGTCGGTTTTTTTATGTGTGATATGCCACCCTGTGGGAGCGAATTCATTCGCGAAAGCGGCATTTCAGGCCATAAAGATCTATCGAATGTACGGGCCTCTTCGCGAATGAATTCGCTCCCACATTTGCCTTCCCTTTATCCCTTTATCCCTTTGCGATTTGCGCCAGAATCTCGTAAGAACGCAACCGATCGGCATGCTCATACATATCGCAGGTAAAGATCAGCTCATCGGCGTCGGTCTGTTCCAATAGCACATCGAGTTTGGCGCGAATTTTTTCCGGGCCGCCGACCATCGCCAGTCCCAGGAAACTCGCCACCGCTTCGCGCTCATGGGGCAGCCACAGGCCGTCCATGGTTTTGACCGGCGCGCGCTGCATCAGGCTTTGCCCGCGCATCAGGGCGAGGATGCGTTGGTACACCGAAGTTGCCAGGTAGTCGGCCTGTTCATCGGTATCAGCCGCCACCAGAGGCACGCCGAGCATCACGTACGGCTTATCCAGCACCGCCGATGGTTTGAAGTGGTTGCGATAGACGCGAATCGCTTCATGCATGTAGCGCGGCGCGAAGTGCGAGGCGAAGGCGTAGGGCAAACCGCGCATGCCCGCCAGTTGCGCACTGAAGAGGCTCGAACCGAGCAGCCAGATCGGCACTTCGGTGCCAGTACCTGGAACGGCGATCACCTTTTGCTCAGGTTTGCGCGGGCCGAGGTATTCCATCAGTTCGGTGACATCGTCCGGGAAATCATCGGCACTGCCCGAGCGCTCGCGGCGCAGAGCGCGGGCGGTCAATTGGTCAGAACCGGGCGCCCGACCCAGACCCAGATCGATACGGCCGGGATAGAGGCTCGCCAGTGTGCCAAACTGCTCGGCGATGACCAGTGGTGCATGGTTGGGCAGCATGATCCCGCCAGCGCCAACCCGAATGGTCGAGGTGCCGCCTGCCAGATAGCCCAGCAACACCGCAGTCGCCGAACTGGCGATGCCATCCATGTTGTGGTGTTCGGCGACCCAGAAGCGCTCGAAACCCAGTTTTTCAACGTGGCGAGCCAGATCGAGGGAGTTGTGCAGGGAATGGGCAACGCCTTTGTCCTGGCGCACGGGCACCAGATCGAGGGTGGAAATCTTCACATCGGCTAAACGTTTCATAGGCCGCAACATATCCTCATCAGGGAGTACGCAGGCCGGTCGATCAATTTTTGGCCGGTCTTCACGCACAGAATTAGCTTTAGTGTGTATGGGCAGACGGTCAGTTATCAATGGGCAGTAACAAAAAAGTCCTACGGTGGTGGTAGGTTTTTATCGCTCGTTGAACTTTTCAAAGCCGTCTATCCTCAGAACCTCATACCCGTGCGAAACCCCCTCACACCTTAAAGTCAGGAGACACCATGAGCATTGTCAAGAAAGCGTCCGCCCACTGGGAAGGTGACCTGAAGTCCGGTATCGGCAGTATTTCCACTGAAACCGGCGTGCTGCGTGAAGCACCTTACGGCTTCAAGGCCCGTTTTGAAGGCGGCAAGGGCACCAACCCGGAAGAACTGATCGGCGCGGCCCACGCGGGCTGCTTTTCCATGGCGCTGTCGATGATTCTGGGTAATGCCGGTCTGACTGCCGAGAGCATCGATACCCAGGCCGAAGTCACATTGGATCAGGTAGACGGTGGCTTTTCGATCACAGCCGTGAAGCTGATCCTCAAGGCGAAGATTCCGGGCGCAACCCAGGAACAGTTCGATGAGCTGACCAAAAATGCCAAAGAAGGCTGCCCGGTCTCCAAAGTGCTGAACGCAAATATCACCCTGGACGCCACGCTGCTCAGCTGATTGAAGCCGCGTTGCACCGATGACCTGCCCGGCCCGTCTGGGCAGGTCGTTTTTTTATGCTTAGCCAAGGAGTCGAGCATGAAACGTATTTTGCTGGCCATTGCCTGTTCTGCGCTGTGCACTGCGGCCCTGGCCGCGCCCAAACCCTGCGAAGAGCTCAAGGCCGAGATCGAAGCGAAGATCCAGGCGGCAAACGTCAATGCCTACACCCTGGAGATCGTCAGCAACGACGATGTGCACGATCAGAATATGGTCGTGGGCAGCTGCGAAAACGGCACGAAGAAGATCATCTACCAGAAGAACGATCGCTGATCAGATGCAATTGATATCGCCTTCACGGGCGACTTCCCGGCGCTCGGCATCAAACAGCCGTGCGGTGATGTCATTGGCGATATGGCGCACCTCAAGCTTGTAGCGCTCGCCTGCGGCAAAGTGGTCGTAGCGCACGTCGATATAGCAGGTCAGCTCGTTATACAGGTCCATTGTCAGGCCCAGGCCACCGGCCTGATACTCGTAGTCATAACGCACTTTCAGCGTATGGCTACCGGGCGCCATCTGGAAATAACGCCCGTCGTAGGTGGTCTTGCCATCGAGCTTGTCAGCCATCACCAGCTTGCCGGTAAAGGTATGCATATCGACCCAGGCCTGTTGCGGATCGACTGCGGGCAGCGGTCCGGCGCATCCGGCCAAAGTGGCGACGCAGGCAAGGATAACGAGTGGATAGCGCATCATGGGTCCCCAGGCTGAACGAACTGCCGATGATAGTTGCATTTGAGCCAGGCCGTGCGGCATAACGAAAGACGTTTTTTACCTGCGGGCTGCATATGCCGAGACTCAATGTATTACGCCCCGCACTGATGCTGGCGGCGGTATTGCTCAGCGGTTGTTCGAGCCTTTCTTACTACAGCCAGTTGGTCGATGGCCAGCTCAGCCTGCTGCGCGCCCGCGAGCCGGTGGCCGATGTGATTGCCGACCCCAACCGCGACCCGAAACTGCGCGAGCGCCTGCGCCATGCACAAGCCGCGCGAGACTTTGCCAGCCAAGTGTTGCACCTGCCGGATAACCGCAGCTATCGCCTGTATGCCGATCTCCACCGTCCTTACGTCGTCTGGAATGTCTTCGCCACCGATGAGTTTTCCCTGGCCCCCGTCACCCACTGCTTCCCGATTGCCGGTTGCGTGGCCTATCGCGGCTATTACAGCCAGGGCGGCGCCCGGGGCGATGCGGCGTTGCAGCGTCAAACGGGCAAGGATGTCTATGTCAGCGGTGTCGAAGCCTACTCGACCCTGGGCTGGTTCGATGACCCGATCCTCAGCTCCATGTCCGGTTGGGGAGACGAGCGCCTGTCCACTTTGATCTTTCATGAGCTGGCCCATCAGCGCTTCTATGTGAAAGACGACACCGAGTTCAACGAGTCCTACGCCAATTTCGTCGAGCAGGAGGGCACCCGCCAATGGCGCACCGCCCAGGGCCTGCCACCGGAAAGCCAGGTCCAGGCCCGGCAGCGCGAGCAGTTCATTGAACTTGTGCTGGATACCCGCGAGCGCCTGAAAACCCTGTACGCCCTGCCCTTGTCAGCCGCCGAGATGCGCACCCGCAAAGCCGCCGAATTCGAGCGCCTGCGCCGTGATTACCGCCAGATGCGGGATAACCAGTGGCATGGCGACAAGCGTTTCGATGCCTGGATCAATGCGCCGTTGAACAACGCCAAACTGTTGCCGTTCGGGCTGTATGACCAGTGGGTGCCGGCGTTTGCGGTGGTGTTCAAGCAGGTGAATGGGGATTGGCCTGCGTTTTTCACCGCCGTGGAAAAGCTCGGTCGCCTGCCCATCGATGAGCGCAAGGCAGCACTGCAAAAGCTGATGCCCTGAAGGTTACCCACCTTTTGGACACAAATTGTCTGGGAGCGAATTCTGTGGGAGCGAATTCATTCGCGAAAGCGGCATTCCACGCGACGAATATGTACCGAATGTACCGGCCTCTTCGCGAATGAATTCGCTCCCACAGGTCCTGCCACAGGGAGATATATCAGCGCTTGGCAAACGCCTCGCGCAGATCTGTCATCGTCTCAAAGTGATAAGTCGGTGCCTGCCCCGCCAACTCCTCATGGCTGCCAAACCCATACCCCACTGCCGCCACATCAAGCCCGTTACGCATGCCGCCAATCAGGTCGTGCTTGCGGTCGCCGACCATCAGGGTTTGCGCCGGGTCCAGGCCTTCTTCGGCCAGCAGATGGGCGATGAGGTCGACCTTGTCGGTACGGGTGCCGTCCAGCTCGCTGCCGTAAATCACTTTGAAGTAACGCGCGAAGTCGAAGTGCCGGGCTATTTCACGGGCGAACACCCAGGGTTTGGATGTGGCGATGTACAGGGTCCGGTTCTGCCCGGCCAGGGTGTCGAGCAGTTCAAACACGCCGTCGAACACGCGGTTTTCATACAACCCGGTAACCTTGAAGCGCTCGCGGTAGAAGCCCACGGCTTCCCAGGCCTTGGCTTCGTCGAAGCCGTAGAACTGCATGAACGCCTGCAACAGTGGTGGGCCGATGAAGTGTTCCAGGCGGGTGATGTCCGGCTCATCGATCCCCAGGCGCGCCAGGGCGAACTGGATTGAGCGGGTAATACCTTCGCGTGGGTCGGTCAGGGTGCCGTCGAGGTCGAACAGAATCGTTGGGTAATGCATGGGGTATCCGTTGGCAGATTCAGGGTTCAGGCGCGGTCGTAGCCTTCGGCCAGGTGCTGATCCTTGAGTTTCACGTAGTTGGCAGCGCTGTACGGGAAGAAGGCGATTTCCTTCTCGGTCAGGGCGCGCACCTGTTTGACCGGACGACCGACGTAGAGAAAGCCGCTTTCCAGCACCTTGCCCGGCGGCACCAGGCTGCCTGCGCCGATGATCACTTCGTCCTCGACCACGGCGCCGTCCATGATAGTGGTGCCCATGCCGATCAGGATGCGGTTGCCGACCGTGCAGCCATGCAGCATGGCTTTGTGGCCGATGGTCACGTCGTCGCCGATCAGCAGCGCGAAGCCGTCCGGATTGAAAGGCCCGGCATGGGTGATGTGCAGCACGCTGCCGTCCTGCACGCTGGTGCGGGCGCCGATACGGATGCGATGCATGTCGCCGCGGACCACGGTCAGTGGCCAGATCGAGCTGTCGGCGCCGATGTCTACGTCGCCGATAACCACTGCCGTTGAATCGACAAAGGCCCGTTCGCCGAGGGCGGGAGTGTGTTGCTGGAACGTGCGGATGGCCACGATAGGCTCCTTCTTTGCGCGCGATAGTCGCGGGATCGGGGTCTGCTTGCTGCGGTGAGCGCCGATTGTAATTAAGATGCTCGGGTGTTTCTTCCAGCCAAGGTGCAAAACCGTGAGCGCGAACAACCCTCTTTTGCAATCGTACGACCTGCCAGCCTTTTCGGCGATCCGTGCCGAGCATGTAAAACCTGCCATCGACCAGATTCTCGCTGACAACCGCGTGGCCATTGCCGATATCCTCGCCAAGCAGGGCAAGACGCCGACCTGGGCTGGCCTTGTGCTGGCCATGGACGAACTCAACGCGCGCCTGGGCGACGCCTGGAGCCCGGTCAGCCACCTCAACGCCGTGTGCAACAGCGCCGAGCTGCGTGAAGCCTATGAGTCCTGCCTGCCGGGCCTGAGCGCTTACTCCACGGAGCTGGGCCAGAACCGTGAGCTGTTCCAGGCCTATGAAGCCCTGGCCAACAGCCCGGAAGCCGCCGGTTTCGACGTGGCGCAGAAAACCATTCTCGAACACTCCCTGCGTGACTTCCGTCTGTCGGGCATCGATCTGCCGCCCGAGCAGCAAAAGCGTTACGCCGAAGTGCAGAGCAAGCTGTCGGAGCTGGGCAGCCAGTTCTCCAACCAGTTGCTGGATGCGACCCAGGCCTGGACCAAACTGGTCACCGATGAGTCGGCCCTGGCCGGTCTGACCGAGTCCGCCAAGCAGCAAATGGCCGCCGCGGCCAAGGCCAAGGATCTCGACGGTTTCCTGATCACTCTGGAATTCCCCAGCTATTACGCGGTAATGACCTACGCCGAAGACCGTGCCCTGCGCGAAGAGGTGTATGCCGCCTACTGCACCCGCGCCTCGGATCAGGGCCCGAATGCCGGGCAGAACGACAACGGCCCGGTGATGGAGCAGATTCTCGATCTGCGTCAGGAACTGGCCCGGCTGCTGGGCTTTGCCAGCTTTTCCGAGCTGAGCCTGGCGACCAAAATGGCCGAATCCAGCGACCAGGTGCTGACCTTCCTGCGTGACCTGGCCAAACGCAGCAAGCCGTTTGCCGCCCAGGACCTGCAACAGCTGCGCGCCTACGCTGCCGAACACGGCTGCCCGGACCTGCAAAGCTGGGACAGCGGTTTCTACGGCGAAAAACTGCGTGAGCAGCGCTACAGCGTGTCTCAGGAAGCCCTGCGTGCCTACTTCCCCATCGACAAAGTGCTGTCCGGGCTGTTTGCCATTGTCCAGCGCCTGTACGGCATCGAAATCGTCGAACAGAAAGGCTTCGATACCTGGCACCCGGATGTACGCCTGTTCGAGATCAGCGAGAAGGGCCAGCACGTCGGCCGCTTCTTCTTCGACCTCTATGCCCGCGCCAACAAACGCGGCGGTGCCTGGATGGATGGCGCTCGCGATCGTCGTCGCACCGTTGACGGCCACCTGCAGAACCCGGTGGCCAATCTGGTTTGTAACTTCACCCCGGCGGTGGGCGGCAAGCCTGCGCTGCTGACCCACGATGAAGTCACCACCCTGTTCCACGAATTCGGCCATGGCCTGCATCACTTGCTGACCCGTATCGAGCACGTCGGTGTCTCGGGCATCAACGGCGTGGCCTGGGATGCGGTCGAGCTGCCAAGCCAGTTCATGGAGAACTGGTGCTGGGAGCCGGAAGGCCTGGCACTGATCTCCGGTCATTACGAGACCGGAGCAGCCCTGCCTCAGGACCTGCTGGAAAAAATGCTTGCCGCCAAGAACTTCCAGTCCGGCTTGATGATGGTCCGCCAGCTGGAGTTCTCGCTGTTCGACTTCGAGCTGCACGCCACTCACGGTGATGGCCGCAGCGTCGCGCAAGTGCTTGAAGGCGTGCGCGACGAGGTGTCGGTCATGCGTCCACCGGCCTACAACCGCTTCCCCAACAGCTTCGCGCATATCTTCGCTGGCGGTTACGCGGCGGGTTACTACAGCTACAAGTGGGCTGAAGTGTTGTCGGCCGATGCCTTCTCGCGCTTCGAGGAAGACGGCGTGCTCAATGCCGAGACCGGTCGCGCTTTCCGTGAGGCGATCCTGGCCCGTGGCGGTTCCCAGGCACCGATGGTGCTGTTCGTCGATTTCCGCGGACGCGAGCCCTCGATTGACGCACTCTTGCGCCATTCAGGCTTGAGCGAGGAAGCGGCAGCATGACCGATACACCGCTGATCGTGACCAAGAAGCGCTTTATCGCCGGGGCGGTTTGCCCGGCGTGCAGCGAACCCGACAAACTCATGATGTGGAGCGAGAACGACGTGCCGCATCGTGAGTGCGTCGCCTGTGGATACAGCGATACGCTCAATGCCGACGGCAACTCTGTGCCCAAGGAATTGGGCACGCGGGTCAATAAGCCAGTGGTCAAACCGGCTGATCCGAAGGTGCAGGGCGTACAGTTTTTCCCGAATCCGAAGCTGAAAAAGCCGGTTGATCCCCATTAACGCGGGGCGGTAATTCAATTGTGGGAGCGAATTCATTCGCGAAGGCGGTTTTGCAGACGATAAATATTTATCAAATGTCCCGGCCTCTTCGCGAATGAATTCGCTCCCATAACAGTTTATGCAAACTGGCATCTCGCCTTTCATCTCGCGAGACTGGTGATCTGGACGGGTTTCTTTATACTGTACAAATAAACAGTATAGAGAGTCGTCCCCATGTCCATTGCTCTCCCGCCTCGCGGTCGCGGCACGGCGACCAATCCGCATAATCGTTTCGCGCCCAACCGCTCGGTGGCCGAGGACGACGGCTGGTATCAGGAAGTGCCGATGACTCAGGGCACTCAGGTGACTACCGAGACTGCCAAGAGCATCATTACCCGCAACAGCTCGCCGGATATTCCCTTCGACCGCTCCATTAATCCGTATCGCGGCTGCGAACACGGCTGTATCTACTGCTATGCGCGCCCTTCTCACGCCTATTGGGACATGTCGCCGGGGCTGGATTTTGAAACCAGACTCATTGCCAAGACCAATGCCGCCGCCCTGCTCGAGCAACAGCTGTCCAAGCCCGGCTATACGGTGGCGCCGATTACCCTGGGTGCCAACACCGATCCGTACCAGCCCATCGAACGTGAATACAAGATCACCCGCGCAACCCTTGAGGTACTGCTGCGCTACCGCCATCCGGTGAGCATCATCACCAAAGGCTCGCTGATCCTGCGCGACCTGGATCTGCTGGCCGAATTGGCCAAACAGCGACTGGTCTCGGTTTATATCAGCCTGACCACCCTGGACGACGAGCTCAAACGTATTCTCGAGCCCCGTGCCGCCGCGCCCAAGGCCCGGTTGCGGGCGATCCGCGTATTGCGTGACGCACGTGTGCCGGTAGGGGTGATTTGCGCGCCGATGATCCCGATGATCAATGACAACGAACTGGAAAGCCTGCTCAACGAGGCTCATGCAGCCGGTGCGCAGAGTGCCAGTTACATCATGCTGCGCCTGCCCCTGGAGGTGGCGCCGTTGTTCGAAGAGTGGTTGCAGGCGCATTACCCGCAGCGGGCGGAACATGTGATGAGTCTGGTACGCCAGAGCCGTGGCGGGCAGGTGTATGACAGCCGCTTCGGTTCGCGCATGCGCGGTGAAGGGCCATTTGCCGACCTGCTGGCCCAGCGTTATGCCGTGGCAATCAAGCGCCTGGGGTTGAACCAGCGGCGCGGGTTCAGCCTGGATTGCACGGCGTTCTGCCCGCCGGGTGGGCAGATGTCGTTGTTGTAGGAATATGTCGTATGTTTTTGTGGGACCGGCTTTAGCCGGGAAGGCACATGCAAATTCGATACATTTTTATCACTGCCAAATTGTTTTCCCGGCTGAAGCCGGTCCCACAGGTTATGCCCCCGGTGGTCGGTTGGATTCAGTTTCAATTAAGCTTTGCAGACTAGTCTGTCGCTTGAAGTGGCTTGTGGATGTCATCAAAAACGGAATTTTCCGACATACAGAAAAGAAAACGCTTCGAGATAAGGCAATAATCCACATCAATCCGTCAGAGAGGATGAGACATGAGCGACATGGATAAACAGACGTTGGCTGCATCGGCGCCAGCAGCAGACAGCCCCGAGGCAGCCTTGCAACACATCGTTGATGGCTTCAAGCACTTTCGCAAGGAAGTCTTCCCGGAGCAGGAAGAGCTGTTCAAGAAGCTCGCGACCGCGCAAAACCCGCGAGCCATGTTCATCACCTGCGCCGACTCGCGCATCGTTCCCGAACTGATTACCCACAGCTCTCCCGGCGACTTGTTCGTGACTCGTAACGTCGGTAACGTCGTGCCGCCTTATGGGCAGATGAATGGCGGTGTTTCCACCGCTATCGAGTACGCGGTACTGGCTCTGGGCGTGCAACACATCATCATCTGCGGTCACTCCGACTGCGGCGCCATGCGTGCCGTGCTCAACCCCGACTCCCTGGAAAAAATGCCGACGGTCAAGGCCTGGCTGCGCCACGCCGAAGTCGCGCGCACGGTGGTCGAAGACAATTGCCATTGCAGCGGCGAAAAAGAAACCATGCATGTGCTGACCCAGGAAAACGTCATCGCCCAGTTGCAGCATTTGCGTACCCACCCTTCGGTTGCGTCGAAGATCGCCAACGGCCAGCTGTTTATCCATGGCTGGGTCTACAGCATCGAGACCAGCGAAATCCTCGCCTACGACGCCGAGCAGGACACGTTCCTGCCCCTTGATGGCAGTTCGCATATACCCGTTGCGACACCCAAGTCACGGTTCTAGCCGTACGAGCTGAACACGACTAACGGTCGAATCCTTCTTTAAGCCTGACGCTGCGCTTCATACGCGCGGCAGGGCTTTGCCATGTCTGAAGAAAAACCCGGAGAGTCGTCATGGGTGCTACAGAACTGAAATCGTTGTTGCCACGGGAGCTGCTGGCGTCCGTGGTGGTGTTCCTGGTTGCCCTGCCCTTGTGCATGGGGATCGCCATCGCCTCGGGGATGCCCCCGGCCAAGGGGCTGATCACCGGTATTATTGGCGGTCTGGTGGTGGGCTGGCTGGCGGGGTCGCCGTTGCAGGTCAGTGGTCCGGCTGCCGGGCTTGCGGTGCTGGTCTTCGAACTGGTGCGCGAGCACGGCATGGCCATGCTCGGGCCTATTCTGCTGCTGGCCGGGTTGATGCAAGTGTTGGCCGGGCGTTTCAAGCTCGGCTGCTGGTTCCGGGTCACGGCGCCGGCGGTGGTCTACGGCATGCTGGCGGGGATCGGCGTACTGATCGTGCTATCGCAAGTGCATGTGATGTTCGACAGTGGCCCGAAACCTTCGGGGCTGGATAACCTGATTGCCTTCCCCACGACTCTGGTTGGCGCCTTCGGTCCGGGTAGCGCCCTGTATGCGGGGTTGTTGGGGTTGGGCACGATCCTGATCATGTGGCTCTGGGAAAAGCGCCGTCCGCAGGCGCTACGCTTCGTGCCAGGGGCTTTGCTGGGTGTGGGTGCGGCCACGGCTGCCAGCCTGCTGCTGGCATTGCCGGTCAAGCGCGTAGAGGTTCCCGCGAACCTGGCCGAAGCCATCGACTGGCTGCGTCCGGCCGACCTGCTCAATCTGGCGGATCCGGCCATTCTGGTCGCAGCCTTTGCGGTGGCCTTTATCGCCAGTGCCGAAACCTTGTTGTCGGCGGCGGCGGTGGACCGCATGCACAGCGGTGTGCGTTCGGACTTCGATAAGGAGCTGAGCGCCCAGGGCGTCGGCAATATGCTTTGCGGTCTGGTGGGTGCGCTGCCGATGACCGGTGTGATAGTGCGCAGTTCGGCAAACGTTCAGGCCGGGGCCAGGACGCGGATGTCGGCGATGTTCCACGGCCTGTGGCTGCTGGCCTTCGTATTGCTGTTGTCCAGCGTACTGCAGAGCATTCCGGTGGCGAGTCTGGCGGGTGTTCTGGTCTATACGGGCCTCAAGCTGGTGGACCTCAAAGCCTTTCGCGGGCTGGGTCGCTACGGGCGCATGCCAATGTTTACCTACGCAGCGACGGCCATCGCGATCGTCTCCACGGACCTGCTGACCGGGGTGCTGATCGGTTTTGCCCTGACCTTGATCAAGCTCGCATTCAAGGCAGCACGCCTGAAAATCAGCCTGGTTGAGCTGCAGCCGGAAGGGGAAATGGAGTTGCGTCTGATCGGTGCCGCGACCTTTCTCAAGGTGCCGGCCCTGACCCAGGCCCTGAACAGCATACCCAAGGGCAGCACCGTGCATGTGCCGTTGAATAACCTGAGTTACATCGACCACTCATGCCTGGAGTTGCTGGAGGAATGGGGGCGCGCGAATGCGGCGCAAGGCTCGCGACTGATCATTGAATCCCGAGGCTTGAAGCGGCGACTGGAGGGACGTGTGCGGACAACGGTGGGAATGGGAGGCGCGGCATGATGGAAATGCAGCCCGCAGTTGCCTGCGGGCCTTATACGGCAGGGGCTTTAGCCCTTGCCTTGTTCCATTTCCAGGCCAATGCCCAGTTGCCGTGACAGGCTCGGCCAACGCTTCCAGGCAGCCTCGGTATCGGGGCTGGCAAGGCGGTCGCGATAGGCTTCCACGGACTCCAGGGCAAAGCTGTCATCGTCGAGCATGCCGTCCACCGCATGGTGCACGGCTTCGTCCAGCTGATTGGCGAACTCTTCGCCGATCAACTGGTGAGCGATAACGCTGGCGACCGTCGTGTTGGACGGAATCAGCGGCTGGCCGAAATGCTTGATGTACAGATCGTTTACTTCCTCCACCAGACGATGGGCCAGATAGGCTTCGTCCAAGAGGCTGTCGAGTCCTTCGTGGCCTTCCATGATGGCCGGAGGAGCGGTGAAAAAGTGCTCGGCAATCTTCAGTACTGGTTTGATCTGACCTTCGATGCCCGCTTCGACGGCTACTTCATGGGCGGCGTCCAGCAGGTCCGGGACCAGATCGATATAGGCGGTGACAAAGCGGGTCAGTACGTCCCGTGCATCGACTTCGGGTAAATGAATGGCTGGGTGCAGGTGTGGCAGTTGGACTTCCAGTTGCTTTACCAGTTGGCCAGTTACGGCCTCGTGCTGATGGGCACGTTGTATCTGCTCGCGCAAAGCGGCGGTGTTCATGCAGTCTCCTGAAAACGGAAAAACCAGGCTGTTATTGATGGGAAGTCATACGTTAGCTCGCCTAAACGAATTGCTAAGACGTATTTGTCATAACGGCGTCACCTTTATGTGTGATAGCGACTAAAAAACCCTGCTTTTATGGGATTTATCATTTTTTTCATGATCGCAGGCGGGGTGACGACCGGACTTCGGGCTATTTGCGCGCCTTGCATGCGGCAGGCGCTGTCTATACTGCGACCTGAAAGGAAGATGGCTGATATCCAATTGCCTCCCTGCTCCAGCAGGTCAGGCGTGGGTCGGAGTATCTTGTGACAGCCAGCTCCCTTGTCCGCAGGTCATCACTTGCGGGAGATAAGAAAAACAGGGGAGCCCCGCAATGATGCGACATCCACACGCCTGGATGGGCCTGTTGTCGTGGTCGTTATCCGGTGAGGCGCTGGCCGCATGGACAACGAACATGGCGCCGGGAGTGACGCAGGTCAGTCAGGCCGTCTTCGACCTGCACATGACCATCTTCTGGATCTGTGTCGTGATCGGCCTGATCGTCTTCGTGGCCATGTTCTGGTCGATGATCGTCCACCGCCGCTCCACTGGCCAGGTCGCTGCCCGCTTTCATGAAAGCACCACGGTCGAAATTCTCTGGACCGTCATTCCCCTGCTGATCCTTGTCGCCATGGCCGTGCCAGCGACCCGCACGCTTATCCATATGTACGACAACAGTGAGTCGGATCTTGATATCCAGATCACCGGCTACCAATGGAAGTGGCATTACAAATACCTGGGTCAGGACGTCGAGTTCTTCAGCAACCTGGCCACGCCCGCCGAGCAGATTCATAACCAGCAGGCCAAGGGCGAGCATTACCTGCTGGAAGTGGACGAGCCACTGGTCGTGCCGGTGGGGGTGAAGATCCGCTTTCTGGTCACCGCCGCCGACGTGATCCACTCCTGGTGGGTGCCGGCGTTTGCGGTCAAGCGCGACGCTATCCCCGGTTTCATCAACGAAGCCTGGACCCGCATCGACAAGCCCGGCATCTACCGTGGCCAGTGCTCCGAGTTGTGCGGCAAGGACCATGGCTTCATGCCTATCGTCGTCGACGCGCGTTCCCAGGCCGATTACGACACCTGGCTGGCCGGGCGCAAAGCCGAAAGCGCCAAGCTCAGGGAACTGACGAGCAAGGACTGGACCCGGGAAGAGCTGGTCGAGCGCGGCGACAAGGTCTACCACACCACCTGTGTGGCCTGTCACCAGGCCGAGGGCCAAGGCATGCCGCCGCTGTTCCCGGCGCTCAAGGGTTCGAAAGTGGCCACCGGGCCGGTGGAAGAACACCTCAAGACCGTATTCAACGGCCGTCCGGGCACGGCAATGGCCGCCTTTGGCAAGCAACTCTCGGAAGTCGATATCGCCGCCGTGGTGACTTACGAACGCAATGCCTGGGGTAATAACAAGGGCGATATGGTCACGCCCAAAGACGTGCTGGCCCTCAAACAGGCGCAGAGCAAATGAACGCGACGATGATGAGGCGAATGGCGACTTGTGGGAGCGGGTTCATCCGCGAAGTCGGTAGTACGGGCGATAAATATCTGCCGAATGGAATGGCTTATTCGCGAATGAATTCGCTCCCACGGAATTCATACCCACAGGTTTACTCACGCAACCGATCTCCCATCGCAGGAGAGCCAATATGAGCGCAGTCATCGACGATGCCGGCCACGCCGGTCATGTTCACGGCCCTGCCAAAGGCCTGATGCGTTGGGTGCTGACCACCAATCACAAGGACATCGGCACGCTGTACCTGTGGTTCAGCTTCTGCATGTTCCTGCTCGGCGGCTCGTTCGCCATGGTGATTCGTGCCGAGTTGTTCCAGCCGGGGTTGCAGATCGTCGAGCCGGCATTCTTCAACCAGATGACCACCATGCATGGACTGGTGATGGTCTTCGGCGCGGTGATGCCGGCCTTTGTCGGCCTGGCCAACTGGATGATCCCGTTGATGATCGGGGCGCCGGACATGGCCCTGCCGAGGATGAACAACTTCAGTTTCTGGCTGTTGCCTGCGGCCTTCATTCTGTTGGTTTCGACCCTGTTCAGTCCCGGCGGCGGCCCCAACTTCGGCTGGACCTTCTACGCGCCGCTGTCCACCACCTACGCCCCGGCCAGCGTGACTTTCTTTATCTTCGCCATCCACCTGATGGGTATCAGCTCGATCATGGGCGCGATCAACGTGATTGCCACCATTCTTAATCTGCGCGCACCCGGCATGACGTTGATGAAAATGCCGCTGTTCGTCTGGACCTGGCTGATCACCGCTTTCCTGTTGATCGCAGTGATGCCGGTGCTGGCCGGCTGCGTGACCATGATGCTGATGGACATTCACTTCGGCACCAGCTTTTTCAGTGCCGCAGGTGGCGGTGATCCGGTGCTGTTCCAGCATGTATTCTGGTTCTTCGGGCATCCCGAGGTGTACATCATGATCCTGCCGGCGTTCGGCGCCGTCAGCTCGATCATCCCGGCGTTTTCGCGCAAACCGCTGTTTGGCTACACCTCCATGGTCTACGCCACGGCGAGCATCGCGTTCCTGTCGTTTATCGTCTGGGCCCACCATATGTTCGTGGTTGGCATCCCGCTGGTGGGTGAGTTGTTCTTCATGTACGCGACCATGCTCATCGCCGTGCCCACCGGGGTGAAGGTGTTCAATTGGGTGAGCACCATGTGGCAGGGCTCGCTGACCTTCGAGACGCCGATGCTGTTTGCCGTGGCCTTTGTGATCCTGTTCACCATTGGCGGTTTTTCCGGGCTGATGCTGGCGATAGCTCCGGCTGACTTTCAGTACCAGGACACCTACTTTGTCGTCGCCCATTTCCATTACGTGCTGGTACCGGGGGCGATCTTCGGCATCTTCGCCTCAGCCTACTACTGGCTGCCGAAATGGACCGGCCACATGTACGACGAAACCCTTGGCAAGCTGCACTTCTGGCTGTCGTTCGTCGGCATGAACATGGCTTTCTTCCCCATGCACTTTGTCGGGTTGGCGGGCATGCCGCGGCGGGTGCCGGACTACAACCTGCAGTTCGCCGACTTCAATATGGTCTCGTCCATTGGTGCGTTTACCTTCGGCGCCACGCAGATCTTCTTTCTATTTATTGTGATCAAGACCATTCGCGGCGGCCCGCCCGCCCCGGCCAAGCCCTGGGATGGTGCCGATGGCCTGGAATGGACCATCCCCTCGCCTGCGCCCTATCACACCTTCACCACGCCACCGGAGCTGGAAGAGCAACCGGCGGAGTACAAGCACAGCAGTGAACGGCCATGAACCAATCGCCCGAACTGCGCCGGCTGGTCACGCGCCTGCTGTTGCTGGCAGTGCTCATGTTTGCCTTCGGTTTTGCCCTGGTGCCGCTGTACACCGTGATGTGCAAGGCGTTCGGCATCAACGGCAAAACCGGCGATCAATACCGCAGCACTCAAATGATCGACGACAGCCGCAAGGTCCGGGTGCAGTTCCTGTCTACCAATGCGGCGGACATGGTCTGGGGCTTCTATCCCGAGGCTCAGGAATTGGATGTGCACCCCGGCGCGGTCAACCAGATGCTGTTCGTGGCGCAGAACCCGACCGACAAACCCATGACCGCCCAAGCGGTGCCGAGTATTTCACCGGGCACGGCGGCGGTGTACTTCCACAAGACCGAATGCTTCTGCTTCACCCAGCAGGTATTGCAGCCGGGTGAGCGCATCGAAATGCCGGTGCGTTTCATTGTCGACCGCGCCCTGCCCGACGAGGTGAAGCACCTGACCCTTGCCTACACGCTGTTCGACATCACCGCTCGCCAACCGCCGTCCGCGCCCGTCGCACGAAACGGCGGTTAGCCAGGAGACATGCAAATGGCCACGCATCACGAGCATTACTACGTTCCGGCCCAGAGCAAATGGCCGATCATCGCCACGATTGCCCTGGCCGTGACCATGTTCGGCCTGGGCACCTGGTTCAATGATATGAAGGCCGCCCGGGCCGGTCATGGGCCGTGGATCGTTCTGGTCGGCGGGCTGCTGGTGGCGTACATGATGTTCGGCTGGTTCGGTACGGTGATCCGCGAAAGCCGCGCCGGGCTGTACAGCGCGCAGATGGATCGCACGTTTCGCTGGGGCATGAGCTGGTTCATCTTTTCCGAGGTGATGTTCTTCATCGCCTTCTTTGGCGCGCTGTTTTATGTGCGCACCTGGTCCGGCCCCTGGCTGGGTGGCGAAGGCAGCAAAGGTATCGCCCATATGCTGTGGCCGGATTTCCAGTATGCCTGGCCAATGCTCAACACCCCCGACCCGGCCCGCTACCCGGCGCCCAAGGGCATTATTGATCCGTGGCACCTGCCGTTGATCAACACAATCCTGCTGGTCAGCTCCAGTGTCACCATCACCATCGCCCACCATGCCCTGAAAAAAGGCCATCGCGGCGCCTTGAAGCTATGGCTGGCCATTACCGTGCTGCTGGGCCTGAGCTTCCTGACCTTGCAGGCCGAGGAATATATCCACGCCTATAAAGAACTGGGCCTGACCCTGGGTTCGGGTGTCTACGGCGCGACCTTTTTCATGCTCACCGGCTTTCACGGTGCCCACGTCACCATTGGCTCGATCATTTTATTGGTGATGCTGATACGCATCCTGCGCGGGCATTTCGATGCCGAGCATCAGTTCGGCTTCGAGGCGGCGAGCTGGTATTGGCATTTTGTCGATGTGGTGTGGGTAGGGTTGTTCGTATTTGTGTACGTCCTGTAAAGGAGCCCGGTTGCGAAGTGCCAACTGTGGGAGCGAATTCTGTGGGAGCGAATTCATTCGCGAAGAGGCCGGTTCATTCCATACAGCTTCATCGCCTGAAATACCTCTTTCGCGAATGAATGCGCACACATGGAAATAACACGGCTTACCAAGGCGCATGTGACACCAACTGCCCGCTATAGAACCCCCAGGTAATTAACCCGAGGGTAATGACCGCCAGGCATACGCGTACGGTCAGGGCCTTGAGCAGGCGGGTGGAATGGCCGCCGTCCTTGACCAGGAAGAACAGCCCGCTGAACAGGCTGGCGATGGTGGCGAAGAGCATGATGACGATGACGACTTTGAGCATGGCGAAGCCTGCGGGAGTCAGGACATGCACACAAGTATAGGAGGCCGCTGGCCGACCCTGGTGGTGCTGGCATTGCTGCCGTTACTGATCGGTCTCGGCTGCTGGCAATTGGGCCGGGCCGAAGAGAAGCGGGTGATGCTGGCCCAGTACGCGCAACGCAAGGTCGCGCAGCCGCTAAGCAGCGCCGGGCTTGCGACGCTGGCCGACCCGGCCTGGCGTCGGGTGCGCTTGTCCGGGCACTTCGATGGAGACCATAGCCTGCTGCTGGACAACAGCCAGCGCGACGGCAGGATCGGCGTCGAGCTGCTTCAGCCCTTCGAGGATCAGGCCAGCGGGTTATGGCTGCTGGTCAATCGCGGCTGGCTGCCCTGGCCGGACCGGCGCACCCCGCCGACTTTCGATACCCCGGCGCAGGCGCTGAATCTCGAGGCCTGGGTCTATGTGCTGCCCGGTGCCACCTTCCAGTTGCATGCCGACCCGACGGGCGCGCCCTGGCCGCGTCTGGTCACGGCGGTGGATCCGGCGAAGCTCTGGGCCGAGCTGGGTCGTGAAGGATTTGCCCAACAGTTGCGTCTGGCACCCGGCCCGGCGGCCTATCGCCTTGACTGGCCGGTAGTGGCCATGGGGCCGGAAAAACATCTGGGTTATGCCGTGCAGTGGTTTGCCATGGCGGCGACCCTGACGGTGCTGGCCCTCTACCTGGGATGGCGCACGCGCAAAAATCGCAAGGAGAACGCCCATGGCCGCGACCAGCAACCCGTTCCACGCCTCTGAACCACGCCCGGACCGACGCAAAGGGCGCCTGCAGTTGTTACTGGTGCTGCTGGTGGCGCTGGGACCGATGATCCTGGCCACCAGCATGTACAAGTTCAAATTCTGGGTGCCGGACAACCGCATCTATCACGGCGAACTGATCGGTAATGGTCAGACCCGCACGGACCTCGGCGTGCACAGCGACGAAAAACGCTGGCAGTTGTTGGTCAGCGCCCCCGGACGTTGCGAGGCCGATTGCCAACAGTTGGTGTATCTGGCCCGACAGATTCAGATCGGCCTGGGGCGTGATGCCGGTCGCGCCAGTCATGCCCTGAGCAGTGCGCAACCGTTGGACGCGGCATACGCGGCGAAACTTGAACGTGAATACCCGCAATTGCGGCGCTATCCGCTGGATCTATCGGCCTTGCGCAAGATCGCGCCCGGTCTCGACGCCCCGCAGCTGTGGATCGTCGATCCTCACGGCAATCTGGTACTGCGCTACGGCGCCGGGGTCAATGGCAAGGATTTGCTGAATGACCTGCGGCATCTGCTGAAACTGTCGAATATCGGCTAGGAGGTCAGCATGACCAGGCCCGGATTTCGTCTTGCCCTGCTGGCCACCGTGCTGGCATTTCTGGTGGTGCTGCTGGGCGCCTATACCCGGCTGACTCATGCCGGCCTGGGTTGCCCGGACTGGCCCGGCTGTTACGGCTTTATCAGCGTGCCGCAGACGCCCGCGCAACTGGCCCATGCCGAGCGTCATTACCCGGACACCCCGGTGCAGGCCGACAAAGGCTGGAGCGAGATGACCCATCGCTATTTTGCCGGTGGCCTGACCCTGTCGATCCTGCTGCTGGCGGCACAGGGCTTGCGGCGGCGGCAACTGGCGGGACAGCCGGTGAAACTACCCTGGCTGATCCTCGCCGTGGTGCTGGCCCAGGCGACTTTCGGCATGTGGACGGTGACCCTCAGGCTTTGGCCGCAGATGGTCACCGCGCATTTGCTCGGCGGCATGTTGACCCTGAACCTGTTGTTTCTGCTGACGCTGCGCCTGAGCGGAGCCTGGGCACCTATGCCGCAACTGCCACCACGGCTGCGTCGACTTGCTGCCATAGGGTTGGTGCTGGTGGCGGTGCAGGTCGCTTTGGGTGGCTGGGTCAGCGCCAATTATGCGGCCATGGCCTGTACCGATCTGCCAACTTGCCAGGGGCAATGGTGGCCCGAAGCGGATTTCGGCAACGGCTTCCACCTGACGCAACCCATAGGTCAGCACTACCTGGGCGGCAAACTCGACAGCGAAGCCCGCACGGCGATCCACCTGACCCATCGCCTCGGCGCGGTACTGGTCACGCTGTCCGTGCTGAGCCTGGCCTGGCAGCTGCGGGCCGCCGGGCTCAAGGCTTTGGCCGGGTTGCTGGTTTCGGCTTTGGCCCTGCAAATTGGCCTGGGCCTGAGCAATGTATTGTTTCATTTGCCCCTGGCGGTGGCCGTGGCCCATAACTCGGGTGCAGCGCTGTTGCTGCTGGGGATGACGCTGGTCAATTACCGACTGCGGATAGCCACGCCGCAACCCTGTGGGAGCCGCCTTGGTGGCGATCGCGGTGGCATGAACGACCTGGATCGTCCGGTCTTTCTCCGACCGCAGATTCAACCCTATCGCCACCAAGGCGGCTCCCACGTTTTTGACAGGGGTCATCCGTGAACCTATTGATCGACACTCGCCACCCCCTCTGGCGCGACTACCTGGAACTCACCAAACCCAAGGTCGTCGCGCTGATGCTGATCACTTCGCTGATCGGCATGCTCCTGGCCAGCCACGAGACGCTGCCCTGGACGCTGCTGCTGTTTGGCAACCTGGGTATCGGCCTGTGCTCAGGCGGTGCGGCGGTGGTCAATCATGTGGTGGATCGGCGTATCGATGCGCTGATGTCCCGCACCCACAAACGGCCGGTGGCCGAAGGGCGTATCACGCCTTCTGCGGCTCTGGCCTTTGCCCTGCTGCTGGCCGTGAGCGGGCAAGTCCTGTTGCTGGAGTTCACCAATAGCCTGACGGCCTGGCTGACCCTGGCGTCGCTGTTGGGGTATGCGGTGATCTATACCGGCTTTCTCAAGCGCGCCACGCCGCAGAATATTGTGATCGGCGGCCTGGCCGGAGCCGCCCCGCCGTTGCTGGGCTGGGTGGCGGTCAGTGGCCAGGTCAGCGCTGAACCTCTGTTGCTGGTGTTGATCATCTTTGCCTGGACCCCGCCGCATTTCTGGGCCCTGGCGATTCATCGCAAGGAGGAATATGCCAAGGCCGCCATTCCCATGCTGCCGGTGACCCATGGCGAGGGTTACACCAAGTTGCATATCGTGCTCTACACCGGCATCTTGTTGGCCGCCAGCCTGATGCCCTTTGTGATTCGCATGAGCGGCCTGTTGTATTTGCTGTGCGCCACGGCCCTTGGCCTGCGCTTTCTGTATTGGGCCTGCGTGCTGTACCGTGGCACTCGACCACACGCGGCGATCAATACCTTCAAGTACTCTATTTATTATTTGTTCCTGTTGTTTGCCGCCCTGCTCGCCGACCATTACCTCTCGTTGATGCCATGACCCGAACCCAGAAAACCGTTTTCATCCTTGTCGCCATCGTCACCCTGATCATGGGCCTGACGGTCTACCGGGTGCTGTCCGGCAATAATCAGGGCGCCCAGGTCGGTCTGATCGACGCGGGCATTATCCTGCTGCCCCAGAGCCGCACGGTGCCGGATATGGTCATGACCAACCAGGACGGCCAGGCCGTGTCGCTGAGCGAGTTGAAGGGTAAATGGACGCTACTGTTCTTCGGCTACACCTTCTGCCCAGACATCTGCCCGACCACCCTCGCCCAACTTCGTCAGATTAAAAGCGAGCTGCCCAAGGAAGCGGTCAGCAACCTGCGTGTGGTACTGGTGAGCGTCGATCCAAACCGCGATACGCCGCAGCAGCTCAAGCAATACCTGGGTTACTTCGACAAGGATTTCGTCGGCCTCAGCGCCCCGGTCGCGCAGATCCAGAAGCTGGCCAATGCTGTGAGCATTCCATTCATCCCCGCCGACACCAGCAAGCCCAATTACACCGTCGATCACAGCGGCAACCTGGTGATCCTTGGCCCGGATGGCACGCAGCGCGGCTTTATCCGCGCGCCGATGAGCAATCCGAAACTGGTAGCGCAGCTGCCGAATCTGCTTGGCCGACAGTAGCCACGCCGCTCGGCAAAATTCCCTTACATGTCGCGGCGCTTAGTGGCAACGTACCGTTTTGAGTCTGTCATTCACGAAGGAGCCGTTCATGTCACGTCCTGAACACTCGTCCTTCGCCACCCATTTCGTCCCGGCGCCGGGGTTGAGTAATCCTCATCTGCAAACCCTATGGGGACCGTTGTGGCGCCGCACCATCCATCTGGAGCGCCCGCGCGAGCGCATCTGGCTCAAGGATGGCGACTTTCTCGACCTGGATTGGCATGGCCCGCATCAGGCTGACGCGCCACTGGTACTGGTGCTGCATGGCCTGACCGGCTCGTCGAACTCGCCCTACGTGGTCGGTCTGCAACAAGCCATGGCCGAGCAAGGCTGGGCTTCCGTGGCGCTGAACTGGCGCGGCTGCTCCGGTGAGCCCAATTTGCTGTCACGCAGCTATCACTCGGGGGCCAGCGAAGACCTGGTCGAAGTCATCGCCCATCTGCGTGCCCTGCGGCCCATGGCGCCGCTCTACGCCGTGGGTTATTCGTTGGGGGGTAATGTGCTGCTCAAGCACTTGGGCGAATCCGGGGCCAATAGTGAACTGCTCGGCGCCGTAGCGGTGTCGGTGCCGTTTCGCCTGGATGAGTGTGCTGATCGCATCGGCCAGGGGTTTTCCAGAATCTATCAACGGCACTTCATGCGTGAGATGGTCAATTACATTCGCGACAAGCAACGACGCTTCCAGCATGAAGGGCTGAGCGAAGGACTGGCCGAGCTGTCGGCCCTTGGCTCCCTGGAAAACATGCGCACGTTCTGGGATTTCGACGGCCGGGTCACAGCGCCCCTGCATGGTTTTGCCGATGCCGAGGACTACTATCGCCGTGCTTCCAGTCGTTATTTTCTCGGACAGATTCGCACGCCGACCCTGATCATTCAGTCCACCGACGACCCCTTCGTTTTTATCCACAGCCTGCCCGAAGCCCATGAGCTGTCGCCCTGCACCAAGCTGGAATTGCAGTCCCGGGGTGGTCATGTGGGGTTTGTCGACGGCACGTTGAAAAAGCCGGGGTATTACCTGGAGCGACGCATTCCGTTGTGGCTGACCAGTGCCCATAGCGGCGAATTGAAAAGCTGAGCTGCACAAATCTTCGAGACGTCAGGTTTTTCAGACTTTAAGCTGCCGGGACAAGGAGAACTATCTATGTCCCGCAGTCAGTTTTTTTCTCGCGGTCTTCGCGACAGCGTACCCATGCTGGTCGGTATCGCGCCTTTCGGTATCATTTTCGGCACATTGGCCGGTGTTTCCGGCCTGTCTCTGTGGCAGTCGGTCGGCATGTCGCTGTTCGTCTACGCCGGTTCCGCACAATTTATCGTGATCAGCCTGATGGGCGCCGGGGCCAGTGCCGCGGTGATTCTGGTCACCACTTTTATCGTCAATCTGCGCCATGTGCTGTACAGCGCGACCCTGCAACCCCAGGTCAGCGAGCTGCCGCAGCGCTGGCGCCTGCTGCTGGCATTCTGGCTGACCGATGAAACCTTTGCCGTGGTCCAGCGTTTCTATCTGGTCCATGGCCGCACGCCCCTGGCGCATTGGTATTGGCTCGGCGTGGCGAGTGCCTTATATGCCTGCTGGGTGTTGAGTTCCCTGGTCGGGGTGCTGTTTGGCCAGGCCGTGCCGGATATGGCCGGTTGGGGCCTGGAGTTCGCCATGCTGGCGACTTTTATCGGCATCGTCGTGCCGCTGCTGCGTAACAAACCTCAGATCGCTGCCGCCCTGGCTGCCGCCGCTGTGGCACTGCTGACCTACAGCTGGCCGTACAAACTTGGGCTGATGGCCGCAGCTTTCAGCGGCATTGCCGTGGGCGTGCTGCTTGAGCGCCGCAGAGCCGATGTGGACCAGCGCAGTGAGGTGCACTCATGAGTTACTGGTGGCTGATCCTCGGCATGACTGCCATTACCTTTCTCATGCGCTACAGCCTGTTTGCCTGGCCCGACATCAGCTTCCCGCCCGTGGTCCGTCAGGGACTGCACTATGTGCCGACTGCGGTGCTTACCGCTATCGTCGCCCCCGGCATGCTGCTGCCTGATGGCGAACACTGGCAGGTGAGCTTCGACAACGCTTATTTGCTGGCGGGGATCGTGGCGATCGCCATCGCGGCGTTCAGCCGGAATCTGCTGGCGACCATTGGCGGCGGGTTGCTGGTGTTCTTTGTGTTGCGTTGGGCGTTGGGGCAATGAACCTCATGTGAAATGAGATCTTGTAGGAGCTGCCGAAGGCTGCGAATGCGGCGTGTCGGCCTGTTCGCAGCTTCGGCAGCTCCTACAAATCCGATTGCGGGCGAGTCAGGCAATAAATGTGTTGCCTGTAATACCGCCATCGCCAGCAAGCTGGCTCCCACACATTCATTCCAAATCAGGTCCGGGTTTACTCCCCGGTCGCAACCTCACGGGCCGGATCGGTGATCCACTCGCTCCACGACCCTGCATAGAGCTTGCCCAACGGATAACCGGCCAGGCACATGGCGAACAGGTTGTGGCAGGCGGTGACACCGGAACCGCAATAGGACACCAGTTTTTCCGGCGAGCGCCCCTTCAGCTGTTCTTCGAAACGTTGCCTGAGCTGTTCTGCGGGCAGGAAGCGTCCATCCGGGCCGAGGTTTTCGTTGAAGGCCACGCATTGCGCCCCCGGAATATGCCCGGCCACCGGATCGATCGGCTCGACTTCGCCGCGAAAGCGCGCACCGGCACGGGCGTCGATCAGCGTCATCTCAGGGTTGCCCAGTTTGCTCTGCAGCTTTTCGGCCGTCAGCAGCAGCGACATGTCCGGCTTGCCGGCAAAGCGGCCCTGATAGTTGCTCGGCGGATCAAGGCTCAGAGGCAGGCCCGCCGCATGCCAGGCCTTGAGGCCGCCATCGAGCAGGTAGACGCCGCTGCGCTTGCCCAGCCAGGCCAGGCTCCACCAGGCACGGGCCGCGTACATGCCGGGGCCGTCGTCGTAGAGCACGATTTCGCTGTCAGGGTCGATGCCCCAGTTCTGCAAGCGCTGCACCAGTGCCTGCGGGGCGGGCAGCGGATGACGACCGGTCACGCCTTTGCTGATCGGGCCGCTGAGGTCGCGCTCCAGATCGGCGAAGTGAGCACCGGCAATGTGGCCTCCGGCGTAGCTGCGCTGGCCGTAATCCAGGTCTTCCAGGGCAAAGCGGCAATCGAGAATGACCAACCCCGGTTGCTCCAGACGGTCGGCCAGTTGTTGCGGGCTGATCAGTTGCGCAAGTGACATCTCGAACTCCTGTGGATAAGTCATGGACGGTTACTCCAGCGCCTGTAGCAAGGGCACGTAGAACGCCTCGCACAGCGCATTCACCTCGTCCCGCGCGGTCGCGGTGACGTAGGCGGATTCAAGCATCAGTACCTGATAGACACCGCGACGTATGGCATCTTCGTTCAGATACGCAGGATTTTCTCGAGTGGTGCACAGAAAACGCACCCATGAGGTCAGGATAATCCAGGTATTGAGGGTCAGGGATTCGATCTGCACCTTGTCCATGCCCAGGATCCCCGCCTCGACGAAGCTTGCGTAGATCGCTTTGGCCTGGATCAGGCAGTGCTGGGAAAAGCGTCGGTAGCGTGCCGCCAGCTCAGGGTCGGCATCCAGTAAATGTTCAAGGTCGCGGTGCAGGAAACGGTAGCGCCACATCCCATCAAGGATTTCCAGCAGGTAGTGACGCATGTCTTCAACTTTGGGCAGGCGCCCCTTGGGCGGGTGCAGGAAGCTCTGGACCAGGGTTTCGTATTCGCTGAACAGCTCGGCGATGATCGCCTGCTTGTTGGGGAAGTGGTAGTACAGATTGCCCGGTGAAATTTCCATGTGCGCGGCGATGTGATTGGTACTCACGCTGCGCTCACCGTGCTGGTTGAACAGCGCAAGACTGCTCTGCACGATGCGTTCACGGGTTTTCAGGCGTGGGGCCATGCTAGTGTCCTGTCTCGCAAATAAGCTGTTCAATCTGGACGGCGTCTGATTTCGCCAGGCTGCGTTGCCGCTCCTCCCCATAGCCCTGCTATGACTCGTCGCGGCGCCTTACCTGACAAAACCAGCCACTTGACCAGAATGAACGTATTTGCGAGACAGGACACTGGATCGACATCTATTGGAGTAATGTCGATCTTAACGCAAAGGTAGGCCAAAGGAGCGAGGCTTTCGCGGGCAAGCCTCGCTCCTGCAGATCAGTGAATCTATTCCAGATCAAACCGATCCAGATTCATCACCTTGGTCCAGGCCTTCACAAAGTCGGCCACGAACTTGCCTTCGGCGTCTGCGCTGCCATAGACCTCGGCAATCGCCCGCAACTGGGCATGGGAGCCGAACACCAGATCGACACGGGTGGCGGTCCATTTCGGCGCGCCGGTCTTGCGGTCATGGCCTTCGAAGGTTGTGCGCGAGGCCGGTTTCCACTCGGTGCCCATGTCCAGCAGGTTGATGAAGAAGTCATTGCTCAGCGCTTGCGGGCGTTGGGTGAAAACGCCGTGGGCGCTGTCACCGACATTGGCCTTGAGCACACGCAGGCCGCCAAGCAGCACAGTCATCTCCGGAGCGGTCAGGGTCAGCAGTTGCGCCTTGTCCACCAGCAGGGCTTCGGCGGATACGCTGTACTGGCCCGCCATATAGTTACGGAAGCCGTCGGCAATGGGTTCCAGGTAGCCGAACGACTCGACGTCGGTCTGCTCCTGGCTCGCGTCCATTCGGCCTGGGGTAAACGGCACGCTGACGTTATGCCCGGCGTTCTTCGCTGCCAGTTCCACACCGACGCTGCCGCCGAGCACTATCAGGTCCGCCAGGGAGACTTTCTTGCCGCTGGCATTGAAGGCGCTCTGGATACCTTCCAGGGTGTTCAGCACCACTGCCAGTTGCTCAGGCTGATTGACCGCCCAGTCCTTTTGCGGCGCAAGGCGCAGACGACCGCCGTTGGCGCCGCCGCGCCTGTCCGAACCGCGGAAAGTCGAAGCGGCCGCCCAGGCGGTGGTAACCAGTTGCGCCACGCTCAGGCCCGAAGCGGCAATACTGGCCTTGAGGGCGGCGATATCGCTGTCGTCCACCAACGGGTGATCGACTGCCGGAATCGGATCCTGCCAGAGCAGTTCTTCGGCGGGCATTTCCGGGCCGAGGTAACGGGCCAGCGGGCCCATGTCGCGGTGGGTCAGCTTGAACCAGGCGCGGGCGAAGGCGTCGGTGAGTTGCTCAGGGTTATTCAGGAAGCGCCGGGCAATAGGCTCGTAGATCGGATCAAAGCGCAGGGCCAGGTCCGAGGTCAGCATGGTCGGCGCGTGACGTTTGCTCGGGTCATGGGCATCCGGGATCTTGCCCGCGCCTGCACCGTTTTTCGGTGTCCATTGATGGGCGCCGGCCGGGCTCTTGGTCAGCTCCCAGTCGAAGGCGAACATGTTTTCCAGGTACTCGTTGCTCCAGCGGGTCGGCGTCGAGGTCCAGGTGACTTCCAGGCCGCTGGAAATGGTGTCGCCGCCCTTGCCGGTGCCGAAGCTGTTTTTCCAGCCGAAGCCTTGTTCTTCGAGGCCTGCGGCTTCAGGCTCAGGGCCGACGTGAGTGGCCGGGCCTGCACCGTGAGTCTTGCCGAAGGCGTGGCCACCGGCAATCAGGGCGACGGTTTCTTCATCATTCATGGCCATGCGGCCGAAGGTTTCGCGGATGTCCTTGGCCGACGCGACGGGATCAGGCACGCCTTCCGGGCCTTCCGGGTTCACGTAGATCAGGCCCATCTGTACGGCGGCCAGAGGGTTTTCCAGGGTGCGCTCGCCCTGGTTGGTGCGGCTTTCTTCGTTACCGTGCTTTTCCGGCTCGGCGACCAGAGTGCCTTCGCCCGGTGGCTGGGTCTGCTGACCATAACGGACGTCGCCGCCCAGCCAGGTCTTCTCGTTGCCCCAGTACACGTCTTCCTCCGGTTCCCAGACGTCAGGGCGCCCGCCGGAGAAACCGAAGGTCTTGAAGCCCATGGATTCCAGGGCGACGTTGCCGGTGAGGATGATCAGGTCGGCCCACGAGATCTTGCGACCGTATTTCTGTTTGATCGGCCATATCAGGCGACGGGCCTTGTCCAGGCTGACGTTGTCCGGCCAGCTGTTGAGCGGTGCAAAACGTTGCTGCCCCGCCCCGGCGCCGCCCCGACCATCAGCGGTGCGATAAGTCCCGGCACTGTGCCAGGCCATACGAATGAAGAACGGGCCGTAATGGCCAAAGTCCGCTGGCCACCAGTCCTGGGAGTCAGTCATCAGCGCATGCAGGTCGCGCTTTACCGCTTCAAGATCCAGGCTTTTGAATTCCTTGGCGTAGTCAAAGGCCTTGCCCATTGGGTCGGACAGTGATGAATGCTGGTGCAGGATTTTCAGGTTCAGTTGGTCCGGCCACCAGTCGCGGTTACTGGTACCGCCGCCTGCGGCGTGGTTGAACGGGCATTTGGATTCGGTCATGTCTGCTCCTCTCTAGGTCGTTTCATCCGGCTAATGGTCATAGCGCAAAACCTGTGGGAGCCGCCTTGGTGGCGATCACGCCGGAACTGGCGACAGCGTGGGCCATGTCGATCTGCGTCGCTCATGCCACCGCTATCGTCAGCAAGCCGGCTCCTACAAAAAATCGTGTTTATCCCCTGGGTTTGCCGCGCAACATGCTGCCGAGCACTTCATCCCTTCTGATCCAGCCATGAAAAAGCGCCGCCGCAAGGTGGGCGAGGATGGTCAGGAAAAACAGGTACGCCAGGTAGCGATGGGCCTTGCGCAGAACGGCGAAGGTTTCGGCATTGGCCGCCAGGATCGATGGCAGGCGGATCGAGCTGCTGAGCATCACCGGGTCTCCGGCGGCAGAAATCATCGCCCAGCCAATCAGCGGCATTGCCAGCATCATTGCGTACAGCACGTAGTGGGACAGCTTGGCGGCCAGGGCTTGCCATGCGGGCAGATCTGCAGGCAGCGGTGGCTGAGTGGTCGACAGGCGCACGACGATGCGCACGATCACCAGCAACAGAATGGCGATCCCCAGCGGCTTGTGCAGATGCAGCAGCCATTCATGTCGCTCGGAGACCGAAGCCACCATGCCCGCGCCGATAAATAGCATGGCGATCACCATCACGGCCATCAGCCAGTGCAGCAGGCGCGCCAGTGGCGCGAAATGTGAGGTTGGCTGGTTCATGGCTGTTGCCCCTTGGCGGGTGCCGCCTGCAGTTGATCGACTTCGCTGGTGCGGCGCATATAGGAGGTCGCGTAGGCTGCCGAGCGCGCGGCCAGCAGCGGATCATCCGAGCCTTCTATGCCACCTGGCAGGACCAGCGGATCAAAGTTGATGTCGCGGCAGTCACCACTGAGCTGCGGTGTGGTGCTGTCCACCACCAGGGTGCCGGCGTTCACTGTCTTGCGCTCGGCAGGCCATTGTTTGGTGGCATCGCCGGTAGGATCGCCGGGGTTGGCCAGGGTCAGCACCAGGTCCCAACGTTGCGGGCCGCTGGCCACCTTCTGGGTCAGGTCGCTTTCCAGATAGTCCTTGGCATCAGGCGTTGGTGCAGGGTCTTTGGCCTGCGCTACCAGGCTCCAGCGTACGGCCTGGCGCTGGCCACTGGCATTGACCAGGACGAAGGCGTTGACGCTGTTATAGGTCTCGGTGACGAAGCTGGCGGACGGCTTGGCGGTTTTCACCCAGGCCAGGAACGGCTGGGCTTCCGGGTGCGCGGCAAAGAATGCCGGTGGCTTGGCCGGATCAGGCTTGCCTGTGCTCGGGTCTGGCGCGGTGGCCTTGAGCAGGTCGGTAAACGCCTGGGGGGTGCTGACAGGGAACACCGGCATGCTGTTCATGCCGCTGCGCCATTGTTCGCCATTGGCCTGACGATATTCCACGGCAAAGCTGCGGATCGGCGCGGCGCTGTCCGGCGAGTACGGATTGCCCGTGGGCAAGGCGAAGCGGCCGATGATGGGCGTACGGCCGGTGGCAAAAACCTGGGCTTTTGACAGGGACGCCGCAGCGCCATTGCTTTCGAAGTAACCCGCAACGCATTGGCCTTTCGGGTGATTGCGTCGGTAGCCGGGGAATACGCCGTTGTTGTGCTCGAAGGTGTCGACGATGCGTGCAGGTGTGAGGCGTTCCGGGTCAAGGACGCCGCTGACGTAGGCAAAGGCTGCGACGGCAATGCCGATCACGATGCCGATGCCCGCCAGACGCAGAATGATGGCCGAATTGCTTAGCGGCGGTTTGCGGTGCAAGGGCGGTTCACGGTCACTCATCAGGAAACTCCGGGCCTTCGGCCTCTATAAAAAGTAGGAATAGCATGACGCCGCTCAGGGCGGCTTATTCCGGTATAGAAATATAGTGGCTGACGGCCGGAGTAGCGCTGGTCAGACGCCGCTCGGCTCAACGGTGCCTGAGCGGCAGTTACTGTGCGGGCGAGGAAGGGAGACGGGCTATAACGAATGCGCGCAAATGTCGGGTCTGGCGAATTGCTGGTTATGACTGTTGAGACAATGGAATGAAGGTACAAGGCGCATGGCCCGAATAGCCGATTGCCGCGCCTTGCTGCAGAAGGCTGGCGGCCAGATTCTGATCTGCCAGCAGGAACGTCCATCCATGGTCGCCATCAGCCTCATCGACTTGTGCGGCTGCGGTAAGGAACGCGGATCTGTCCGGCAGGTACGTGGCGAAGCCATCACTCTTCAAGGCGGTGGTGCTGATGCCCAGGCGTGCGCAAATGGCGGCCTTGGCGCGAATGTCCTCGCGGTCTGCCTGGCGCGATTGTTCAATCAGCGCTTGCAGCTCCGTATCGACCAGCAGCCCACCGACAATCAGGTGCGGCCCCTGCTCCCATGATTCGGGTGGGCAGTCCTTGCGTTCAGGTCGCAGGGGGATATGCGGGTTGATTTCCATCGGGTAGATGCGACACACCAGCGGGCGCGACTCGTAAATACCGCAGCGGTTATCGGCATCCAGATTTCGACAGGGACCGGCGTTGTAGGCGGCAAAGGTAATCGCGAGCCAGGCTTGCGCAGTGCCGCTGTTGACCCGCACGGATCGGCGCAGGGCGTGTTCGCGTTGCGTATCGGCAATGCCGAGGCCGCTATCGAGAAAGGCTTCGACCAGTACAATGACCGTGCCGCCATCCCCCGCCCAGCGCCGCGCTTCAGCCAATGTCAGCGGCACATGATGATCGTTACAGCATTTGCCGCAGCCAACGCATGAATAGGTTGTGCTGATCAACTTGTCACCTCTCCGGACTTTTTCTTGGAATGGACCAAGGATGTCGGTTCGGCAGCGTTAAGGTTGTCACATTTAATTTAACTATTCGGGAGGATTTGCGGATAACTCTGCGTTCTCCGTAGTGAAATCGGACCCATTCATAAAACTATTGGATATATTCAAAATAAAAAAACGCCGCATAGAGTGCGGCGTTTTGTTTTTTACATTGAGCATAGTAGCGCCAGAATCAATTAACCGTTTTGACGACCGTAACCCATGGTGGTGTATTCAAGGCTGTGTTTCGCGCCAGTGCTATCAACATAAGTCAACTGGGTTTTAACCAGACCGTCAAATTTTTCAGGGTCCTGGGAGTTGCTAACGCTGGTGACCTTGGCCACGTCCAGGCCTTTATGCTGGTTGTACTGTTGTACCTGAGACAAGGGTTGAGCGCTGGAAGATGTGTCGGCAAGTTCATTGGCCGAGGCAAAAACGCTGAACAACGAGAGTGCGGCAAAGGCTACGGTTTTCATGTGATTCTCCAAAAAATTAGTTTGAGTCTAAAGTGAACCAAGCGTTTGTTCGTTGGCTTCTGGAGCTGATTCTGCGCGGATATTTAATCAAGGGTAAATATTTGCGATCGATAGGTGACATCATCGAGATCGATGTTTGCTTATTTCACTATCGATAGTTTCAACGCGCGCGTTTGACTTCTCTGCGCCAAGGCTCTAAACAGGGGCTGATCCTCTCTATGAGCACCCTGCCATGTCCAGCCCTTCACAACCCGTCAGCGTGCTGGATCATGTGTTCGCCCAGCAGCGTCAGGCCTATGCGGCCAACCCGCTGCCTGCGTTGGGCCAGCGCCTGCAATGGCTCAAGAGCCTCGGCGAGTTGCTGGTCAGGGAGCAGGAGGCGTTGATCGCCGCCATCAGCCAGGACTTCAGCCATCGCAGCGCCGATGAAACCCGTCTGGCCGAGCTGATGCCCAGCTTGCTGGCCATCAAGGATGCGCGTCGGCATCTCAAGCAGTGGATGAAACCTTCGCGCCGTCGCGTTGGCCTGGCTTTTCAGCCGGCGTCAGCCAAGGTCGTGTATCAGCCTTTGGGTGTGGTGGGGATTATCGTGCCGTGGAATTACCCGCTGTTTCTCGCCATCGGCCCGATGATTGGCGCCCTGGCGGCGGGCAACCGGGTGATGCTCAAGCTCAGCGAGGCCACTGCGGCCACCGGTGAGTTGCTCGCGCGCCTGTTCGCCCAGGTATTTCCCGAAGACCTGGTCGCCGTAGTGCTGGGCGAGGCCGAGGTGGGCATGGCGTTCTCCAGTCTGCCTTTCGATCACCTGCTATTTACCGGTTCGACCAGTGTCGGCAGGCATGTCATGCGCGCCGCAGCGCAGAACCTGACCCCGGTCACCCTTGAACTGGGCGGCAAGTCCCCCGCGATTGTCTCCTGCAATGTGCCGCTCAAGGATGCTGCCGAACGCATTGCTTTCGGCAAAACCCTTAATGCCGGGCAGACCTGTGTGGCGCCGGACTACGTACTGGTGCCCCACGATCGGGTCGAGGGTTTCGTCGAGGCCTACACCCAGGCGGTCAGGGCGTTTTATCCGACCCTCGCAGATAATCCGGACTACACCGCCATCATCAATGACCGACAGCTGACCCGGCTCAATAATTATCTGGACGATGCCCGCAGCAAAGGCGCCCGGGTGATATCCCTGTTCGCACAAGGTCAGGGACGTCGGCTGCCATTCAGCCTGTTGCTCAACGTCAGCGACGAGATGAGTGTCATGCAGGATGAAATCTTCGGCCCGCTGCTGCCCATAGTCCCCTACACCGACCTCACTGAGGCATTTGCCTACATCAACAATCGCCCTCGCCCACTGGCGCTGTATTACTTTGGCTACGACAAGGCCGAGCAGAAGCGCGTGCTGGAGCACACTCACTCCGGCGGCGTGTGCCTGAATGACACCTTGCTGCATGTGGCGCAGGATGACTTGCCTTTTGGCGGTGTCGGGCCTTCCGGCATGGGGCATTACCATGGGCGCGAGGGCTTCATGACCTTCAGCAAGGCCAAGGGCGTGTTTATCAAGCAGCGTTTCAATGCCGCCCGGCTGATTTACCCGCCCTATGGCAAGGCGATTCTACGGTGGGTGTATAAGCTGTTTATTCGCTAGACAGGCTTTTTTGGGGGCGAAGTCAGTGGGAGATTCTATGTTTGCTGTAAAGCCGGAGCAGCCCCTTCGCGGATCCGACGGTATGCACGCGCTACCGTGGGAGCGAATTCATTCGCGAAAGCTTTATTCCGGACGCCGCCAATGTGTTGGATGTATTGGCCCCTTCGCGAATGAATTCGCTCCCACAGTAAAATCGCTCCTGTAAACAGTTCTTGGGTGTAGGCCACAGGGCTGATTAAACGTTTGCGCAATGACAGCCACTGCTCTGTTGCGGCGCACTAGACCTTTGCCCGACTTGGCCGACCGGGATTGCTGCGATACCATCCGATTCCCCAACGGACTCCCGATCAGGACGACGCGATGAACCGAGTGTTGTACCCAGGCACCTTCGACCCTATCACCAAGGGCCATGGCGATCTGGTCGAACGCGCCTCGCGCCTGTTCGACCATGTGATCATCGCTGTCGCCGCCAGCCCGAAGAAGAACCCGCTGTTTGCACTGGAACAGCGCGTGGAGCTGGCCCGCGAGGTCACTAAACACCTGCCCAATGTGGAGGTCATGGGGTTTTCCACGTTGCTCGCGCACTTTGCCAAGGAGCAGAACGCTAACGTATTTCTACGTGGCCTGCGGGCGGTTTCCGATTTCGAATATGAATTCCAGCTGGCCAATATGAATCGCCAGTTGGCACCGGACGTCGAAAGTCTGTTCCTCACCCCTTCGGAACGTTATTCGTTCATTTCCTCGACGTTGGTCCGTGAAATCGCGGCTCTTGGCGGCGATATCAGCAAATTCGTGCACCCGGCGGTCGCCGAAGCCCTGACTGAACGCTTCAAGCGATAGCAAGGGCGAGTGCATATGGAGGGCTAATGCGGCACAATTCGCCGCATTGGCTTTTGTATGCCCCGGCGTCGGCCGCGGCTGGAGTGTTTCATGTCCCTGATCATCACTGACGATTGCATTAACTGCGATGTCTGCGAACCCGAGTGCCCGAACGAGGCGATTTCACAAGGCGAAGAGATCTACGTGATCAATCCGAACCTGTGTACCGAGTGCGTGGGTCACTACGACGAACCGCAATGCCAGCAAGTCTGCCCCGTGGACTGCATCCCGTTGGATGAAGCCCATGTCGAGAGCAAAGACGAATTGATGGCCAAATATCTGATTCTGACCAGCAAGGCCTGATCGGCGCCGATCAGCGTTCCAGAGTGCCGCCGGTGTTGTCGCCGTAACCGTCGCCGGAGCAACCCAGGCAGCGCACAAACGCAGCCTTGGCCGGGCCGACTACCAACGCGTTGCCGGTTTCTTTGAGGTTGCCGCCCAGTGCCGCGAACGGCGAGGCGATGATGAACAGGCCGGTGCCGATGATCGTTGCGCCAATCAGCAGCGGACGAGCGATGATCAGGTCGCCAATCATCGCGTAGGTGGGCGGGTTCTGGATGCTGTAGACCGGATCGCCGCTGCCGTGGGCCTCTTTATCAGCCATGGCAGGCATCGCCTGCATGCCCAGAAGCAGCGCCAGCGTGGCAGCAAGAATACGAAACGGGCGCATGGCGTGATCCTTCAGGCTCAACAAAATGGAATGCTGCTCACTATAAACCGGGCGATTGGTTAAGCAAGTGCCGAGGTGTATGGCTTTTGTTACTAATCCACCATTATGGTGATTGCCTACTTCTGGCACTTCGGACAATACACACTGGCCCTCTGCCCCAGCTTGACCTCCCGCAGGGTTGTGCCACACACCTTGCACGGCTCCTCGCCTCGTCCGTAGGCGAACAGCTCCTGCTGAAAGTAGCCCGGTTGACCATCGCCGCCGATGAAGTCGCGCAAGGTCGTGCCGCCGCGCTCGATGGCGTGCGCCAGGATGCGTTTGATTTCCACCGCCAGTTTCACGTAGCGCGCCTTGGAAATACTGCCTGCCTCGCGGCGCGGATCGATGCCCGCAGCGAACAGGGCTTCGGTCGCATAGATATTGCCGACCCCGACCACCACCGCGTTATCCATGATGAATGGTTTGACCGCCATCGATCGCCCTCGGGACAGCTCGAACAGGCGCAGGCCGTCGAACAGATCAGTCAGCGGCTCCGGTCCCAGGCGGATCAGCAACTCATGATTGAGCGGATCCAGGCTCCACAGCATGGCACCGAAGCGCCGCGGGTCGGTGTAGCGCAGGGCGAGGCCCGATTCCAGCTCGATATCGACGTGCTCATGCTTGAGCGCAGGCAGCCCCGCCTCCACCAGGCGCAGATTGCCCGACATGCCCAAGTGGCTGATAAGGGTGCCGACCTCTGCCTCGATCAACAGGTACTTGGCGCGGCGGTTGACCTGCATGATGGTCTGCCCTGACAGGCGCACATCGAGGTCCTCAGGGATAGGCCAGCGCAGACGGCGGTCGCGCACGATCACGCGGCTGACCCGCTGACCCACCAGATGAGGCGCGATGCCCCGGCGCGTGGTTTCGACTTCAGGTAATTCAGGCATGAATGGCTCGACAGGCAGCAGCGCGCAGGATCAGTGCGCGCCGAGTTCTCGGATGCTTTCCTTGAGGTTCTCGAAGTCGTAGTCCGACAGGCCGACATAATCGAGGATCAGATGACCGATGGCGGCCCACTCGCGGTCTTCGGTCTGGTTGCCCAACACCCGGTAAGACTCGCAGATATGCTCGGCCATCTTCAGCACGCCCAGCAGGTTCTTCAGCTGCGCGTTACGGCCAGTGTCATCCTTGAAGATCGCCAGCGCGTTGTGATGGTTGGCGATAGCGTTGCTGACATGCTCCGGTAGCCGCCAGGACTTGGCCGTGAAGTAACCGACCACCGAGTGATTGGTGTTCAGCACCGTGTTTTCGGTGTCGACCACGCGGGTTTCAGGTCCGGCGTTGGCGTAGGCCTCCTCCAGGACATCCATGTAATTGGGGAAGCGTTTGAGCATCAGCGGAATACCGCAATCATGGAACAGACCCAACGCATAGGACTCGTCCACCGTCTGTGAGCCAATGCGCTTGGCCAGCGTGAGGCTGGTATTGGCGACATCCTGAGCGGTGTCCCAGAAGCGATTGAGGGTGACGATGGTCTCGTCGCTCATCTCGCCCTTGATCGACTGGGCGTTGATGATATTGATCACCGAACGACTGCCCAGCAAATTAACCGCGCGTTCGATCGAAGCGATCTTGTTGGACAAGCCATAGTGCGCCGAATTGACGATTTTCAGCAGCGAGCCAGACAGACCGGGGTCTTGCGAAATCAGGCGGGCAATGACGCCGAGATCCGGGTCCGGCATGTACTGTTCCATCTGCAGGTCAACCATGATCTGCGGCTGTGGTGGCACACTGATACCTTGTAAGGCCTCGGTAATTTGCTCGGCTGTCAGCTCTTGGGACATAAGTACACACTCAGGGTCAGGCGGCGATTCTACCCCTTCCCGAGCGCTGAGCCACAGCGCCCAGGCACCATGAAACCCTTCAAAATCGCGCAAGCCTATGTAGACAAAGACATTGGGCGATGAAAAAAAATTCCATAAGGGGTACGAAGTCCTACAACTGCTGGCGCGACGTTGAACATTCGCTGCTTAATTAGCTCGATGGCCGTTGTGATGGGAAATCCCGCGCTATAATCCCGCTCTTTTTTTCGGAGCGACGTCATGTCTCTGCCTAGCTTGCGCCTCAAAGCCAATGCCGACCGTCGCCTGCGCGCCGGCCACCTGTGGGTCTACAGCAATGAAATCGATGTCGCGGCGACTCCGCTTCACGGTTTCGCCGCCGGTGATCAGGCCGTACTGGAAGCGGCGGGCGGCAAGCCGCTGGGCATCGTCGCCATGAGCCCCAACAACCTGATCTGCGCGCGCCTGCTGTCACGTGACGTCAAGCTGCCGTTGGACAAGTCGCTGCTGGTGCACCGTCTCAACGTCGCCCTGTCCCTGCGCGAGCGCCTGTTCGACAAGCCGTTCTACCGCCTGGTCTACGGCGATTCGGACCTGCTGCCGGGCCTGGTTGTGGACCGTTTCGGCGACATCCTCGTGGTGCAACTGGCCTCAGCCACCATGGAAAACCACAAGGAAGACCTGTTGGCCGCACTGGTCCAGGTGCTCAAGCCAAGTGGCATCCTGTTCAAGAACGACTCCGCTGCCCGCGACGCTGAAGGCCTGAATCGTTACGTCGAAACCGCGTTCGGCCTGGTCCCGGAGTGGGTTGCCCTGGAAGAGAACGGCGTGAAGTTCGAAGCGCCGGTCATGGGCGGCCAGAAGACCGGCTGGTTCTACGACCATCGCATGAATCGCGCGCGTCTCGCCCCTTACGTCAAAGGCAAGCGCGTACTGGACCTGTACAGCTATATCGGTGGGTGGGGCATTCAGGCTGCGGCCTTCGGCGCCAGTGACGTGACCTGCGTTGATGCTTCGTCCTTTGCCCTGGACGGCGTTGAGCGCAACGCCGCCCTCAACGGCTTCAGTGAAAAAGTCGCTTGCATCGAAGGTGACGTATTCGAAGCCCTGAAGGAACTGAAAGCCAGCGAAGAGCGCTTTGACGTGATCGTGGCCGACCCGCCCGCATTCATCAAACGCAAGAAAGACCTGAAAAACGGCGAAGGCGCCTACCGCCGTCTCAACGAACAGGCCATGCGCCTGCTCAGCAAGGACGGCATCCTGATCAGCGCTTCGTGCTCCATGCACCTGCCCGAAGACGACCTGCAGAACATCCTGCTGACCAGCGCCCGCCATCTGGACCGCAATATCCAGCTGCTCGAACGCGGCGGCCAGGGCCCGGATCATCCGGTGCATCCGGCAATCGTCGAGACGCGCTACATCAAGAGCATGACGGTGCGGTTGTTGCCCAATAGCTGATCAGACACAGCATGATTGGCTGAATATTTCTCCTGTGGGACCGTCTTTAGCCGGGAAGGCGTATTCCCGGCTAAAGCCGGTCCCACATCAGAATAGTGTTTGCCGGCAAACAGGCTGTGCTTAGCGTTTTTCCGTAGGCTCCGGGGTAAAGCGAATCCCCCCGAAATCCAGATTGTTGAACGCTGGCTTCATCACCTTCCCCTCGCCCTTCTCGATCAGCTCGATGACCTGGAAGGTATTGCGCATCCCGTTGACCAACCCGGCCTGTGTCCATTTGCCTTCGGCGCTGCGAGTGAAGAAGTAGATCGGGTAGACCGAGTCCCTCTTCGAAATCTCCAGCACTTCTGGCTGCCCGTCGTCGTTCAGGTCCACTGCCCAGAGCACGCACCCCGCACCGTCGCAAGGCATTTCGCCGACGTCCTGCTCGGCGAACTGTTCGCTGCCTTCAACCGGCGGGCCGATCCAGGTCAGGTTTTTCGGGCGCTGCCGGTAGCGTTCCCAGTCTGCCGTTGGCTCGTCGGCCAGCAGCAGGTCACGGGAGGTTTTATCGAACAGTTGCTCCTTGGCGATTTTTTCCAGCAGTGCCTGATAGTGGCGGCGACCGATTTCGCCGGTGCCGTTGCGCAGCGTGTCGGCATCAAAGTCCGCGATGGCAGTGCGGCCGTCGAGCAGGCGCTGAACCTGGTTGCGGGCGCTCAGCTCCAGCGGGTTTAACCAAGGGGTATTGGTGGCGATCAGGATCATGAAGGTCAGCATGGCCAGCCACGGGTTGCTGATGCGCAGGCTGCCCAACCAGGTGCTGTGCCGCAGGGTCACCGCCCCGGCCACAGTCAGGCTGTAGAACATGCTCAGGATGACCAGTGTCATTGCCGAAAAGCGTTGGGGCGTCAGGCCATATTGGTCAATGCGCAGCCAGGTGGAGTAAGCCGCCAGCCCGGCGAGGATCGGCAGGCACAGCAGGCTCAGGTTGATCAGCGCCACCATCCAGCGCGGATAGCCGACGGCCTGATGGCCGTCCTGAAATACACCGTTGATCAGGAAGATGCTCACCGCCACCATGCACAGCAGGATCGGCGTCGAGTAGCCGGTCTGCCAGATGGTTGCGAGGCCGGTAAAGGGCAAGGTCGCGGTAAACAGCAGCACAATCAGCGCCGCCAGAGGCATAAGGAAGCGGCACAGAGTCAGCAACACGCCGCGCAACAGGGTGATGACCTGGGCGTTTTCCCGGCCCATGCGCATGCCGAGGGAAAACAGCAGCGCCAGGCTGAAGATGATGAACTCTTTGGAGGAGAACAGTCGGTCGAAAGCATCGATGCCGAGCATGCTGAACAGATGGCTGCACAACCACAGCAGCAACCAGAAAAGGCCGGTCAGCAACAGCGCCAGCAGGACGATAAAGCCATTGTTCCAGGCCTGGCGGAACAGAACCTCATAGGGCGGCAGATAGCTCTGCTGCCCCGGCCAGGCCTGGATCAACGCCGTGGCGATATAACCGGCAGCCACAGCGCTCATGATCCAGCAACCCGCCAGACGCGAATCTGCGGGAATGTCGGCGCCGGTGTAGCCGAATACCCAGGCGCTGACCGCCGCAAACAGCAGCCCCAGGGCTGATACTCCCAGCCAGGTACGCCGCTGCCCGGCCTGTTCGCCGAGCAATTGCAGGTTGGTCCCCACCACCAGCACCAGTGCTATCACCGCCGCGACTAGCGCGGGGTGCTCCAGGTCGACTAACGCGAGCACCACCAGTGCCTGGACCACGGCGATGGTCAGGTAAAAATACAGCGAGCCTTTCAGGGCGGGCATTGCAATTCCCTTTGAGATATTAATGAGGGCAAGTCTAACCAGATAGCCTGGATCGGGCTGTGATATTGGCCACAGACGGGGCATTAAGTTTCACTGCTTCATGCATAGTTACTCATTTGTAGGATGCGTGAACGTCTGGTCTGTGAAATAGGCATAAGATTGCCGGTGATACATGACAATGTTTGCCGTGAAACATCGAACCGTGCATTTATCTAAATAAATATCCCGCGCCATTGAAGAAGGATTGTTATTTTTCTCGTATCTTGATGGCAGACACCTATAAACGTCGTCAGGAAGATTTTTAACTTAAATGGACTTTAAAAATGATTGACGAAAAAACTGTAGATTATATACGCGATAACATGGCCCGCATGGTGGCTGACCAACAATCCCGTGGCTTGCTCAGCCAGGCCGGTGCTGCGTTGATTAATCAGGTCATCTACGCCGAGCAGGCATCCGATGAGGACGGTCTGGAGGTTGGCTGCATCCAGATGCCGCAGCATGGTGGCATTAGTCTCAAGCGTCTCTTCGTGATTCACGGTGCATCTGGCCAGTACATTCTTTATGTGCCCGAACAGCCTCAATCGCCGGGTGATCGTATTTTCTATGAAAACCATGATTGGAAACGTACGGGTTTTGTCCTGGGTGAGTTCCTGGGCAGGCCGGGCGGGCTGGATTACATGATGAATCTGGTGCCGGAAGATAACGCTGATCAGGTGGCTGGTTATTTTGAGGAAGTCAGCCGACTGCCTTCGAGCTGGAGCGAAAGTGCACTTCTGTTTGCGCCGGTGCAGGGGCAGACCTATCTGCACAAGATCCAGAGTATTGTAAGGCTTTGAGTGAATTGGCATAACGCAACTACTTGAGTTGAAATCAGAATTTGTAGGAACTGTCGAAGGCTGCGAAAGCGTTGTCAGGCGAACCAGAAAGCCGCTGTTGATGAATGACCGCTCTACGTCGCTCAGGCGCCATGTCAAGCGCGCCTGAGAGGTGTAGAATCGCCGCTATTCATCGCCAGTCATCCCCGGCGGGTTTATGAGCTCAAGCCGAGCGCCCGGTGATCCCGTTGCGTGCGGTTCCTTCGTTGCAGCGTTGACTGACGCATGCGTATGAAGCCTACAGAAGCTCACTCCCTGTTCTGATTAGCCTTTTTTGCCGGAGTGCTCCAATGCCTGATTACCGCTCGAAAACGTCCACCCACGGCCGCAACATGGCCGGCGCACGTGCCTTGTGGCGCGCCACGGGCATGAAGGACGAAGACTTCAAGAAACCGATCATCGCCATCGCCAACTCCTTCACCCAGTTCGTACCGGGTCACGTGCACCTCAAGGACCTTGGCCAACTGGTCGCCCGTGAGATCGAGCGCGCCGGTGGTGTGGCGAAGGAATTCAACACCATCGCGGTCGACGACGGCATCGCCATGGGCCATGACGGCATGCTGTATTCCCTGCCGAGCCGCGAAATCATCGCCGACTCCGTGGAATACATGGTCAACGCCCATTGCGCCGACGCCATCGTCTGTATCTCCAACTGCGACAAGATCACCCCCGGCATGCTCATGGCCGCCCTGCGCCTGAACATCCCGGTGGTGTTCGTCTCCGGCGGGCCGATGGAAGCGGGCAAGACCAAGCTGGCCAGCCACGGCCTGGACCTGGTCGACGCCATGGTCATCGCCGCCGACTCCAGTGCCAGCGACGAAAAAGTCGCCGAATACGAGCGCAGCGCCTGCCCGACCTGCGGTTCGTGCTCCGGCATGTTTACCGCCAACTCGATGAACTGCCTGACCGAAGCCTTGGGCCTGGCCCTGCCGGGCAACGGTTCGGTACTGGCGACCCACAGTGATCGCGAACAACTGTTCCTGCGCGCCGGCCGCACCATCGTCGATCTGTGCAAACAGTACTACCGCGATAACGATGATTCGGTCCTGCCGCGCAACATCGCCAACTTCAAGGCATTTGAAAATGCCATGACGCTGGACATCGCCATGGGCGGCTCGACCAACACTATCCTGCACCTGCTGGCCGCCGCCCAGGAAGCCGAGATCCCGTTCGATCTGCGCGATATCGATCGCCTGTCGCGCAAAGTGCCGCAGCTGTGCAAGGTCGCGCCGAACATCCAGAAGTACCACATGGAAGACGTGCACCGCGCCGGTGGCATCATCAGCATCCTCGGCGAACTGGCCCGTGGCGGCCTGCTGCACACCGAAATGCCGACCGTGCACAGCAAGACCATGAGCGAAGCCATCGCCAAGTGGGACATCACCCAGACCACCGACGAAGAGGTGCACACCTTCTTCAAGGCAGGCCCGGCCGGTATCCCGACCCAGGTGGCGTTCAGCCAGTCAACCCGTTGGGACACCCTGGACGACGACCGTGAAAACGGCTGCATCCGCAGTGTCGAGCACGCCTACTCGCAAGAAGGCGGCCTGGCCGTGCTGTACGGCAATATCGCCCTGGACGGCTGCGTGGTGAAAACCGCCGGTGTCGATGAGTCGATCCATGTCTTTGAAGGCAACGCCAAGATCTTCGAAAGCCAGGACAGCGCCGTACGCGGCATCCTCGCTGACGAGGTCAAAGCGGGCGACATCGTGATCATCCGTTACGAAGGCCCGAAAGGCGGCCCGGGCATGCAGGAAATGCTCTATCCGACGTCCTACCTGAAGTCCAAGGGCCTGGGCAAAGCCTGTGCGCTGCTGACTGACGGTCGTTTCTCGGGCGGTACCTCGGGCCTGTCCATCGGCCACGCCTCGCCGGAAGCGGCAGCGGGCGGCGCCATCGGTTTGGTGCGCGATGGCGACAAAGTGCTGATCGACATCCCGAACCGCTCGATCAACCTGATGATCGACGACGCCGAGATGGCCCGACGCCGTGCCGAGCAGGACGAGAAAGGCTGGAAACCGGTGGAAGCGCGCCCACGCAAAGTCACCACGGCCCTGAAAGCCTACGCCCTGCTGGCCACCAGCGCCGATAAGGGTGCAGTTCGGGACAAGGCGATGCTGGATAAGTTGGTGCCGTAAGCGACCTCTGTTGAACTAAAAAGCCGCCTGCATGCAGGCGGCTTTTTTATGTCTGTGACGGGATTAACCCTTGAGAATTGAGTGAAACAGGTACAACTCAATGTCAATCAGGTTGACATCAGCGACGCATGTTTTGATAAACCGCATGAGTCGGCACAGACTGGAACCTTGAGAAAGGGGTGTCGATCCGGAGGCATAAACGCCTCTCCGAGCCTTGGCTGGATAAGCGTGTGATACGCGAAAAGGTAGACCTTTAACTGGCTTTCTGCTTTGCGGATAAGAGGGTAATGCCCTTGGCCCGTTGGCTGAGCACCCAGGATAAATTGTGGCTTCGTCCCTTGGGCATGCTTGAGCGTCCCCATTGATCTAGTGGGTAGGCTGATATGACGAATCGGTCATATTTATCTCGCTTCAAATAACCAGCCCTTCGTTGTTTCTCACGCGACAAAGGGGGTGGCGGCTGTGAAACGGGGTGAGAAACCGGGCGACCGACAAGCAAAGAACCCGGCCAGACCGAAGTCTGCCCGTCACAGCCGCCATAAAGCATCTGCCAATAAAGCACTTGGCAAATCAACTTGATGACGCTTCTTGCTTGCTGGTCGAACCGGGTTCTCACGCCCGACCACCGAATTTTTCAGTGGCGGGACGCAGGCTAGTCCCGGAAATTCGCAGAAACAAGCGGCCGGGATTGTTTCGGAAATTTCACTCAAGAGATAGAGAGCGGTCCTTCATATTCGTCACATTTCTTGTGTGGGCGGCGTCCGAAATAAAGCTTTCGCGAATGAATTCGCTCTCACAGTAGCGCGTGAATGTCATCGGTTCTGTGGGAGCGGATTCATCCGCGAAGGGGCCAGTACATCCAACACATTGGCGGCGTCCGGAATAAAGCTTTCGCGAATGAATTCGCTCCCACAGTAGTGCGTGAATATCATCGGTTCTGTGGGAGCGGATTCATCCGCGAAGGGGCCAGGATATCCAACACATTGGCGACGTCCGGAATAAAGCTTTCGCGAATGAATTCGCTCCCACAATTTGCCCCCAGAGCTAGCTTCGACCATTACTCGGAAGCCATCGCTGCCCTGGGGAAATCTGGCCTTATTGGATTTCGTCAGGCTTGACGATGACCCAGTTCTTGTCAGCCGTCACTGGCAGCCCTTCCTTGGCTTGCGCCTCGGCGTTGGACTTCATCATGCCGTCGAGCTGCTTCATGTATTTGTCTTTGCGGTTGACCCACAGGTGTACGCCGCCTTTGCTGACGTCGACGCTGTGGAACAGCATGTAGCCGTCGCTGCTCGGGGTGTCGCCGCCGACCAGGACCGGTTTCTTCCATTGGTCGATGTAGGTCAGGATCGCTGCCTGCTTGCCGGCCATCCAGGTTGCCGGGGTCCACAGGTAAGGCGTCAGTTCCAGGCCCATATTGGCTTTCGGGTCGTATTTGCCAGCGCTGATCTGCTTGCGCGCGGTGGTCAGCTCGCCGGTCTTGCGATCCTTGAGCAGGGTGGTCACGCCAATCACGTTTTGCGGTTTGACGTTGTAGCCGTATTTCGGGTCGGCGGCGACCATGCGCACCAGCTCTTCGGAAGCGGCGGTCATGACGTAGACCTCGATGCCGTTCTCCATCAGCTTGTTGTACAGCTCGGCTTGCCCTGTGAAGACTTTCGGCGGCTCAACGTTGATCTGCTTGACCACGTCGCCTTCGTAATAGGTGCTCGGCACCGGCTTGCCGGAAGCCATCAGCTCGTCCACGTAACCTTTGAGCTCCTGCAGGGTGAAGCCGGAGAACACTTGCGCGACCCATGGGTAGCAAACCATGTCATCGATTTCGCACAGGCGGTAGTAGTAGCTGAACAGGCTTTCCTTGTGGTCAGCCGTGTCTTTGAAGGGGATCAGTTTCAGCGACGGGTCGAGTTTTTCCCGGGTCAGCACGCCTTTGTTTTCCAGGAACGGCAGCAGGGACTCTTCCAGGTCGTAGCGATAGCTGGTGTTGTCCATGTCGAAAACCGCGAAATTGCCCTTGTTGGCATTGGCGGCAATCATGGCGTCGAGCTGCTTGGCGGCAGCTTCGGGCCAGTGCTTCAACTCGGTGGCACCGGCCTGGCCGACAAGGCCCAGACCCAGGCCCAAAGTGAGTGCGGCGGCTAGCAGTGTTGGCGCGAATTTCATATCCGTATCCCCTCCGACAAATAAAGGAGACCGACCGTAACAAAATCCTGTGACAGTTCAGGCACGTCAACGACTGCATGCGTTCTGGGTGCGTCATGGCGAGAACGATTCGCGACACGCGAGTCAAAAGCGACACTTTTGTTACAGTTTGAATGACCGGATTAGACGCGTTCCCAGACTTCAAAACTGTACGCTGGCTTGCCCTCGGCAGCAGCATTCTCGGTACTGGAGACTAATTGCCATTGCTGTGGATCGAACTCAGGGAACCAGGCGTCGCCTTCGGGACTCAATGCCACGCGGGTCAGGTACAGGCGGTCGGCTTCGGGCAGGCCCTGGGCGTATAACTGTGCACCACCAATCAGCATCACTTCGTCGGCACCCTGCTCCTGTGCCCAGGCTTCGGCACGGGCAACGGCGGATTGCAGGGAAGTGAAGACTTCGGCGCCCTCCAGTTGCAGATCGGTCTGGCGGGTGACCACCAGATTCAGCCGACCGGGCAGCGGGCGACCGAGGGAATCCCAGGTCTTGCGGCCCATGATGATCGGCTTGCCGAGGGTCGTGGCCTTGAAATATTTGAAATCCCCCGGCAAATGCCAGGGCATGGAATTGTCGACGCCGATCACCCGGTTTTCACCGAGGGCGGCTATCAGGCTGAGGGGGAGATGTTTTTTCATGGCGGCGAGAATAACACCGCGCGGGTATGCAGCGGGTATGCTCCAGTTTAAGAGATCTGTTGGAGCGAGGCTTGCCCGCGAACCAGGCGGCGCGGAGTGTCGGGAGCACCGCGTTGAGTCCTTCGCGGGCAAGCCCGGCTCCTACGAAACCGTATTGATTAGAGGATTTGTGTGACTGCTTTGACCCCACTCGACACTCTCTGGCTCACAGAAACCCTTCGCCTGCGTGAAGAGCAGGCCGGTGCGCTGGAGGATCAGGAAGCCAATCGCCGCGCCCGTGCCGAGGGCGGTGACTTGCGTACGCGGATCATCCGCCGCGCGCTGTGGCTGGCCGAACGTGACGGCTTGACCGAGGCCCTTCGGCACTGGAAGCAGGGCGCACGCCTGGCGTTGCTGGCGCTGATGCTCGTCGCGCTTTTCAGCGGCGCGGGCCTGGCGTTGGCGGCCATGGGCGACGGCCTGCATCCGGTCAATGTGTTCTGGGCCCTGGGCAGCCTGTTGGGGTTGAACCTGATTCTGCTGCTGGGCTGGTTGGCGGGCCTGCTCCTGGCCGGTGAGCACGGCGCCAGTCTTGGGCGCCTGTGGTTGTGGCTCAGTGACAAACTCGCTCGTGACGCCAGGGCCGCGCAACTGGCTCCGGCGCTATTGGTGCTGCTGCAGCGCCAGCGCCTGAATCGTTGGGCCTTGGGTCTGCTGGTCAACAGCCTGTGGACGGTGACGCTGCTCTGCGCCCTGGCGCTGATGCTGCTGTTGATGGCGACGCGGCGCTATGGCTTCGTCTGGGAAACCACCATCCTTGGCAGCGAGACCTTCGTTCATCTGACTCAGGCCCTTGGTGCACTTCCCGCACTGCTGGGCTTTGGCGTACCCGATGAAAGCCTGATCCGCGCCAGCGGTGACGGCAGCATCGAAGCAGCCCGTCAGCTCTGGGCGACCTGGCTGGTGGGTGTGTTGCTGGTCTACGGCATCCTGCCGCGCTTGCTCTTGTCGTTGCTCTGCCTGTGGCGTTGGCGTCGAGGGCGCGATCAGTTGACCCTGGACCTTAATCTGCCCGGCTACGGCACGTTGCGTGAACGGTTGATGCCCAGCAGCGAGCGCCTGGGTGTGAATGACCCGGCACCGTCTGCCTTGCATCAGGTGCCCAGCGGTGTGTCGGCGCAGGACAGCGATGGCGCCGTGCTCGTCGCCATCGAACTGGACGAACAACGCAGCTGGCCGCCCGTTCTACCCAAAACAGTCGCCGACGCCGGGATTCTCGATAGCCGCGAGTCGCGCAAGAAACTCCTCGATCAGTTGACCCGCTTCCCCCCTGCCCGTCTGGCCATCGCCTGCGACCCGCGGCGCTCGCCGGATCGCGGCAGCCTGGCGCTGATCGCCGAACTGGCCCGCTGTGCCACGGCTACCCGCGTCTGGCTACTGCCCGCGCCCACCGGGCAGGCACTGGACTCGGCGCGCCTTGGAGACTGGCACGAAGCCCTGCAACACCTGCAATTGCCCTGGGCCGACAGTGCACCGCTGAGCTGGCTGGAGAAGGGTCATGACTAAAGCTCTGAAGCTCGCCGTGGTCGGCCATACCAATGTTGGCAAGACCTCGCTGCTGCGAACCCTGACTCGCGATGTCGGTTTTGGCGAAGTCTCCCACCGGCCCAGTACTACGCGCCACGTCGAAGGCGCGCGGCTGTCGGTGGACGGCGAAGCGCTGTTGGAGCTGTACGACACCCCCGGCCTGGAAGACGCCATCGCCCTGCTCGACTACCTGGAAAGCCTCGACCGCCCCGGCGAACGCCTGGATGGCCCGGCGCGTCTGGCGCGGTTTCTTGAAGGCAGCGAAGCCCGGCAACGCTTCGAGCAGGAGGCCAAGGTGCTGCGCCAGCTGCTGACCTGCGACGCCGGGCTTTATGTGATCGACGCCCGTGAGCCGGTGCTGGCCAAGTATCGCGACGAGCTGGCAGTGCTGGCCGGGTGCGGCAAGCCGCTATTGCCGGTGCTGAATTTCGTCAGTGGCGCCGGGCACCGCGAGTCGCAATGGCGTGAGGCGTTGGCCCGGCTCGGTCTGCATGCGCTGGTGCGTTTCGATAGCGTGGCGCCGCCTGAGGATGGCGAGCGGCGTTTGTATGAAAACCTGATGTTACTGCTCGAACATGGCCGGGATCAGTTGCAGCGCCTGATCGTCGATATTGAAGCTCAACGCCAGGCCCGTTGGCAAAGCGCAAACCATCTGATCGCCGAGCTGCTGATCGACTGCGCGGCCTGCCGCCGCAGCGTGGCGACCGAGGCGGGCCAGGTGCAACAGGCCATCGATGAGCTGCGCAAGAGCATTCGCCAGCGCGAGCAACGCTGCGTGGAGGCCTTGCTGACGCTATACGCCTTCCGCACCCAGGACGCCGCAGCGGCGGACTTGCCTTTGCTCGACGGCCGCTGGGGCGATGATTTGTTCAACCCGGAAACCCTCAAGCAGCTCGGGGTGCGGGTCGGCGGCGGTATCGCTGCGGGTGCAGCGGCCGGGGCCGGGGTTGATCTGCTGGTCGGTGGCATCACCCTGGGCGCGGCGGCACTGGTCGGCGCCTTGGCCGGTGGCGCCCTGCAAACGGCGCGCAGTTACGGCTCGCGGCTGTTGGGCAAGCTCAAGGGCCAGCGCGAACTGACGGTGGATGATGCGGTGCTGCGCCTGTTGGCCTTGCGTCAGCGGCAATTGCTGCAGGCGCTCAACGCCCGCGGTCATGCCGCGATGGAACGCATCCAGCTCGACAGCCTGCAGGATAAAACCTGGCGCGAAGGCAAGCTGCCCGAGGCTCTGCGCAAGGCACGTGCACATCCACAATGGTCGTCGCTCAACCCTCAGGCGAAGTTGCGCCAGGCCGAGCGTCAGGAGCAGATTGCCGAGCTTGCCCGGCATATCACCCCCGACCGATAGTCGCGTGAGATATTTTGCAGTATTGCAAATGCCCGGCTCCCGGTATGATCGCGCGCCCTGATACACCCGGAACCGGACCTGATGAAACCCACCCTGATCGCCGCCGCAGAGCTCGACCGTCTTGAGACCTGGCAGAAATACTCCAGCTACATGTGCGGAGGCTGCGTTTCCAGCTGCTGCACCTTGCCCGTGGAAGCGAAGATCAAGGACCTGATCAGGATCGGTATCGTCGACGAGTTCGAACAGGGCGATAACCCGAAGAACATCGCCAAGCGCCTGCAAAAGGAAGGCGTCGTCGAGCGCTTCAATCAGAAGACGGGGATCTTCACCTTGCAGCGCATGAGCAACAACGATTGCTTGTACCTGGACCGCAAGAGCCGCCTGTGCACCATCTACGACAAGCGTCCGGACACCTGCCGCAACCACCCCAGGATCGGCCCGCGCCCCGGCTATTGCGCCTACAAGCCCAAGGAAGTGGTACGCCAGGACCATGGCACCCTGAATGCCAATTCGGGGCGGGTGCCGATCAAGTTCTGATCTCGTTGTGACACTGGCGCGGCGCTGTCGCCCGGTAAACACGGTTTTGTAGGAGCTGCCGAAGGCTGCGAATGGGTCTATCAGATAAACCGCTTTCGCAGCCTTCGGCAGCTCCTACATTCATATCGCATTGCAAAATCATGGTCTGGGCATGAATCCCAGACATAAAAAAACGCCCCCGGTCTTGCGACCGGGGGCGTTTTTGTTCCGCCGGGGCTAATTATCAAGCCTTGGCTTTCTTGGCGGCGCGGGTACGCTCGCTTTCGTCGAGGATCTTCTTGCGCAGACGGATCGACTTAGGCGTGACTTCGCACAGCTCGTCTTCCTGGATGTATTCCAGAGCCTGTTCCAGAGTGAACTTCACTGGTGGAACCAGAGCGATGGTTTCGTCTTTACCCGAAGCACGCATGTTGTCGAGCTTCTTGCCCTTGGTAGGGTTGACGCCCAGGTCGTTGTCACGGCTGTTCTGGCCAACGATCTGGCCGTTGTAGATTTCCTGACCGTGTTCAACGAACAGCTTGCCACGCGCCTGCAGGGTTTCCAGGGAGTAGGTCAGTGCCTTGCCGGTCTCAACCGATACCAGTACGCCGTTCTGACGGCCGGACATGTGGCCCGACTTCACGGTGTCGTAGCGATCGAAGATCGAGGTCAGGATGCCAGCACCGTTGGTCAGGGTCAGGAACTGGTTACGGAAACCGATCAGACCACGAGCAGGGATGTTGTATTCCAGACGAACACGGCCCTTGCCATCCGGCACCATGTTGCTCAGGTCGCCTTTACGCAGACCCATCTCTTCCATGACCTTGCCCTGCGCTTCTTCAGGGATGTCGATGGTCACGTTTTCGTACGGTTCTTGCTTGACGCCGTCGACTTCACGAATGATCACTTCAGGACGGCCCAGGGCCAGTTCGAAGCCTTCGCGACGCATGGTTTCGATCAGTACCGAGAGGTGCAGCTCACCACGGCCGGAAACCTTGAACTTGTCGGCCGAGTCGCCTTCTTCAACGCGCAGTGCAACGTTGTACAGCAGCTCTTTGTCCAGACGGTCCTTGATGTTACGGGACGTCACGAACTTGCCTTCTTTACCGCAGAATGGCGAGTCGTTGACCTGGAAGGTCATGGAAACGGTTGGCTCGTCAACGGTCAGCGGCTTCATCGCTTCGACGGTCAGTGGGTCGCACAGGGTGTCGGAGATGAACAGCTCTTCGAAGCCGCTGATGCAGACGATGTCGCCGGCAGCTGCTTCTTCAACGTCGATGCGGTGCAGACCGTGGTGACCCATCAGCTTGAGGATACGACCGTTGCGACGCTTGCCGTCAGCGCTGATCGCCACAACCGGGGTATTAGGCTTGACGCGACCGCGAGCGATACGGCCAACACCGATGACGCCCAGGAAGCTGTTGTAGTCCAGTGCCGAGATCTGCATCTGGAAAGGACCATCACGGTCAACTTTCGGTGCAGGTACGTGGTCGACGACCGCCTGGTACAGCGGGGTCATGTCTTCGGCCATGTCGGTGTGGTCCAGGCCGGCGATGCCGTTGATGGCCGAGGCGTAGACGACTTGGAAGTCCAACTGTTCTTCGGTAGCACCCAGGTTGTCGAACAGGTCGAAGATCTGGTCCAGAACCCAGTCCGGACGCGCGCCTGGACGGTCAACCTTGTTGATGACCACGATTGGACGCAGGCCGGCTTCGAAAGCCTTCTTGGTCACGAAACGGGTTTGCGGCATAGGGCCGTCTTGAGCGTCGACCAGCAGCAGAACGGAGTCGACCATCGACATCACGCGCTCTACTTCACCACCGAAGTCGGCGTGGCCCGGGGTGTCGACGATGTTGATGTGGTAGCCATTCCAGTTGATCGCGGTGTTCTTCGCGAGAATGGTAATACCGCGCTCTTTTTCCTGGTCGTTGGAGTCCATCACGCGCTCGTCGTTGAGCTCGTTGCGCTCAAGGGTACCGGACTGGCGCAGCAGCTTGTCGACGAGGGTGGTTTTACCATGGTCAACGTGAGCAATGATGGCGATGTTGCGTAGATTTTCGATCACTTGTGTATCTCGATCAGAGGATTCGGTCAGCTGTCAGCAAGGCGGGCAGCGATTAACAGGTAGAGTCGGCCAAGGCCGTTACGGCTTGACGACAAGCGTCGGGGGGCCGGTGACGCAAGCCACAGGCAAACAGCCCCGGGCACTTAGCTCGGTCGATAAACGCGCACATTGGCATGCCCCTCACTGAGCAAATGGTGAGCATGCAGGCGGCTCATGACGCCTTTGTCGCAATACAACAGGTACTGGCGAGTCTCATCCAGTTCCTTGAAACGGCTGTTCAGTGCGTAGAACGGCAGTGTCTGTATCTCAATGCCGGGCAGTTGCAGCGGCTGGTCTTCCTGGGCATCCGGATGACGGATGTCGAGAATCACCTGGCCGGCCAGCGCCTGACTGACTTCTTCAATTTCGACATCCTTGCTCAGATCGTCGATGACGCGATCGATCGTGACCAGTCTGGCGCGTTCGAGCGCACGCTCGAGAATCGCCATGTCGAATTGTTTTTCTTCGTACTCAACGCGGTTGCGCTTGGCGTTGGTCTTGGGGTTGACCGAAATCACCCCGCAATACTCAGGCATGTGTCGGGCGAAGTCGGCGGTGCCGATCTCGATCGCCTGATCGATGATGTCCTGCTTGTGGCTGGTGACCAGAGGCCGCAGCACCAGCTTGTCGGTCGCTGAGTCGATCAGCGACAGATTGGGCAGCGTCTGGCTGGACACCTGGGAAATCGCTTCGCCGGTCACCAGTACGTCGATTTCCAGGCGATCGGCAACAGACGAAGCTGCGCGCAACATCATACGCTTCAAAACCACGCCCATATGACTGTTGTCGACTTTTTCGAGAATTTCTCCAAGAACTTCCTCGAACGGTACGCTGACAAACAGCACGCGCTGGGAGCTGCCGAACTTTTTCCAGATGAAATGGGCCACTTCCATCACACCCAGTTCATGGGCGCGGCCACCGAGGTTGAAGAAGCAGAAATGCGCCATAAGCCCACGGCGCATGACCTGGTAGGCCGCCACCGTGGAATCGAAACCGCCGGACATCAGGACCAGGGTCTGTTCCAGCGCGCCGAGCGGGTAGCCGCCCAGGCCGTTGTGCTGGCTGTGGACGACGAACAACCGTTGGTCGCGAATTTCCATGCGCACTTCGATTTGCGGCTTTCTCAACTCGATTCCGGCGGCCCCGCACTGACGGCGCAACTGGCTGCCGACGTACTTTTCCACATCCATCGAGCTGAAAGCATGCTTGCCCGCACGCTTGCAGCGCACGGAAAACATCTTGCCCGGCAGCAGGTCACCGTAGTGCAGCTTGCACTTGGCAACGACGTCGTCCATGTCGCCCAGCGGGTATTCGGCGACCTGAAGGAAATTGGCGATGCCCGGCATGCAGCGCAGGCACTCGTTTATTTCCTCAAGCTTCTTCGGCTCGGTGAGCTGGGTCTCGACTTCGAGGTTGTCCCAAACGCCACCCACCACCACGTCCGGGTCTACTTCACGCAGGACCGTACGGATGTTCTTGGCCAGCTGGCGGATGAACTTCTTGCGCACCGGCGGGCTTTTGATAGTGATTTCTGGGAAAACTTTAACGATTAGTTTCATGGAAACAGCGCGCGAGATGCCAGCCGAAAAAGAGGGGGCGGGATTATAGCGGAAATTGCTCAAGGTTTAACCAGTTATCGTGCGACCAATCATCGACGCACCAAAATGGATCTGTCGCGCAATATTTAGGTCTATTTTGGTGCGTGTATTTTCATAAAAAACTGATTTAAGGGTGAAAACACCAGCGTTTCAGGTAAAAAACCCATCTCGGGGCACTGGCATGCAATTTGCTCCCTTGTGAGGCAGGTTGCCTTGGTCGACTATCGCGCCCGGCATCACCCAAATTAAAGGGCTCACTACTACCCAGCCCTCATTCACCCCGGAGGACAGCATGTCGAAGTCGGTTCAACTCATCAAAGATCATGACGTTAAGTGGATTGATCTGCGCTTCACGGACACCAAAGGCACTCAGCACCACGTGACCATGCCGGCTCGCGATGCGCTGGAAGACGACTTCTTCGAAGTCGGCAAGATGTTCGACGGCTCCTCCATCTCCGGCTGGAAAGGCATCGAAGCTTCCGACATGATCCTGCTGCCAGACGACGACACTGCCGTTCTGGACCCGTTCACCGAAGAGCCGACCCTGATCCTGGTTTGCGACATCATCGAACCTTCGACCATGCAAGGTTACGATCGCGACCCGCGCGCCATCGCTCACCGCGCCGAGGAATACCTGAAGTCCACCGGTATCGGTGACACCGTATTCGCAGGTCCTGAGCCAGAATTCTTCATCTTCGACGAAGTGAAATTCAAATCCGACATCTCCGGTTCCATGTTCAAGATCTACTCCGAACAAGGTTCCTGGATGTCCGACGCGGACATCGAAGGCGGTAACAAGGGCCACCGTCCAGGTATCAAAGGCGGTTACTTCCCGGTTCCACCGTTCGACCACGACCACGAAATCCGCACCGCAATGTGCAACGCTCTGGAAGAAATGGGCCAGACCGTAGAAGTTCACCACCACGAAGTGGCGACTGCTGGTCAGAACGAAATCGGCGTGAAGTTCAACACTCTGGTTAAGAAAGCTGACGAAGTTCAGACCCTCAAGTACGTTGTTCACAACGTTGCTGACGCCTACGGCCGTACCGCTACCTTCATGCCTAAGCCTCTGTACGGCGATAACGGTTCGGGTATGCACGTTCACATGTCCATCGCCAAAGATGGCAAGAACACCTTCGCTGGCGAAGGCTATGCCGGCCTGTCCGACACCGCTCTGTACTTCATCGGCGGCATCATCAAGCACGGTAAGGCGCTGAACGGCTTCACCAACCCTGCGACCAACTCCTACAAGCGTCTGGTTCCAGGTTTCGAAGCTCCAGTCATGCTGGCCTACTCGGCCCGCAACCGCTCCGCTTCGATCCGTATTCCTTACGTCTCCAGCCCACGTGGCCGTCGTATCGAAGCACGTTTCCCGGATCCGGCAGCCAACCCGTACCTGGCTTTCGCTGCTCTGTTGATGGCTGGCCTGGACGGCATCCAGAACAAGATCCACCCTGGCGATGCAGCTGACAAAAACCTGTACGACCTGCCGCCAGAAGAAGCAGCAGAGATCCCGCAAGTTTGCGGCAGCCTGAAAGAAGCCCTGGAAGAGCTGGACAAAGGTCGTGCGTTCCTGACCAAAGGCGGCGTTTTCAGCGACGACTTCATCGACGCTTACATCGCTCTGAAAAGCGAAGAAGAAATCAAGGTACGTACCTTCGTACACCCACTGGAATACGAGCTGTACTACAGCTGCTGATCCGGTCGGGCCAGCGCAAGCGGCTTGAACAAGAGGCCTCCTTCGGGAGGCCTTTTTTGTGGGTGCGGTAAATAGGTATAGGCTTTTTCCGGGTTTCTTTGGCACCCTTGTGTTCTGCATTCCGGCACAGGATGAAACCCACCATGCGTTCGCTTTTTCTGGCTGTCTCCCTCTCCACTCTCGCCTGCCTGTCCTTGACCGGCTGCGCCACCCAAAAGAGCCCGGCTGAGCTGGACTCCCTGCTCGGCGTGATCGGCGAGCGCCTGACCATTGCCGACCCGGTGGCCCTGAGCAAGTGGGACAGCGGCAAGCCGGTGGAGGATTTGCCTCGTGAGCAGCAGGTCATTGACGGCGCCGGAGCGCGTGCCGCCGAGTTCGAGCTGGATCGTAATGATGTGCAGCAGCTGTTCCGCGCCCAGATCGAAGCCAACAAGCTGGTGCAGAACGCCCTGCTCGCTCAGTGGCATGCGGCGGGTACCGCTCCAGCCTTGCCACGACGCAGCCTGACCGAGGACATCCGCCCGCAGCTCGATATCCTGCAAACCCGCCTGCTGCAGACCTACAGCGCCTTCGCGCCAATGCGCAAAGACCCGCAGTGCCAAGCCTGGTTGAGTGCCGCGCGGCAACGGCATGCCAGTGATGCGATTCATGATCAGGGGCTGGTGCGGGCGACCCTGGGGTTGTGTGCGGGTAGCTGAGGCGTTTCTGTGGGGACGGCTTTAGTCGGGAAGGCGCCGGCAGGATCGATACATTTGTGTCGCCTTTCATATTCTCTTCCCGGCTAAAGCCGGTCCCACAACGATCTTGTGTTGTTTGTGTGATGGCACAGTATGTCTGCCACTGATGTGTTCTATGCTGGCGCCTCGAAGCTAGCAGCCCGTACTACCGTTTTCCGGAGACCCCATGCGTCGAAGTCTTGTCTGGCTGTTGTTACTGGTCGCCCTGCCTGCGGCTGCGCAGATCTACAAATACACCGATGCCGAAGGCAATACCGCGTACAGCAACCAGCCGCCTGCTGGCACCAAGGCTCAGGAAGTCGACCTGCCGCCGCTGCCGAGCATCAACACGGTCAAGCCCGCACCTGTGGCGCCCGCTGCGCCGACGACTCCGGCGGCTGCTCAGGGGCAGCAATACAGCGTCCTCGAGCTGACCGACCTGCCCGACGATGAAGCCCTGCGCGCCAATAACGGCAACTTCACCGTGGGTGTGAAGATTCGACCCAGGCTGGACCCCGGCTTCATGTTCCAGCTGCTGGTGGACGGCAAGCCTTATGGCCAGCCGACCAACGTGCCGCGCCTGCAGGTGATCAATATCGACCGTGGTGAGCACAGTCTTGCGGTGCAGGTACTCGACAGCAAGCGGGTGGTCCAGCAGAGCCCGACGGTCACCCTCAGCGTGCAGCGAGTCCATGTCGGCAAACCTTGAAGTGCGCGCCCTGTTGCTCTGCCTGCTGTTGTCCTGGATGTTGCCCGCGACGGCCGATGTTTTTACCTACATCGACGCCAACGGCAACCGGGTGTTTACCGACCAGCCGAAGAAAGGCGCCAAGCGCGTAGAGATCCCGCCAACCAATAATCTGACGGGAACTGCGCCCGCGCAAAAGCCGTCCGCACCGACAAAGGCGGCCAAGCCCAAGGCCATGTTTCACTACCAGTTGCTGCGTATTCTGGTGCCTGAGCCGGATGCGACGATCCGCAGCATGGAAGGCAATCTGATTGTCAGCGTGACCAGTGAGCCAGCCCTGCAGGATGGCCATGTCTATCGCTTGCTGCTCGATGGCCAACCCGTGAGTGATAGCGGACGCAGTCCGGTGTTTCCGTTGAATAACATCGATCGCGGTACCCACCGGCTGTCAGTGGAAATAGTCGACGAGCTGGGGCGGGTCGTCGAGCGAACACCCAACCAGGCGTTCCATATGCAACGCACTAGTCTGGCGCAAAAACGCCAGGCCCATCCCTGCAAGGAGGGCGACTACGGTGTGCGCCCCGAATGCCCGCTGGTGCTCAAGCCCGCAGAATAAAGCGGTGAGCAGCATGCACTGTCGCCCGGGAGGTCCTGCGAAGGCGGGAGTGCCTCGGCTCTTCGTGTGCGCATAAATGGTGCATTATTTTCCCGTTCCTGAACGAGTGCAGCCCATTTTGGTTCGAAAAGAACCAGTGCTAGCTGCGTAATGTTGCACGCTGTCCAAAAAATGCCCGATTTTCCGGCTTTAGCGCTTCTTTTCGGAGCCTTGGTTTGGTTTTTGCAACTTCAGTGTATTAACGCCCCGTCGGTACTGTAACAACTGCGTGCCAAAGCTGGCGAAGGCCAACCAGCATCAGCACTCCGGGGCTGCCTGAAATTGCAATGTGCCAAAAGAGGTCAACGATATTCATGACTATCAGCGACACGCTGCACCGACTGTTACTCGACAACCTGACCACTGCCACCATTCTGCTCAATGCCGATCTGCGCCTTGAGTACATGAATCCGGCGGCTGAGATGCTGTTGGCGATCAGCGGTCAGCGTAGCCACGGGCAATTTATCAGCGAACTGTTCACTGAGTCCGCCGAGGCCCTGAGTTCGCTGCGTCAGGCGGTCGAGCAAGCGCACCCGTTCACCAAGCGCGAAGCGATGCTCACGGCCCTCACTGGCCAGACCATCACCGTCGACTACGCCGTTACGCCGATTCTCAGTCAGGGTCAGACCATGCTGTTGCTTGAGGTGCACCCTCGCGACCGGCTGTTGCGTATCACCAAGGAAGAGGCCCAGCTGTCCAAGCAGGAAACCACCAAGATGCTGGTGCGCGGCCTGGCCCACGAGATCAAGAACCCTCTGGGCGGGATTCGCGGAGCCGCGCAGTTGCTGGCCCGGGAGCTGCCGGAAGAAAGCCTCAAGGACTACACCAACGTCATCATCGAAGAAGCCGACCGCCTGCGTAACCTGGTGGATCGCATGCTCGGCTCGAACAAGCTGCCGTCCCTGGCCATGACCAACGTGCACGAGGTGCTCGAGCGCGTATGCAGTCTGGTTGAAGCCGAAAGCCAGGGCTGCATCACTCTGGTGCGCGACTATGATCCAAGTATTCCGGATGTCTTGATCGATCGCGAACAAATGATCCAGGCCGTACTCAACATTGTGCGTAATGCCATGCAGGCCATCAGCGGCCAGAACGAGTTGCGTCTGGGTCGGATCAGCCTGCGCACCCGGGCGATGCGCCAGTTCACCATCGGGCATGTGCGCCATCGCCTGGTGAGCAAGATTGAAATCATCGACAACGGCCCCGGTATTCCGGCCGAACTTCAGGAAACCATTTTTTACCCGATGGTCAGTGGGCGCCCGGACGGCACAGGGCTCGGTCTTGCCATTACCCAGAACATAATCAGTCAGCATCAGGGCCTGATCGAATGTGACAGCCATCCTGGCCATACCACTTTCTCGATCTTCCTGCCGCTGGAACAAGGAGCAGCTTCGACATGAGCCGTAGTGAAACTGTCTGGATCGTAGATGACGATCGCTCGATTCGCTGGGTACTGGAAAAGGCCTTGCAGCAGGAAGGCATGACCACGCAAAGCTTTGACAGTGCCGATGGCGTCATGAGCCGCCTGGCGCGTCAGCAGCCGGACGTGATCATTTCCGATATCCGCATGCCCGGTGCCAGTGGTCTGGACCTGCTGGCGCGAATTCGCGAGCAGCATCCGCGCCTGCCGGTGATCATCATGACTGCCCATTCCGACCTCGATAGCGCCGTGGCGTCCTATCAGGGCGGGGCTTTCGAATACCTGCCCAAGCCGTTCGACGTCGACGAGGCGGTTTCCCTGGTCAAGCGCGCCAATCAGCACGCTCAGGAACAACAGGGCATGGACGTTGCGCCAACCCTGACCCGTACCCCGGAAATCATCGGTGAAGCGCCGGCGATGCAGGAAGTGTTTCGCGCCATCGGGCGTTTGAGCCACTCCAACATCACGGTGCTGATCAATGGCGAGTCGGGCACCGGTAAAGAACTGGTCGCCCACGCTCTGCATCGTCACAGCCCGCGTGCTGCGGCGCCGTTCATTGCCTTGAACATGGCGGCGATTCCCAAGGACCTGATGGAATCCGAGCTGTTTGGCCACGAAAAAGGCGCCTTTACCGGTGCGGCCAACCTGCGTCGCGGCCGTTTCGAACAAGCTGATGGCGGCACCCTGTTTCTCGATGAAATCGGTGACATGCCCGCCGACACTCAGACTCGCCTGCTGCGCGTACTGGCTGACGGCGAGTTCTACAGGGTTGGTGGGCACACACCGGTCAAGGTCGACGTGCGCATCATCGCCGCGACCCACCAGAATCTGGAAACCCTGGTACAGGCCGGCAAGTTCCGTGAGGACTTGTTCCACCGCCTGAACGTGATCCGCATCCACATTCCACGCATGTCCGACCGTCGTGAAGACATCCCGACCCTGGCCAAACACTTCCTCAGCCGCGCCGCTCAGGAACTGGCCGTGGAGCCGAAGCTGCTCAAGGCCGAGACCGAGGAATACCTCAAGCACCTGCCATGGCCGGGTAACGTTCGCCAGCTGGAGAACACTTGCCGCTGGATCACCGTAATGGCCTCCGGTCGTGAAGTGCATATCAGCGACCTGCCGCCCGAGCTGCTGAGCCTGCCGCAGGATGCCGCGCCAGTGACCAACTGGGAGCAGGCCCTGCGCCAATGGGCCGATCAGGCTCTGGCCCGTGGTCAGTCCAGTCTGCTCGACAGCGCCGTGCCGACCTTTGAACGCATCATGATCGAAACCGCCCTCAAACATACCGCCGGTCGCCGTCGCGACGCTGCCGTGTTGTTGGGCTGGGGCCGTAATACCTTGACTCGCAAGATCAAGGAGTTGGGCATGAAGATCGATGGCGGCGACGATGACGAGGGTGACGAAGCCTGAGCAACTGCTTGAGCGACTGTGGGACTGTCTTTAGCCGGGAAGGCGCCTTCCCGGCTAAAGACGGTCCCACATTGGAAAGCGGGTATGGAACTACCAACCTGTCGCAGCTATCCAACGCTCACAATCAATGCAGGAGTGCTTCACCATGCGTCTCAAGTTCGCGGTCGCCACGTTAGCGTTGCTTTCCCTGCCGGTCGGTTCAGCGATGGCTGATGGCTTCTGGCGCGATGTCATTTCTTCCGGTGCTACCACCGGTTCTACCTACCTGACCTTCAAGGACCACAAGCTGATCGTCGCCGCTCAGGACGACGCTGGCAGCTTCGTCGCGAGCGACGGCGGCATTCGCGGGCCGTTTCTGGAGGCGGCCATCGAGCAGGTGCGTCGCGACAACCCTGGCCTGAAGGCCACTGACATGGGTCTGGCCAACGCCATCCTGGCGAAGAATCTGGTCGCGCAAAACCAATAAATTTTGCGCTGAATGACACTGTGGGAGCGGATTCATCCGCGAAGAGGCCGCGTTGATCGATAGATCTCTATCAATCAAACGCCTCATTCGCGAATGAGTTCGCTCCCACAGTTTTTGTGCCGGGTGGTGCAGGTTTACTCGCCGATAGCTGCCTTGTAACCAGCAGCATCCAGCAGCTTGGCCAGATCGCCTGTGGCGTCGCTTGGCTTGACCTTGAAGATCCATGAGCCGTAAGCATCACTGTTCAGCGACTCAGGGCTGTCACCCAGGGACTCATTGACTTCGACCACTTCACCGCCAACCGGGGAGTAGATGTCCGAAGCGGCCTTGACTGACTCAACCACGCCCGCCGTGTCGCCAGCGGCGAAAACCTTGCCGATTTCCGGCAGCTCGACGAATACCACGTCACCCAGTGCTTCCTGGGCATGGTCGGAAATACCGACGACGATCACATCGCCCTCTTGCCTGGCCCATTCGTGGCTGTCGGCAAAACGCAGTTCGGCGGGAATATTGCTCATTTATTCGTCCTCGGATCGGGTCAGCGGAAGTCCGCAAAAAATATTGTTAAATCAGGGTTTTGCCATGCCGTACGAAGGTAGGTTGTACCACTCGCACTGGATACCACTTGCCGCGAATCTCTACTTCGGCGCGGTCGGCTGTCGCCATGGGGACCCGAGCCAGAGCAATCGATTTGCTTAGCGTAGGAGAGAAACTACCACTGGTGATCTCTCCTTCGCCAATTTCTGCGATGCGCACCACCTGATGGGCGCGCAGTACGCCGCGCTCCTCCAGGACCAGGCCGACCAGACGCGATGAAACGCCCGCCGCGTGTTCGGCGGCCAAGGCGGCTCGGCCAATGAAGTCGCGATCGGCCGGTTCCCAGGCGATGGTCCAGGCCATGTTCGCGACCAGTGGCGAAACCTGCTCATCAATGTCCTGGCCGTAAAGGTTCATGCCGGCTTCCAGGCGCAGTGTGTCGCGGGCGCCCAGGCCGATAGGGGAAATACCCGCTCCTACCAGGTCATTGAAGAAGCCGGGCGCCTGTGCGGCGGGCAGGATGATTTCCAGGCCGTCTTCGCCTGTATAGCCGGTGCGAGCGATGAACCAGTCGCCCTCCTCGTGACCTTCGAAAGGCTTGAGGCGATGGATCAGTTCGGCACGTTGGGCCGAGACCAGTTCGGCGATCTTGCGCCGGGCGTGAGGGCCTTGAATGGCCAGCATTGCCAGGTCCGGACGCTCGATCAGTTGCACATCGAAGCCTTTGAGCTGGCGCTCCATCCAGGCCAGGTCCTTGGCGCCGGTAGCGGCGTTGACCACCAGGCGATAACCGTTATCGGTGAGGTAGACGATCATGTCATCGATCACCCCGCCTTCGGCGTTGAGCATGGCGCTGTACAGGGCCTGGCCAATATTCCTCAGGCGGCCGACATCGTTGGCCAGCAGGTGTTGCAACCAGGCCCTGGCCTGACTGCCGGTGACATCGATCACATGCATGTGCGAGACGTCGAACACGCCGCAATCGCGTCGCACCTGATGGTGCTCCTCGACTTGCGAGCCGTAATGCAGCGGCATGTCCCAACCACCAAAATCGACCATCTTCGCGCCTAGAGCGAGGTGCAGGTCAAAGAGGGGCGTACGCTGTCCCATGGGTTTCTCCTTCCGGGCGTGGCGAAGGTGTGGGCTGCTTGCTATGGCTCAGGCAGGTATCGACCCCCAAGGACAGGGGGCGAAACCGTGATTGGCACGTAGAATTGTCTGACAGACCACACCGATTGCGGCGCATTGTAGCCGCAAGGCGAGAGACCCGCACCTAAGCGATCTGTCGCGCCGAACGTCGGATCAAACCAATGACCGGCAGCAGGCCGACCAGTACCAGCGTCAGTGCAGGCAGAGCGGCCCGTGCCCACTCGCCTTCGCTGGTCATCTCAAAAATCTTCACGGCCAGGGTGTCCCAGCCGAAAGGCCGCATCAGTAGGGTCGCGGGCATTTCTTTGAGTACATCGACGAAGACCAGCAAGGCGGCACTCAGGGCTCCGGGCACCAATAACGGCAGATACACCTTGAAAAACAATCGTGGCCCACTGACACCCAGGCTGCGGGCGGCTTCAGGCAGCGAAGGGCGGATACGCGACAGACTGTTTTCCAGCGGCCCGTAAGCGACCGCAATGAAGCGCACCAGATAGGCCAGCAACAGTGCCGCAAGGCTGCCCAGCAGCAAAGGCTTGCCCGCGCCACCGAGCCAGTTGGAAAGCGGGATGACCCATTCGCGGTCCAGATAACTGAATGCCAGCATGATCGACACAGCCAGCACCGAGCCCGGCAGGGCGTAGCCCAGATTGGCCAGACTCACACCGGCGCGTATGCCCCGGGTCGGTGCCAGACGGCGGGCGAACGCCAGGATCAGAGCGACGCAAACAGTGAGCAGCGCTGCCGTACCGCCCAGATACAGGGTGTGCAGGATCAGGTCGAGATAGCGCTCGTCCAGATCGAAGCGCCCGCGCTGCCAGACCCACACCACCAGTTGCAGCACCGGCACCACGAACGCACAGGCGAATACCAGCCCGCACCAGGTGCTTGCGGCCAACGCCTTGATGCCGCGCAGGTGATACAACGCGTGACTTCGCGGTCGCTCGTTGGCTGCGCGATTGGCGCCCCTCGCGCGATGCTCGCCGTACAGCACCAGCATCACCGCCAGCAACAGCAGGCTGGCAAGCTGTGCCGCGCTGGACAGGCTGAAGAAGCCATACCAGGTCTTGTAGATGGCCGTAGTGAAGGTGTCGAAGTTGAACACCGAGACGGCGCCAAAGTCCGCCAGGGTCTCCATCAGGGCCAGGGCTACACCTGCCCCGATGGCAGGTCGTGCAATCGGCAGGGCGACCCGCCAGAAGGCCTGCAAGGGCGATTGCCCGAGTATCCGCGCCGCTTCCATCAGGCCCTTGCCCTGGGCAAGGAAGGCAGTGCGCGCCAACAGGTAGACGTAGGGGTAAAACACCAGCACCAGAACAAAAATCACCCCGCCGGTAGAGCGTACCCGTGGCAGGCGCATACCGTTGCCGAACCATTCGCGCAGCAGGCTTTGCACCGGGCCGGAGAAATCCAGCAGGCCGACGAAGACAAACGCCAATACATAGGCCGGAATCGCAAACGGCAGCATCAATGCCCAATCCAGCCAGCGGCGACCGGGAAACTCACAGAGACTGGTCAGCCACGCCAGGCTCACCCCAAGCAGGGTCACACCGACGCCGACACCCAGCAACAGGGTGGCGGTATTGCCCAGCAGGCGAGTCATCTGGGTTTCCCAGAGGTGCGACCAGATCTGCTGATCGATGGTCTGCCAGGACAACAGCAGGACACTCAATGGCAGCAGGACCAACGCGGCGATGGCGTAGACCAGGGGGTACCAGCGGCGTTGGGCGGGATGGGCCAAGGGGAAGGATTCCACAAACCTATGATTTGGAATGAGATCTCGTAGGAGCCGACTTGCTGGCGAAAGCGGTTTGACAGGCGAAAGCTTCATCGACTGATCCAACGCCATCGCCAGCAAGCCGGCTCCTACGGATCGGTTTTTGCTGCCCGGCACATGACCTAGTTCCAGCCAACCCGATCCATCATGCGAATGGCCTCGGCCTGGCGCTTGCCAGCGACCTCTACCGGCAAGGCATCAGGCTTGAAGCTGCCCCAGCTCGCCACCTCTTCGGATGGCGCTACCGCCGGGTTGGCCGGGAACTCCTGATTGATGCCGGAGAAGATGGTTTGCGCTTCGGTGCCGGTCATCCATTCGACCAAAGCCTTGGCGGCTTCCGGGTGCGGTGCGTATTTGGTCAGGCCGATGCCCGACAGGTTGACGTGCACGCCACGGTCGTTCTGATTCGGCCAGAACAGTTTCACCGCCAGCTTGGGGTTCTGCTTGTGCAGGCGGCCGTAATAGTAGGTGTTGACGATGCCGACGTCGCATTGGCCGGCGTTGATCGCTTCGAGCACGGCGATGTCATCGGAGAATACGTCGGTGGACAGGTTGTTGACCCAACCCTTGAGGATCTTCTCCGAAGCTTCGGCGCCATGGGTCTCGATCAGCGTGGCGGTCAGGGACTGGTTGTAGACCTTCTTCGCCGTCCGCAGGCACAGGCGGCCTTCCCAGTTCTTGTCGGCCAGGGCTTCGTAGGTGGACAGTTCTTCCGGTTTGACCCGGTCGGTGGAGTAGGCAATGGTCCGGGCGCGCAGGCTCAGGCCGGTCCAGGCATGGGTGGACGAGCGGTACTGAGCGGGAATATTGGCATCGATCAGCGGCGTGGTGAAGGGCTGCAGAATACCCATCTGCTCAGCTTGCCAGAGGTTGCCGGCATCGACAGTCAGCAGCAGGTCGGCGGTGGCGTTCTGGCCCTCCGCCTTGATGCGCTGCATCAGCGGCGCTTCCTTGTCGGTGATGAACTTGACCTTGACCCCGGTCTTGGCGGTGTAAGCGTCGAATACCGGTTTGATCAGCTCGTCGATCCGCGATGAATACACCACCACTTCATCGGCGGCCTGGGCGCTGCCCAGCACGGTCAGTGTCAGGGCGGCGAGAAGAGCCTTGCTTGCCTTCATGGGAATGTCTCGTATGCGCAAAATGAGGCGAAATGGTAGTGAATCCCATTTGTCATCACAATCTAACAGAGGATGGAGGAGTTACTGGATGTTGCAGGCAGGAGGCGAGGAATTGATCCTGAACCTTTGTGGGAGCGGATTTATCCGCGAATAGGCCGGTGCATTCGACATTTTCGTATTGTCAGTGCTGCCGCCGTCGCGGATGAATCTGCTCCCACAATGTTTCCATTCCAGGATTTTCAGATGTTACAACCTCGCCAACTCCGGCAAATCCCCGGTCAGGCCCAGGGCCTGGCGGACGAACAGGGCCTTGGCTTCGGGCAGTTGATCGACCACTTTCAGGCCTGCGTTGCGCAGCCAGCGCAGGGGCAGGCGGTCGGTCTGGAACAGGCGCTCGAAACCTTCCATGGCCGCCATCAGCGCGAGATTGTGCGGCATGCGCCGACGTTCGAAGCGGCTGAGTACGCGCACGTCGGCCAGGCGCTCTTCGCGTTCGCTGGCGTGCAGCAGCACTTCGGCCAGGACCGCTGCGTCGAGGAAACCGAGGTTGACGCCCTGCCCGGCCAGCGGGTGAATGACGTGGGCGGCGTCGCCGATCAGCGCCAGGCCCTCGGCGACGTAGCGCTTGGCGTGGCGCTGACGCAGCGGCACGCACAGGCGCGGATCGGCGGCCAATACCGAGCCGAGGCGGCCTTCGAAAGCGCGCTCCAGCTCGCGGCAGAACATTTCGTCATCAAGCGCCATCAGGCGTTCGGCTTCACTCGGGGTCACCGACCAGACGATGGAGCACCAGTTTTCGCCCTCGCGCTGCAACGGTAGGAAGGCCAGCGGCCCGTCGTCGGTGAAGCGCTGCCAGGCAGTCTTGTGATGGCCGTCGACGGTGCGCACGCTGGTGACAATGGCGTGGTGCAGATAATCCCATTCACGGGTCGCCGTGCCGGTCAGGCGCCGTACCGCCGAGTTGGCGCCGTCGGCTGCGATCACCAGGGGCGCGCGCAGACGGCGGCCATCGGCCAGAGTCAGCAGCCAGTCGTCGCCGGAGCGGCGCATCTGCTCGAGACGAGCGTTGGCCAGCAGGCCGATATCACTGTCGTGCAGCTGTTCAAGCAGGGCGTCCTGCACCACCTTGTTCTCGACGATATGGCCAAGCACTTCGGCATGCACGCTGGACGCGGAAAAATGGATCTGCCCGGTGCCGCTGCCGTCCCAGACCTGCATCTCGCCATACGGGCTGATGCGGCGGGCAGCAATGCCGTCCCAGACGTTCAGGCGTTGCAGAATGCGCTGGCTGGCCGCTGACAAGGCGCTGACCCGCGGCTCGAACGCCGCCTTTGGGTCGAACGGCTTGACGCTCAGGGGGCCGCCGTCGAGCACGAGAATATCCAGGCCACTGCCACGTAACGCCAGGGCAAGGGCACTGCCGACCATTCCGGCCCCGACAATCAGCACATCTGCGCGGGTTTCCATGTGTTAAATCGCTCTTGCTTGCGGCGGCTGCCGGGTTTGGAAAAAGTCATGCATCTGGACGTGTCCCCAGGCCCATGGCCTGACGGGCGAACCAGCGCTTGGCCGGTGGCAGCAGGTCGAGACCGAGCAAGCCGAGATTGCGTCCGGTAGTTACCAACGGCTGGGTGCTGCCGAACAGGCGGGTTACCTTGTCGGAAAACCCCACGGTCAGCTGCTGATCAAGGCGTTGGCGTTCGCGGTAGGCCAGCAGGGTTGCCAGGTCCCCGGGCTGCTTGTCGCTGGTCAGCAAGGCGTCGGCCAACGCCTGGGTATCGCGCAGGGACAGGTTGAAGCCCTGCCCGGCAATCGGATGCAGGCTGTGGGCGGCGTTGCCGAGCACCACCAGATGCGAGCGCACCTGCTCGTCTGCTTCGATCAGGTTCAGCGGATAGACGTGGCGCACGCCAACTTGACGCAGGGTGCCGAGGCGGTAGCCAAAGGTGTTCTGCAATTCGTTGAGAAATGCGCGGTCATCCAGTTCGACCAGGCGCTGGGTGTCTTTGCCGGTGCGGGTCCAGACCAGGGCGCAGCGGTTTTCCGGCAATGGCAGCAGCGCCATCGGGCCTTCGTCGGTGAAACGCTCGAATGCCTGGCCCAGATGCGCCTCGCTGGGGGTGATATTGGCGATCAGCGCACTCTGGTTGTACGGCCGCTGACGCACGCCGATGCCCAGTTGCTCGCGCAGGCTGGAGCGGCCGCCGTCAGCCAGTACGGCCAGGTCGCACTGGATTTCGCTGTCATCATCCAGGGTCAGACGGTAGCCATCGGCTTCAGGCTGCATGCGCTTGACCTCGGCCGGCACGCGCCAGGTGACTACGTCCTTGTCCAGGCCCTGCCACAGGCATTGGCCGAGCCAGGCGTTTTCCACCACATAGCCCAGTGCCGGCACGCCCTCTTCCAGGGCGGACAGGCGGGTCGCGCCGAAACGGCCACGATCGGACACTTGAATATGCAGGATCGGCTCGGCGCGTCGGGCAATCTGCTGCCACAGGCCCAGGCGCTCGTAGATCTGCCGGGCACCGAAGGACAACGCCGAAGAACGTGCGTCGTAGCTTGGCTGATAACTGTCGCCGGGGGCGAATGGCTCGATCATGACGATCTTCCAGCCGCGCTCTTTAGCACCCGCCTGCAGGGCCAGGGCCAGGCTGGCGCCGACCAGGCCGCCACCGATAATTGCCAGATTGAAACGGCTCATGCTGCTTGACTACGGGCAGCGGCCATCAGGGCCTCGATGTCGGCGACGGTCTTGGGCACGCCGCCGGAAAGAATTTCACAGCCTTGTCGGGTCACTACGACGTCATCCTCGATTCGCACGCCAATTCCTCTCCATTTCTTCGCCACGTTCTGATTATCGGGCGAAATGTAGATTCCCGGTTCCACGGTCAGGGCCATGCCGACCTCCAGCACGCGCCACTCACCGCCGACCTTGTATTCACCGACGTCATGCACGTCCATGCCCAGCCAGTGCCCGGCGCGATGCATGTAGAACGCCTTGTATGCTTCGGTGGCGATCAGAGTATCAACCTCGCCCTGCAACAGCCCCAGTTCCACCAGCCCGCTGGTAATCACCCGCACGGTCGCTTCATGTGCCTGATTCCAGTGCTTGCCCGGACCAATGGCGGCAAAGGCTGCTTCCTGGGACGCCAGCACCAGCTCATAAATCGCCTTCTGTTCCGGCGAAAATCTGCCATTGACCGGAAAGGTCCGGGTGATATCACTGGCGTAGCAGTCGATCTCGCAACCGGCGTCGATCAGCACCAGATCACCATCCTTGAGCGGTGCGTCGTTTTCCTGGTAATGCAGGATGCAGCTATTGCGGCCCGAGGCGACGATAGAGCCGTAGGCCGGCATCTTCGCCCCGCCCTTGCGGAATTCGTAGTCCAGTTCGGCTTCCAGGCTGAATTCGTGCAACCCGGCGCGGCTGGCCTGCATCGCTCGAACGTGGGCGCGTGCGGAAATCTCGGCGGCTTCGCGCATGACCTTCACTTCTGCCGCCGATTTATACAGGCGCATATCGTGCAGCAGGTGATCCAGGGCAACGAATTCGTTCGGCGGCTGCGCGCCCAGATGTGCCTTGGATCGAATCACGTTGATCCAGTCCATCAGATGGCGATCGAACTCAGGATGGCTGCCCATGGCCGAGTACACCCGGTCACGGCCTTCGATCAGGCCCGGCAGGATGTCGTCGATATCGGTGATCGGGAAGGCATCGTCCGCGCCATAGTCGCGAATCGCCCCTTCCTGCCCGGCACGCAGGCCGTCCCACAATTCGCGCTCGGCATTTCGTTCGCGGCAGAACAGCACGTACTCGCCATATTCACGGCCGGGAATCAGTACCACCACGGCTTCCGGCTCGGGGAAGCCGCTGAGGTACTGGAAGTCGCTGTCCTGGCGGTAGACATGCTCGACGTCGCGGTTGCGAATGGCGACGGCGGCGGCGGGCAGGATGGCAATGCTGTTGGGTTCCATCTGCGCCATCAGGGCCTTGCGTCGACGGGCGTATTCCGACTTGGGGATATGGATCATGGGCAGGTGGTGTTCCTCTGTCGAACGAGCCGGTCAGAGCTGCACGCGCAGGCGCCGACCGGACTCGCGGGGATGGGCAATCAATGCAGCGAAGGCTTGGCCTCGGCAGGCGCAGGCTTGTTGCATTCGGTGAACAGCAGCAACGGCGCGACACGCAGGTATTCCATGACTTCCATGTAGTCGCTTTCGCCGTCTTCGGACTCTTCCAGAGCGTCCTGTACCTGGGCAATGGCGGCCAGGTCCTGAAGCACTTCGGTCGCTTCCAGGCTCAGGGTGCGGCCACCGGCGCTCATGCCGAAACCGGAGAGAAAGCCTTGGCACCATTGGCCCAGGGCGATGGCTCGCTCGGTGAGCGGATCATCATCGCCGGGCAGCAACAGCACCACGGTCATGTCGTCGCTGGTCAGCTCACCTTTTACCATCTCTTGCAGGCCGATCAGGGCCTGGCGCACGGTGTCTTCCGGCTCGGTTTCCAGCAGTACCGAAGCGTCGGCGAACCAACCCTCGTTATCGAAACCGGCACCGGCGCAACTGCGGCCGAGCAACAGGCCATGCAGCTCGGCGGGGGACACAGGATGACCGCTGTTATTAAGCAGGGTGGCGAAGGCGTTATACGGGGAATTCTGAGTGGGCATGGGCAGCTAGTCGCCAAAGGGCGCAATGTCTAGAATGAAGGTCTTGTATCGTAGGGTTACTGGACTATCCGCGCAACAAGATCACCAAAGCGGCGGTCAATGGTATTGGCGCAAAGCCAGCTCGTGCACCACTCATCAGAAAGTATTCAGTGGAAAACAATGGAAGACACCGACCTGCAAGCGCTGATGACCCGACTGGAGTTGTTGATCAATCGTGTCGAGCAACTAAAAAGCCAAAACGGACTCTTATTAGCTCAGGAAAAATCCTGGCGCGAGGAACGCGCTCACCTCATTGAAAAGAACGAAATCGCCCGGCAGAAGGTCGAGTCCATGATTTCGCGCCTCAAGGCCCTGGAGCAAGACTCATGAGTAATGGCAACAGCGTCACCGTTCAGATCCTCGACAAAGAATATTCGATCATTTGTCCGCAGGAAGAACGTACCAATCTGGTCACCGCCGCCCGTTACCTGGACGGCAAGATGCGCGAAATCCGCAGCAGCGGCAAAGTTATCGGCGCCGACCGCATCGCTGTCATGGCCGCGTTGAACATCACTCACGATCTGCTGCACAAGCAGAGCCTGCCTGACGTACAGGTCAGTGGCTCGACCCGTGAGCAGGTGCGCGACCTGGTCGAACGCATCGATCTGGCCCTGGCCACCGACGCTGAATCCAAGCCGGGAACACCCCAAAGCTGATTCTTGCGAGATGTTTCGGTATACTGGCGCCGCTCCCTGGAGTGCTTGCCAGTCGGTCATGTCCCTGAGCCGATACGCACAACCACGGGGGTTGCACGTTGGGGTCGGTGTGCATGTCCGCTTGACGGAAAGCCTTAAGACCTCCTGCAATCTCCACCTTGAACTTTCGGGTTCAAGGGCTACACCGACAGCGGTTCGTCGGGGAGTCTCACATTTATGTTCATTGCCTGCGTAGCGGGCGATGGGCAGCATGAAGTCATTGTCCTGATGGCTTTGTTCCCGGTTCGACCATCGATGGATCAGCCCGCATGACCGATGCCGCTCCGCTCTCGCGCCAGCAATTGCGTCGCCAGTTGCGCAAGGCGCGCCGCTCACTGAGCCCCAGTCAACAACGCCAGGCTGCTCGCGGGCTGTATCGCCAACTAGCCCAGCACCCGCTATTTCGTCGTGCCCGGCATGTCTCGCTGTACTTGCCGATGGACGGTGAAATTGACCCGCGCCTGCTACTGCGCGCTGCCCAGCGTCGGGGCAAGGCCACCTACCTGCCGGTGCTCAATGCCTGGCCGCGAACCAAGATGGTTTTCCAGCGGGTAAGGCCGGGGGAGAAATTCCGCCCCAATCGCTTTCACATCCCTGAGCCGCGGATCAATACGGGTCGGCAACGCAAGATCTGGGCGCTGGATCTGGTCCTGATGCCCCTGGTGGGCTTCGATGACGAGGGCGGGCGACTGGGGATGGGCGGCGGCTTCTATGACCGCAGCCTGGCGTACCGGGCGCGGCGCAAGACCTGGAAAAAACCGACGCTGCTGGGGTTGGCCCATGAATGCCAGAAAGTCCAGCGACTGGCCCAGGCCAGCTGGGATGTGCCGCTGGCAGGGACAGTGTCGGATAAGCGCTGGTATCTGGTGTAAGCCGGCAGGAGCGAGCGATGCGGCGTTAGTGTTTACCGGGTTTTTTCTGCTGCTGGGTGATTTCCATAGGGGTCGCATCTGACTTGTTGGCCCACAGGCTTTGGGCATAGCCCGTCGTCACGATGCCCAAGCCGAACAAAATGACCAGAATCCACAGTAAATCCGGCTTGCGTTTCATTGATTGCCCCCCTTCGGCAAATCAATACGATGTCAGCATCGGTTTTTATATAGGCCGCGCAACAGCGTGAAGCTTAAAATGGCGGCATTCTCCGACAACATGACGCAGTTCGCAAATACTGGCGTCAGCCGACTGTCGGTTTATCATCAAACTGTCCAACAACCTGCCCATTCCCCTGCTTGAGGAGTCTCGATGATGGCTTATTGGCTGATGAAATCCGAACCCGATGAGTTGTCGATCAGTGACCTGCAAGGCCTGGGCAAGGCCCGCTGGGACGGGGTGCGCAACTATCAGGCGCGCAATTTCCTGCGCGCGATGGCGGTGGGGGATGAGTTTTTCTTTTATCACTCCAGCTGCCCGGAGCCGGGTATCGCCGGAGTCGCCCGCATCAGCACGGCGGCTTATCCGGACCCGACGGCGCTGGACCCGCAAAGTCACTACTTCGATGCCAAGGCCAGCGCCGAAAAGAACCCGTGGAGTGCCGTCGAGGTGGAATTCGTCGAAGCGTTCCCGAAAGTCATGGCTCTGGGCTATCTGAAGCTGCAAAGCGCGCTGGAGCAACTGCCCCTTGTGCAAAAGGGCAGCCGTTTGTCAGTGATGCCGGTCACCGCCGAGCAATGGGCGGCGATCCTGGCGCTGCGCTGAACGCGCTTACTGAACGATCAGGTTGTTGAACAGCAGGTCTTCGACGATAGGCTTGCCCTCTTCGTCAGTCATCACCTGTTGCACCTGTTTAAGGGCTTCCTGACGCAGTTTTTCCTTGGCGTCGGCGCTGCTCATGCTGTCGACGGTCTGCTGCGAGAACAGCGCGACCAACTGGTTGCGGATCAGCGGGTCATTGCGCTTTACCGCAGTTTGCGCGTCAGCCCCGGTCACGCGCAGGGCGATGTCGGCCTTGTACACGCGCAGCTTGGGGCCGCCATCCAGCGCATAGTTGCCCACGAACGGAGGGGTCAGGGACACATAGATAGCCTTGGGCGCGCCTTCCTCCTTGGCTTCTTCGTTAGCCAGAGCAGGCAGTGAGAAGGCCACCATCATCATCAGAATCCACGCTTTCACAGTCCACTCCTCAATACTATTTGTTGGCTAGCATACGTCAGCTTATAGAAAGCCATCATGGCCGGGCATGCTGATTGACCGAAAAAACCCGCCACCTACACTTATCGGCCATCACCGCGAAAGGAATAGCCCCGATGAAAGCCGTGCTGTGCAAAGCTTTCGGCCCTGCCGAAAATCTGGTGCTCGAAGAAGTGGCCAGTCCTGAAGCCAAGAAGAACGAGATCCTGTTGAACGTTCATGCCGCCGGGGTCAACTTTCCCGACACTCTGATCATCGAAGGTAAATACCAGTTCAAGCCCCCCTTCCCGTTCTCGCCGGGTGGTGAGGCGGCGGGCGTCGTGGCTGCGGTGGGCGAAAAGATCAGCCATCTGAAGGTCGGTGACCGGGTCATGGCTCTGACCGGCTGGGGCAGCTTCGCCGAGCAGATCGCGGTGCCGGGCTACAACGTCCTGCCGATGCCCGCGACGATGGACTTCACCACCGCCGCCGCCTTCAGCATGACCTATGGCACCTCCATGCACGCCCTCAAGCAGCGCGCACAGCTGCAACCCGGTGAAACCCTGCTGGTCCTTGGCGCTTCCGGTGGCGTCGGCCTGGCCGCCGTGGAGATTGGCAAGGCCATGGGTGCTCGGGTCATCGCCGCCGCCAGCTCCGCAGAAAAGCTGGAAGTGGCGAAGAATGCCGGTGCCGACGAGTTGATCAACTACAGCGAAAGCAACCTCAAGGAAGAGCTCAAGCGCCTGACCCAGGGCAATGGCGTCGACGTCATCTACGACCCGGTCGGCGGCGACCTCTTCGACCAGGCCATCCGTTCCATCGCCTGGAATGGGCGGCTGCTGGTGGTGGGCTTTGCCAGCGGGCGCATCCCTGAGTTGCCGGTCAACCTGGCTTTGCTCAAGGGCGCGGCGGTGCTGGGCGTATTCTGGGGCTCCTTTGCCCAGCGTCAGCCCCAGGACAATGCGGCAAACTTTCAGCAGCTGTTTGCCTGGTATGCCGAGGGCAAATTGAAACCTCTGGTGTCGCAGGTCTATCCGCTGGAAAAGGCAGGCGAAGCGATTGATTCGTTGGTCAGCCGCAAGGCGGTTGGCAAAGTGGTGGTTGCGGTTCGTTGAGTCTTACGGTTGCCCCGTTTTCAAGCGGGGCAGACTGTCTCGTTACACTTGCTAACAATGTTCATAAGTGAACATGCCAATTCAGACATTTCCTACGAATTACTAGACGAGAAACACTCCTTTTTTCTGTAACGAAAATGTAACATTCACTTTCGCGCTGAAAAAAACAAAAAATGGAGATTCTCGATGTTTGCTTTTTTTCGTCCTGCTCCTCACCGGGCGCCCTTGCCCGAAGAAAAGATCGATAGCACTTACCGCCGCCTTCGCTGGCAGATTTTCGCAGGCATTTTCTTCGGTTATGCCGGGTACTACCTGCTGCGCAAGAACTTCTCCCTGGCCATGCCGTACCTGATCGACGAGGGTTACACCCGAGGACAGTTGGGTGTGGCCATGTCGGCCATTGCGATTGCCTATGGCTTGTCGAAATTCCTCATGGGCATTGTTTCTGACCGGTCCAATCCGCGCTATTTCCTGGCGTTCGGACTGTTGGTGTCGGCGGCGGTGATGTTCGTGTTCGGCTTCGTGCCTTGGGCCACTTCCAGTGTCGCGATCATGTTTATCCTGCTGTTTATCAACGGCTGGGCCCAAGGTATGGGCTGGCCACCGAGCGGGCGGACCATGGTGCACTGGTGGTCGCAGAAAGAGCGCGGCGGCGTGGTGTCGGTGTGGAACGTGGCGCACAACGTCGGGGGTGGTCTGATTGGTCCGCTGTTCCTGCTGGGCATGGGCTGGACCAATGATTGGCACGCGGCATTCTATGTCCCCGCCGCCGTGGCGCTGCTGGTTGCGCTGTTCGCCTTCGCGACCATGCGTGACACTCCGCAATCGGTAGGCTTGCCGCCCATCGAGCACTACAAGAATGACTATCCAGAAGGCTACGACGAGAGCCACGAAGAGGAGTTCAGCGCCAAGGAAATCTTCGTCAAATACGTGCTGCGCAACAAAATGCTCTGGTACATCGCCATGGCCAACGTTTTCGTTTACCTGCTGCGTTATGGCGTGCTGGATTGGGCGCCGACCTACCTGAAAGAAGCCAAGCACTTCACGGTCGACAAGACTTCCTGGGCCTACTTCTTCTACGAGTGGGCGGGTATTCCCGGCACGCTGCTGTGCGGCTGGATGTCCGACAAGCTGTTCCGGGGCAATCGCGGGCTGACCGGCGTGGTATTCATGGTCATGGTGACCATTGCCACCCTGGTGTACTGGCTCAATCCGCCGGGCAACCCGACCATCGACATGATCGCGCTGATCTCCATCGGCTTCCTGATCTACGGCCCGGTCATGCTGATCGGCTTGCAGGCACTGGAGCTGGCGCCGAAGAAAGCGGCAGGTACGGCTGCCGGGTTTACCGGTCTGTTCGGTTATCTGGGCGGTTCGGTCGCGGCCAGTGCCGCGATGGGCTACACGGTGGATCACTTCGGCTGGGACGGTGGTTTTGTCCTGCTGCTGATTGCCTGTGTACTGTCGATTGTCTTCCTGCTGCCCACGCTTTGGCATAAGCAGGTCGCGAGTGTGAGTCGCAAGTAACACATGGCTGAAGTATGGCTGGCCTTTGTGGGACCGGCTTTAGCCGGGAAGACCGTATGGCAGACGATAGAAATGTATCGATCATGCCGTCGCATTCCCGGCTAAGCCGGTCCCATATGAGGTTCTGTGTTTGCATTACACCGTCTGGCAATCAACCCGGCAGCGCTTGAGCCGGGCTTCCAGATTCAGATCCGGCATGGCGTGGCTGCGCAGAGCGCTGGCGGTCTGTTCGACGTAGTCGCGAGTGGTGCCGTAACGGCCACTGGCACTGGCCAGCACCTGACTGAGTACGCTGTCGGGCAGGTTGCCAGCATAGCTGGGCAGGTGCCGTTCCAGAACAAAGCCCAATGCCTGAACACGGCGGCCGTCTTCCAGGCGGCAGCTGAGCCAGTGCGGGCGATAGGATGGATAGGGCATTTCCCGTTGCCACAGCGCGAGCAGCGACTCCTTGAGGTTTTCTTCCGGCAGGCGGTAAGCGAAGCCGCTGCATGAGCCGCCCCGATCAAGGCCGAAGACCAGCCCCGGTTGTTCCGGCGTGCCGCGATGTTCGTGGGACCACAGGTACAGACCGCGATGGTAGCCGTGCACGCGACCGCGTTGGCGCTCTACGGCAGAGCACTCGGGGCGCCAGATCAGTGAGCCGTAGGCGAACAGCCAGACCGGGCCACCATGATGGCGCTGCAGGGTGGTTTCCATCGAATGGATCAATTGCTCGTGGGTCAGCTGCGGGCCGAGGTCGATGACCGGCGGATAAGTCAAACCCAGGCCGTCGTGCACAGCCGTTGCCAAGCTATTGATTTGGTTATTCATTGGGCTCCTCCTGATCAAGCGTGACCAGTTGTAGCGTTCCATGCGCTAGAAAAACGGGCGTTGCGGCAGCCAGGAAGTTTGCTGGCTATGTGACTATCAGACAGCCTCAAAAAGCCATCAGTCACGCTTTGACGCTGAATCGATTCAAAAATGCATGATGCAATTAGTAATCCAGTAAATCTCCCGCTTGGCGCAAATTTGGGAAATTTCCTACGCATTTAGATGAGTTGTCAGCTTTCGAGTTAATAAACGGTTTGTTTATAAAGCCGCCCTTTTGCAATCGATATGCGGGGTGGAGAGATGAAAGCTGTGCTCGTTGTGGCACTGATACTGTTATGTGGTGTGGCGCAGAAGGCCCATGCCAACAAAGACAGCGCGTTCTGGCAGGTGCAGACCAGCGTTTATACCCGTCATTTCAGCCCTGATTCCGAACACAACAATCGACAGAACCTGATCGGCCTGGAACGCAACGAGGCATCGGGTTTACTGTATGGCGCGGCGACCTTCCGCAACTCGTTCGATCAGCGCTCGTTCTACGCCTACGGCGGCATGCGCTTCGACAGCGCTGGTTATCCGGTTTACCTGAAGGTCAGTGGCGGCTTGCTGCACGGCTATAAAGGCAAGCATCGCGACAAGATACCCTTGAACCGCCTTGGCGTGGCGCCGGTAGTGATTCCGGCGTTGGGCTTGACGCTGGGCCCCGTCACGGCAGAAGCGGCGCTGTTGGGTACTTCTGCCGCGATCATCAACCTGGGTCTGCGTTTCTAGAGGTGCTTAGCCGCGTGGTGCATAGGCGAACACATCAGCGCGCATCTGGTGCGCATCCATGCCCGCTGCCACCAGCGCGTCGAGGGTGGCGTAGATCATCGCCGGTGAGCCGCTGCCATAGACGTGGACCCCGGACAGATCGGCCAGGTCTTCGCAGACGGCCTCGTGAAGCATGCCGCAGCGCCCTTCCCAGCCGCACAGGTCGCTGACGATTTTGTGCAGGTAAAGATTGGGCAGGGTTTTCCATTCGTCCCAGTGACGGATCTCGTAGAAATCCTCCGGGCGACGAACACCCCAGTACAAATGTACCGGATGCTTGAAGCCCTTGGCGCGGCAGTGTTCGATCAGGCTGTGCATCTGCGCCATGCCGGTTCCGGCGGCGATCAGCACCAGCGGCCCGTCGGGCAACTCGGCCAGATGGGTGTCGCCGAAGGGCAGATCGACCTTGGCGATACCGGTGCGCTGCAGCTGTTCGATCAGGCTCTGGGCGCTGGCTTCGCGCACCAGTACGTGCATTTCCAGGTCGCGACCGCTGTGAGGTGCACTGGCCAGGGAGAACGCTGACTTCTCGCCGTTCTCGCGATGGATCATCAGGTACTGGCCGGCGTGATAGCGCGGTGCCTTGCCCGCGGGCGCACGCAGTCCGACGCGCCAGACGTCGCCGCCGACCTCCAGGCACTCGCTCACCTGGCAGGCAAAGGTGCGCACGGGCAGTTCGCCCGGCGCAAGAATGCCGTCCCACAGCAGCTCACAATCTTGCAGCGGCTCGGAGACGCAGGTGTAGATCTCGCCATGGGTAAGCGTCTCGCCGTTCTGGCTGACCTGGCCCGAGACCAGCAGTGCCGCGCAGACATGGCAATTGCCATTGCGACAGCTCTGTGGGCATTCGTAGCCCAGACGCTGGGCGGCATCGAGAATCCGCTCACCCGGCAAGGTTTCCAGCACTGCGCCCGATGGCTGCAAGGTTACGCGCATCAATCTATTCCCAACTGATTCCAGATGTCGTCGATCCGGCGGGTTACGGCCTCGTCCTTGACGATAGCCCGACCCCATTCGCGAGTCGTTTCACCCGGCCATTTATGCGTTGCGTCCAGCCCCATCTTCGACCCCAGCCCCGATACCGGGGACGCGAAGTCCAGGTAGTCGATGGGCGTGTTATCGATCATCACCGTATCGCGCTTGGGGTCCATGCGTGTGGTGATGGCCCAGATGACGTCGTTCCAGTCCCGGGCATTGATGTCGTCGTCGGTGACAATAACGAACTTGGTGTACATGAACTGTCGCAAAAACGACCACACACCCAGCATCACACGCTTGGCGTGACCGGGGTACTGCTTCTTCATGGTCACGACGGCCATGCGGTAGGAGCAGCCTTCGGGCGGCAGGTAGAAGTCAGTGATCTCCGGAAACTGCTTTTGCAGGATCGGCACGAACACTTCGTTCAGCGCTACCCCGAGAATCGCCGGCTCATCCGGCGGCCGACCGGTGTAGGTGCTGTGGTAGATCGGCTTGATGCGATGAGTGATGCGCTGCACGGTGAACACCGGGAAGCTGTCGACTTCGTTGTAATAGCCGGTGTGGTCGCCGTACGGACCTTCGTCGGCCATTTCGCCGGGATAAATCACACCTTCCAGGACGATTTCGGCACTGGCCGGAACCTGCAGGTCGTTGCCACGGCATTTGATCAGTTCGGTGCGATTACCCCGCAGCAGCCCGGCGAAAGCGTATTCGGAGAGGCTGTCCGGCACTGGCGTCACAGCGCCGAGAATGGTCGCCGGGTCAGCGCCCAGTGCCACGGCCACCGGGAATGGCTGGCCAGGATGCTTGTCCTTCCATTCCTTGAAGTCCAGCGCGCCGCCGCGATGGCTGAGCCAACGCATGATGACCTTGTTGCGGCCGATGACCTGCTGGCGATAGATGCCCAGGTTCTGCCGTTCCTTGTTCGGCCCGCGAGTGACGGTCAGGCCCCAGGTGATCAGCGGGCCGACATCACCAGGCCAGCAAGTCTGCACCGGCAGCATGCCCAGGTCGACGTCGTCGCCTTCGATGACGATTTCCTGGCAAGGCGCGTCCTTGACCACTTTCGGGGCCATGGCGATGACTTTCTTGAAAATCGGCAGCTTGGACCAGGCGTCCTTCAAGCCCTTGGGCGGTTCGGGCTCCTTGAGAAAGGCCAGCAGCTTGCCGATCTCGCGCAGTTCGTCGGTCGACTCGGCGCCCATGCCCATGGCCACGCGCTCGGGGGTGCCGAACAGGTTGCCGAGTACAGGGATGTCGAAGCCTGTGGGGTTTTCAAAGAGCAGTGCCGGGCCCTTGGCGCGCAGGGTCCGGTCACAGACTTCGGTCATTTCCAGCACAGGGGAAATGGGCATTTGGATGCGTTTCAGCTCTCCGCGCTGCTCTAGCTGCTGCACGAAATCGCGTAGGTCGTTGAATTTCATTAACCCGGCCACTCATAAAATAGACGCACATCCTACCTGCTCTGAAGCATGGCGCCAGCCTTCACGCGTGCTAACGGGCGTTTTCACTCAAGAAGATCGGGGCCAAAAGCGGCTTCATGCGCTCGCCGCCCTTGTCCGAGAGGTGATTTTCATCCATGTACTGTGAATAACCGTCGAACTCGGCCCGGCAGACGCCCGATTGGCACAGCAGGGACGCGGGGTCGAGCACATGCACTTGCGGATCCTGCACGCTCAGGCGATTGAACAGCGGGGCGAGAAAGTGTTGGCGCTGCTGATGCTCGGCCAGAGGTCGCCCGACCGCTTCGGCGGACCGCCCGACCATGGCCAGGCTGCTCAGGCGGGCCACGGTGCCCTGGCGTTGCAGCGGCACCTCCTTGAATATCCACACCCGCGCGCCGGCGGCACGCAGGCTGGCAATCATGCGTGTCAGGTCGCGTGCCACCTGTTGTTCCGCATCAGGCACGCTGTCGCGGTGATACAGCACGTGCTCGCGATCGCCATCTTCTTCGCCATAGAGGTACAGGCTCCAGCGCGCGGCGAGGATCACGTCATGAATCTTGTGTTGCTTGACGGCTTCCAGGGTACGGGCGTTGAAGTCCTGGCACTGGTCACGGGTTTCACTGCTCTGGATCGGCGGGCAGCCGGACAGGCTCGCCAGCCAGACTGTAATGCCATAGCGCCGAGCGTCAGCCTGAATGGCCGGTAATAGCGCAGCAGCATGGCTATCGCCCCAGACCAGTTGCACGGGCGGCGTGTTTTCGTCGCCGCCCAGGCGGCAGATTTTGCCCAGATCCGGGCTGTCCTTCTGCAACAGGCAATCCATTTGCCCTTGCTGCCAGTCCCGAGCCTCGGCGTAGCGCATGGCCTGGCCTGACAAGCGTGCGGGCACGCCATCGACGGAGCGAATCCATTGGCCCGCCAAACCCACCCCCAACAGGCAAACCAGACCTGCCGAAAGCATCGAACGCTGGCTGACAAAAAACTGCTTCTCGCGAAACGGCAGCTCGATGAAGCGCCAGCTAAGGCAGGCCAGAACCACGCTGAGAATGATCCAGGCCCAGGCCTCGAGTGGCTGCATGCCGTCGACCGAAATGGCATTGGCGTAAACGAAGATCGGCCAATGCCACAGATACAGGGAATAGGAGATCAACCCGACCGCCACCAGCCAGCGCAGGCTGAGCAGGCGGCCGATGACGGTCGACGCCTGGCCGTTGGCCCAGATCATCGCGGTGGCGCCTGACACAGGAAATAGCGCAGCCCAGCCGGGAAACCGCGTGTCCCTGTCGAAAAAGAACAGGGCGTACAATACTGCCAGCAGGCCGGTCAGGCTGACGGCCTCAAAGACCCAGGGCCTGGGTCTTTGCGTTAGCGGCGGCAACACGGCCAGCATCGCTCCGCACAGCAGTTCCCAGGCGCGCATGGGCAACAGGAAGAACGCTGCGTCCGGTTCGCGTTTGATCACCCAGACGTTAAGCCCGAACGACACCAGCAACAGCCCGAACAGCAGCCAGCGCCAATGGCGCATATAGCGGCTGAGCAGCACCAGCAGCAGCGGGAAGAAAATGTAGTACTGCTCTTCCACCGACAGCGACCAGGTGTGCAGCAGCGGTTTGAAGTCCGAAGCGGGGTTGAAATAGCTGTCCTGGCGCATGAACAGGATGTTGGAGATAAACATGGCCTGGTAGCGCACGGCGCGGCCCAGCTGCGAATAATCGTGGGGCGTCAGCAACAGCCAGCCCACGGCCAGGACCGCGAGCATGACCACGCTCAAGGCCGGGATGATGCGCCGGGCCCGGCGCGCCCAGAAGTCGACGAAGCTGAAGCGGCCTGCCGCTATCTCACGACAGATCACAGCGGTGATCAGATAGCCGGAAATGACAAAGAATACGTCGACGCCGACAAAGCCGCCGCTCACCCCGCCCAAGCCGAAATGAAACAGCACCACGGGAATGACCGCCAGCGCCCGCAGGCCGTCGATGTCGCGTCGATTGCCAAAGGTATGCATAGAGGACTCCCTGTCGCCGCTGCCAAAAAAAAGCAAAAAAAATGGTGTCCCTAAGGACACCATTTTTATCGAGCCGTTCAGCCGATTACTTACGTTTCATCGACAGGAAGAACTCGTCGTTGGTCTTGGTCTGCTTGAGCTTATCGATCAGGAACTCGATGGCTGCGACTTCGTCCATTGGGTGCAGCAGTTTGCGCAGGATCCACATGCGCTGCAGCTCGTCATCGGCAGTCAGCAACTCTTCGCGGCGGGTGCCGGAGCGGTTGATGTTGATGGCCGGGAAAACGCGCTTCTCGGCGATCTTGCGATCCAGAGGCAGCTCCATGTTGCCGGTACCCTTGAACTCTTCGTAGATCACTTCGTCCATCTTCGAGCCGGTTTCAACCAGCGCGGTGGCGATAATGGTCAGCGAGCCGCCTTCTTCGATGTTCCGTGCTGCACCGAAGAACCGCTTTGGTTTTTCCAGGGCGTGAGCATCGACACCACCGGTCAGAACCTTGCCGGAGCTCGGGATGACGGTGTTGTAGGCGCGGGCCAGACGGGTGATGGAGTCAAGCAGGATGACGACGTCTTTCTTGTGCTCGACCAGGCGCTTGGCCTTCTCGATCACCATCTCGGCAACCTGTACGTGACGGGTTGGCGGCTCGTCGAAAGTCGAGGCAACCACTTCGCCGCGCACGGTGCGCTGCATTTCGGTCACTTCTTCCGGACGTTCATCGATCAGCAGCACGATCAGGTGAACTTCCGGGTTGTTGCGCGTGATATTGGCCGCGATGTTCTGCAGCATGATGGTCTTGCCCGCTTTTGGCGGAGCAACGATCAGGCCGCGCTGGCCCTTGCCGATCGGGGCGCACAGGTCGATGACTCGACCGGTGAGGTCCTCGGTGGAACCGTTGCCGGCTTCCATCTTCATGCGCACGTTGGGGAACAGTGGCGTGAGGTTTTCAAACAGAATCTTGTTCTTCGCGTTTTCCGGACGGTCGAAGTTGATCGTGTCGACCTTCAACAGTGCGAAGTAACGCTCGCCTTCCTTCGGAGGGCGGATCTTGCCAACGATGGTGTCGCCCGTACGCAGGTTGAAGCGACGGATCTGGCTTGGCGAGACGTAGATATCGTCAGGGCCGGCCAGATAGGAAGCGTCTGCGGAGCGCAGGAAACCGAAGCCGTCCTGGAGGATCTCCAGCACGCCATCACCGGAAATTTCCTCGCCGCTTTTGGCGTGCTTTTTCAGCAGGGAGAAAATCACATCCTGCTTGCGCGAACGGGCCATATTTTCTATGCCCATCTGTTCGGCCATTTCGAGCAGATCGGTAATCGGCTTTTGCTTGAGTTCAGTCAGATTCATATGGGAATGACGTAATCATGTATGGAGGGAGAAATTAAGCTTTTGGGAGCTTAAAGAGGCTGCGCCGCAGAGAAGGCGAAAGGATCGCGAACAAGCATCGAAAGGAGAGCGTCGGCGACGGCTAGCAGGGGGCAGCGGAGAAACCGTTGCGGGGCCGAATTTAACACTTGATTTTCAGGACGTCTAGTGCGAATCCCGAAAAAACCCCGCTATTTGCGGGGCTTTAGGCATCATCAGATGTTTGCATCCAGGAATGCTTGCAGCTGCGATTTCGACAGGGCGCCGACCTTGGTCGCCGCGACTTCGCCGTCCTTGAACAACATCAGGGTCGGGATACCACGCACGCCGTGCTTTGCCGGGGTTTCCTGGTTCTCGTCAATGTTCAGCTTGGCGATGGTCAATTTGCCTTCGTAAGTACCGGCAATATCGTCCAGCACGGGAGCGATCATTTTGCATGGACCGCACCACTCAGCCCAGTAATCCACCAGCACGGGGCCGGAAGCCTTGAGGACGTCGGCTTCGAAGCTCGCATCGCTAACGTGTTTGATCAGGTCGCTACTCATGAAATTCTCCGAGGTCGTAGGCTAAAAAACGTGCACCATCATAGCGGGCCTCGTCCTGTACAGGAAGCCGATGATCATTGAGCCTTACTATGGCTATGCATGAGTGGCGTTATGGCGCTGTTCAGCCAGTGGGTGCCGTGAAGACAATCCCGGTGCGTAGCGCCGCGCCACGGATATGCTCCTGCATGGCTTTTTGCGCGGGCCCGGAGGCATGGCGGCTGAGCGAACGAAGGATCTTGCGGTGCTCCTGCCAGGTTTCCATGGCCCTGCCGGCACGGATGAACGGTAGCTTCTGGCTCTCCAGAAAAATGTCCGCGCCTGCCGTGATGATCCCCAGAATGGCCTGATTGCCACTGGCAACGAGAATATGTCGGTGGAATTCGAAGTCGAGCCTGGCCGCGGCATCGAAATCACCGGCGCGCAGCTCCAGGCGCATGGCTTCGACATTGTCCTCGAGCACGTCGTGTTCATCGGCAGTGAGAGTCACTGCGGCCAGGCCGGCAGCGAAGCCTTCCAGGGCGTAACGCAGTTGAAACGTGTCAGAAGGCGAGGCCTGGGCGGCGAACGGCCAGGAAAAACCGCTGCTGCGCTGTTCTGGTTCAGAAAGCGACTGGACGAATACGCCTTTGCCCGGCTGCACGCTGACCAGGCCCAGGGCGCTCAGCGACGACAATGCTTCGCGCAATGAAGCACGGCTGACACCCAGCAACAGCGCCAGGTCCCGCTGTGAGGGCAGGCTGTCGCCGGGTTGATAGCCATGCTCGGCAATCAGTTTGCGGATTGCCCGGAAGGCTGTTTCGGGTACTGCGATCGGATTCTGATGCATAACTGTTCAGGCTGGTCAGTCCGGGAAAACCCCCTTTTATAGATATCCGGGTCATCCGGCAAGTGACGCCCAAGCGTGGCGCGCCGGGGCTTTAAGGTGCCTCAAAGCAGTGCGTAGATGGCCTGACTGGTCTGACCTGTAGGAGCTGCCCTAGGCTTCGATGGCGCGCGCAGCGTGTCTGTTGCATGGCTTTCGTGACGGCCTTGCGGGCCTGATCGCAGCCTTCGGCAGCTCCTACGGAAAACAGATCATGGCAAAAGCGCATGAATGGCATGGGCTGTGCACTGCACTGGTTATTGCAACGAACCCTCTTTCGCACGAACCGGAGATTTCCTATGACCAAGCGTTACAGCGCCCTGCTCTCTGCTCTGTTTGCCAGCCTGATGCTCAGCCAGGCCCCTGCCCACGCCAATGGCCTGGACGACATCACGGCACGTGGCACCTTGAAGGTCGCCGTACCTCAGGACTTCCCGCCATTCGGTTCGGTCGGCCCGGACATGAAGCCGCGCGGTCTGGATATCGATACTGCCCAGCTGCTGGCTGATCAGCTCAAGGTCAAGCTGGAGCTCACCCCGGTCAACAGCACCAACCGCATTCCTTACCTGACTACCGGCAAGGTCGATCTGGTCATCTCCAGCCTGGGCAAGAACCCTGATCGTGAGAAGGTCATCGACTTCTCCCGCGCCTACGCGCCTTTCTACCTGGCCGTGTTCGGCCCGCCCGAGGCGGCCATTGCCGGTGTTGATGACCTCAAAGGCAAGACCATCAGCGTGACCCGTGGTGCTATCGAAGATATCGAGCTGACCGCCGTTGCGCCGAAAGAAGCGACCATCAAGCGCTTCGAAGACAACAATTCCACCATCGCGGCCTACCTGGCCAACCAGACCGATCTGATCGCCAGCGGCAACGTGGTGATGGTCGCCATCAGCGAGAAGAACCCCAAGCGCATTCCGGCACTGAAAGTGAAACTCAAGGATTCGCCGGTCTATGTCGGCGTGAACAAAGGCCAGCCTGAGCTGCTCGCCAAGGTCAACGAGATCCTCAACGCTGCCAAGGCTGACGGTGCGCTGGAGAAGAACTCCCAGACCTGGCTCAAGCAACCTCTGCCAGCCGATCTTTGATCGCCACGCTCTGATCTCTGCGTCCGGGAACTGCCAATGGCTTACCACTTCGACTTTCTACCGGTCCTGCAAAACGCCAACCTGTTGTTGCGCGGGGCCTTGTTCACGCTGGAGCTGACGGCCATCGGTACGCTGCTCGGGGTTGCCCTGGGCATCGTCGGCGCCATCGTCAGGGCCTGGAAGATTCAGCCGTTCTCGGCCATTTTCGGGGTCTATGTCGAGCTGATCCGCAACACGCCGTTCCTGGTGCAGCTGTTCTTCATCTTCTTTGGCCTGCCATCATTGGGAGTACAGATCTCCGAATGGCAGGCGGCGGTGCTGGCCATGGTGGTCAACCTGGGCGCCTATTCCACGGAGATTATCCGTGCCGGTATCCAGGCCATCCCCCGCGGCCAGCTTGAAGCGGCGGCGGCCCTGGCCATGACCCGTTTCGAAGCCTTCCGCTACGTGGTACTGATCCCCGCGCTGGGCAAGGTCTGGCCGGCGTTGAGCAGCCAGATCATCATCGTCATGCTCGGTTCGGCGGTGTGTTCGCAGATTGCCACTGAGGAGTTGAGCTTCTTCGCCAACTTCATCCAGTCGCGTAATTTCCGTGCCTTCGAGACCTACATCGTTACCACGCTGATCTATCTGTGCATGGCGTTGCTGATCCGCCAACTGCTGGCCTGGATCGGGCGTCGCTATATATCGAGGAGAGGTTGATGGATTTCACTCTTTGGGACGTAGTGCGCAACCTGCTCACCGGCCTGCAATGGACCCTGGCGCTGTCGCTGGTTGCTTTTGTCGGCGGCGGTCTGATCGGCCTTGCGGTGATGACCGCACGCATTTCTGAAAAAAAGCTGCCGCGACGTCTGGCGCGGGTGTACATCGAATTGTTCCAGGGCACGCCCCTGCTGATGCAGCTGTTCCTGGTGTTCTTCGGGGTGGCGCTGATCGGTTTCGATATTTCGCCCTGGGTTGCCGCCGCTTTGGCGCTGACCCTGTTCACCAGTGCCTATCTGGCGGAGATCTGGCGTGGCTGCGTCGAATCCATCGCCAGTGGTCAGTGGGAAGCTTCGGCCAGCCTGGCCATGACGCCTTTCGAGCAACTGCGCTATGTGATCCTGCCTCAGGCCCTGCGTATCGCCGTGGCGCCGACAGTCGGCTTCTCGGTGCAGGTGGTCAAGGGCACGGCCGTGACCTCGATCATCGGTTTCACCGAGCTGACCAAGACCGGCAGCATGCTGGCCAACGCCACCTTTCAACCTTTCATGGTCTACGGCTTCGTTGCCCTGGGCTACTTCCTGCTTTGCTACCCCTTGTCGCTCAGTGCCCGCTACCTGGAAAGGAGACTGCATGCCTCTGCTTAGAATTTCCGCCCTGCATAAATACTACGGCGACCATCACGTTCTCAAAGGCATCGATCTATCGGTCGAGGAAGGCCAGGTCGTCGCGATCATTGGCCGCAGCGGTTCGGGCAAAAGTACGCTGCTGCGCACCCTCAATGGCCTGGAATCGATCAACGACGGCGTCATCGAAGTCGATGGTGAATACCTGGATGCCGCCCGCGCCGATCTGCGCTCGCTCAGGCAGAAGGTCGGCATGGTGTTCCAGCAGTTCAACCTGTTCCCGCACCTGAGTGTCGGCGAGAACGTGATGCTGGCCCCGCAGGTGGTGCAGAAGGTCTCCCGGCCGGACGCGGCCAAGCTGGCCAGGCGCATGCTCGAACGGGTAGGTCTGGGCGAGAAATTCGATGCCTTCCCGGACCGGCTGTCCGGCGGCCAGCAACAGCGCGTGGCGATTGCCCGGGCGCTGGCCATGTCGCCCAAGGTGTTGCTGTGCGACGAAATCACCTCGGCCCTCGACCCCGAGCTGGTCAACGAGGTGCTCAGCGTTGTGCGGCAATTGGCCGCTGATGGCATGACGTTGATCATGGTCACCCACGAGATGCGTTTTGCCCGTGAAGTCGGCGACAAACTGGTGTTCATGCATCAGGGCAAGGTGCATGAGGTCGGTGATCCGAAAGAGTTGATGGCCAATCCGAAGACCCCGGAGCTGGCAAATTTCATCGGTTCCACCGAGCAATAGTCCTTCGCTTGAGGGCCGCTGACGCGCTTCGCGTTGGCGGCAGGCATGGATCATGGCAGGATGGCGCGGTTATCGACCGAGATTTGCTGACTATGCCGAATTCCACCGCCAAGAATCTTTCCCTGATTGCCGCTATCGACCTGGGTTCGAACAGCTTCCATATGGTTGTTGCCAAAGCCAATCTCGGGGAAATCCGCATTTTGGAGCGCCTTGGCGAGAAGGTTCAGCTGGCTGCGGGCATCGATGACGAGCGTCGCCTCAGCGAGGAATCCATGCAGCGCGGCCTGGACTGCCTCAAGCGCTTTGCCCAACTGATCAACGGCATGCCCCTGGGCGCTGTGCGTATCGTCGGTACCAACGCCCTGCGTGAAGCCCGCAATCGTGGCGAGTTCATTCGTCGCGCTGAAGAAATCCTCGGTCACCCTGTCGAAGTCATCTCCGGGCGCGAAGAAGCGCGTCTGATTTACCTTGGCGTGTCCCATACCCTGGCCGATACCCCCGGCAAACGTTTGGTCGCGGATATCGGCGGTGGCAGTACGGAATTCATCATTGGCCAGCGCTTTGAGCCGTTGCTGCGCGAAAGCCTGCAAATGGGCTGTGTCAGCTTCACTCAGCGTTACTTCAAGGACGGCAAGATCACCCCGGCCCGCTACGCCCAGGCCTACACGGCGGCGCGCCTGGAGATCATGAGTATTGAGCACGCGCTGCATCGCTTGAAGTGGGATGAGGCCATCGGTTCTTCGGGCACCATTCGCGCCATCGGCCTGGCCCTCAAGGCCAACGGCCATGGTTCGGGCGAGGTCAATGCCGAAGGCCTGGCCTGGCTCAAGCGCAAGATTTTCAAGTTGGGCGATGTCGACAAGATCGACTTCGACGGTATCAAGCCTGACCGCCGCTCGATCTTCCCGGCGGGCCTGGCGATTCTCGAAGCCATCTTCGATGCCCTGGAACTGCAACGCATGGACCACTGCGAGGGTGCCCTGCGTGAAGGCGTGCTCTATGACCTGCTGGGCCGCCATCATCACGAAGACGTGCGTGAGCGCACCCTGACTTCGTTGATGGAGCGTTACCACGTCGATATGGAGCAGGCCGCCCGTGTCGAGCGCAAGGCGCTGCTGGCGCTGGAGCAGGTTGCCGGTGCCTGGGGTCTGGAAGACGATCTGTATCGCGAGCTACTGAGCTGGGCCGCCAAGGTGCACGAAGTGGGGCTGGACATCGCCCACTATCACTATCACAAGCACGGCGCCTACCTGATCGAGCACTCGGACCTGGCCGGTTTCTCCCGCGAAGACCAGCAAATGCTGGCCCTGCTGGTGCGTGGCCACCGGCGCAACATTCCCAAGGACAAGTTTGCCGAGTTCGGCGATGAAGGCATCAAGCTGATTCGCCTGTGCGTGCTGCTGCGCTTTGCCATCCTGTTCCACCACATCCGCGGGACTCAGGAAATGCCCCAGCCGGTATTGAACGCCAACGACAATCAGCTGGACATTCAATTCCCGGATGGCTGGCTGGAAAACAACCAGCTGACTCAGGCCGACTTCGCGCTGGAAGCGGAGTGGCTGACCCGAGTCGGCATCGTCCTCACTGTACGCTGAGGACGGGGATGCTCAGGCGCTCGAGGAGAGTGGCCTGGGCGCTGCGCGGGTTCTGGTTGCCGGTTGGCGTGCTGCGGGTGTAGCGGCCGTCTGAGTGCAGAATCCAGCTGTGGGTGTTGTCCGTCAGATAGCTTTCCAGCTCCTTCTTGACCCGCAGAATCAGTTTCTTGCCCTCGACCGGGAAGCAGGTCTCGACGCGCTTGTCGAGGTTGCGTTCCATCCAGTCGGCACTGGAGAGGAACATCTGCTCTTCGCCGCCGTTGAGGAAGTAGAACACCCGGGTATGTTCCAGGAAGCGGCCGATGATCGAACGCACATGAATATTGTGCGAGACCCCGGCGATGCCTGGACGCAGGCAGCACATGCCGCGCACCACCAGATCGATACGCACGCCCGACTGACTGGCCTTGTACAGCGCACGGATGATCTTCGGATCGGTCAGTGAGTTGAACTTGGCGATGATGTGGGCCGGTTTGCCCTCGAGAGCGAACTGAGTCTCCCGGGCGATCATGTCGAGCATGCCTTTCTTCAAGGTGAAGGGGGCGTGCAGCAACTTCTTCATGCGCAGGGTTTTACCCATGCCGATCAGTTGGGTGAACAGCTTGCCCAGGTCTTCGCACAGGGCGTCGTCCGAAGTCAGCAAGCTGTAGTCGGTGTACAGGCGCGCGTTGCCGGCGTGATAGTTACCGGTGCCCAAGTGCGCGTAGCGAACGATTTCGCCCGCTTCGCGGCGCAGGATCAGCATCATCTTGGCGTGGGTCTTGAAGCCCACCACACCATAGATCACTACCGCACCCGCTGCCTGCAGGCGGCTGGCCAGTTGCAGGTTGGATTCTTCATCGAAGCGCGCGCGCAGCTCGATCACCGCGGTGACTTCCTTGCCGTTGCGCGCGGCATCGACCAGCGCGTCAACGATTTCCGAGTTGGCGCCGCTGCGATACAGGGTCTGGCGTACAGCCAGTACGTGCGGATCCTTGGCGGCCTGACGCAGCAGGTCGACCACCGGGGTGAACGATTCAAACGGATGGAGCAACAGGATGTCCTGCTTCTTGATCACGTTGAAAATATTGTCGCTGTTCTGCAACAGCTTGGGGATTGCCGGGGTGAACGGCGGATATTGCAGTTCCGGGTGGCTGTCCAGGCCGGTGATGCTGAACAGGCGGGTCAGGTTGACCGGGCCATTGACCTGATACAGCTCGGTCTCGGACAGGTTGAACTGCTTGAGCAGGTAATCCGACAGCTGTTTCGGGCAGGTATCGGCTACTTCCAGGCGCACCGCATCGCCGTAACGGCGGGAGAACAGCTCGCCGCGCAAGGCGCGGGCCAGGTCTTCGACGTCTTCGGAGTCCAGCGCCAGGTCGGCGTTACGGGTCAGGCGGAACTGATAGCAGCCCTTGACCTTCATGCCCTGGAACAAGTCATCGGCGTGGGCGTGGATCATCGACGACAGGAATACATAGTTGTCGCCAGGACCGCCGACGTCTTCCGGCACCTTGATGATGCGCGGCAGCAGGCGCGGGGCCGGGATGATCGCCAGGCCTGAATCGCGACCGAAGGCGTCGATGCCCTCCAGTTCGACGATGAAGTTCAGGCTCTTGTTCACCAGCAATGGGAACGGGTGTGTCGGGTCAAGGCCGATGGGCGTGATGATCGGCGCGATTTCGTCGCGGAAATAGCGGCGCACCCAGGTCTTGAGCTTCACCGTCCAGTGACGGCGACGTATGAAGCGAATCTGATGCTTCTCCAGCTCGGGCAGGAGAATGTCGTTGAGGATCGCGTATTGACGGTCAACATGACCGTGGACCAATTCGCTGATACGGGCCAGTGCCTGATGCGGCTGCAGGCCGTCAGCGCCCGCCTGTTCGCGGGCGAAGGTGATCTGCTTCTTGAGACCGGCGACACGAATTTCGAAGAACTCATCCAGGTTGCTGGAGAAGATCAGCAGGAACTTCAAGCGCTCCAGTAGTGGATACGACTCATCCAGTGCCTGTTCCAACACGCGAATGTTGAACTGCAGCTGGGACAGCTCGCGATGAATGTAGAGGCTGCTGTCGTCGATATTGAGGCTCACGACTGCCGGAGCGGCCACAACAGGCGGCTCGATGGCAGGAATGACCTCGATGCTTGGCTCGACCACTGGCAAAGCTTCCTGAGCGTCGACTTCGACTTTTGCTTCGACAGCGGCCTGGGTGAGTCCTTCGGTATTCATGGATATTCCTGTAGGGACTATTGCCCTTTCAACAGTTGAGCAGCGCGGACGGCAAAGTAGGTCAGAATGCCATCAGCTCCTGCGCGTTTGAAAGCGGTAAGGGATTCGAGAATCACCCCTTCGCTCAGCCAGCCGTTCTGAATCGCGGCCATGTGCATCGCATACTCGCCACTGACTTGATAGACAAAAGTCGGCACCTTGAATTCATCCTTGACCCGGAAAAGGATATCCAGGTAAGGCATGCCCGGCTTGACCATGACCATGTCAGCACCTTCCGCCAGGTCAGCCGCCACTTCGTGCAGGGCTTCGTTGCTGTTGCCCGGGTCCATCTGATAAGAGGCCTTGTTGGCCTTGCCCAGATTCAATGCCGAGCCGACCGCATCGCGGAACGGACCGTAGTAGGCGCTGGCGTACTTGGCCGAATAGGCCATGATCCGCACATTGACGTGACCGGCGTGCTCCAGGGCTTCACGGATGGCCTGGATGCGACCGTCCATCATGTCCGAGGGCGCAACGACCTGGGCACCGGCTTCAGCGTGGGACAGTGCCTGCTTGACCAGGGCATCGACAGTGATGTCGTTCTGCACATAGCCGCTGTCGTCGAGGATGCCGTCCTGACCGTGTGTGGTGAACGGGTCGAGGGCAACGTCGGTGATCACGCCCAGCTCCGGGAAGCGTTCACGCAGGGCGCGGGTGGCGCGCTGGGCGATGCCGTCCGGGTTCCAGGCTTCGGCGGCGTCGAGGGATTTCTTCTCGGGCGGTGTGACCGGGAACAGGGCCAGTGCCGGAATACCCAGGGCGACCCAGGCTTCGGCTTCCTTGAGCAACAGATCGATACTCAGGCGTTCGACGCCGGGCATCGAGGCAATGCTTTCGCGCTGGTTTTCACCATCGAGTACAAAAACGGGAAGAATCAGATCGTCGACGGTCAGAACATTCTCACGGACCAGTCGGCGGGAAAAATCGTCGCGGCGGTTACGACGCAGGCGAGTGAGAGGAAACAGGCGGTTTGCGGGGGTAAAGCTCACGGCGAGACTCCTGAGCCCGCATACGCGGGCAAGCGCGACAGTTATAAGCCGCCATTATGACTAATGTGTGACAGTCTGACTCAGGCTGCGACTCGAGGCCGCAGCCATGCGGTCCAGACGAGTGTCGCAGGACCTGTAAACATAATGTTCAGAGGCTGTGGGCATTGTCTTCGTCACAAACTTTAACGTCGAGACACATCTCCACACTTTCCTCAATGACACTGGCGGGTTAGGCTGCGCGTTCATTTCGCCAGCACCCAGAAAATGCTCCAACATTTCTTGCAGGAATTTGGTTACTTTGCCCTCTTTCTCGGCACCTTCTTTGAAGGCGAGACCATATTGGTTCTTGCCGGATTCCTTGCGTTCCGGGGTTACATGGATATCTACGTGGTCGTGGTGGTGGCGTTCTTCGGAAGCTATGCCGGTGACCAGCTCTGGTATTTCATGGGGCGCAGACATGGCCGCAAACTGCTCGCGCGCAAGCCGCGCTGGCAACTCATGGGCGATCGGGCACTCGAGCATATCCGCAAACATCCGGATATCTGGGTCCTGAGCTTTCGCTTCGTCTATGGCCTGCGCACGGTAATGCCGGTGGCGATTGGCCTGTCCGGCTACCCGCCGGGCCGCTACCTGTTGCTCAACGGCATCGGTGCGGCGATCTGGGCGGCGGCACTGGCTGCGGCGGCCTATCACTTCGGCGCCGTGCTTGAGGGCCTGTTGGGCAACGTCAAGAAGTACGAGCTGTGGGTCCTGGGCGGCCTGCTGCTGCTCGGCCTGGCCCTGTGGCTGCGTCGGCGCATCAAGAATGCCCGTGCTGCGCGTATCAAGGCAGCAGAAGCCGCAGAGGCCAGTGTTCAGCCGGTGGCGGTGGAAGTGCCGGTCGAGGTCAAGAAAACGGCCGACGAGTGAGCCACGTGGTGGCTCTACACAATCTGTAGGAGCTGCCGAAGGCTGCGAATGGCCTCAATGTGTGTAGCCGGCTTGCTGGTAATGCGGTCGGTCAGTCGATGCCGCCATCGCCAGCAAACCAGCTCCCACAAGATTCCATTCCATTTCAAGTCATGAAGGTTTGGCTGAGGCGGTCGCCAATCGCGTCAGTATCCGGTCCAGGGCATTGGCAAACGCCTGCCTTTCCCGCTCGCCATAAGGCCCCTGGCCTCCCCCCATCTGGCCTTGTTCACGCAAGTCGGTAAACAGATTACGCACCGCCAGGCGTTCGCCCATGTTCTGTGGGTCGAACTCCTTGCCGCGCGGGTCGAGCGCGGCCACGCCTTTCTTGATCAGACGATCCGCCAGAGGCACATCACTGCAAATCACCAGTTCGCCGGGTACCGCCTGCTCTACCAGGTAATCGTCGGCCGCATCCGGTCCCGCCGGGACCACGATCAATTTCACACAACTGAAGGCCGGTTTGATCTGGCCCTGGCCCGCTACCAGGACCACTTCGAATTTACGTTTGAGGGCAAATTTGACCACCTGCTCCTTGGCGGCCTTGGGGCAGGCATCGGCATCGATCCAGACGCGCATGTTCATGCCGGTTGCCTGCACAGGCAAAGCATCGGCGCAAAGCAGAACATGGAGGCGCAACGCAATGGCATTAAAGACTCGAGCAAGGTTGTGGAGGTGCCGCATTGTTCACCTGCTGGCCGCATCGCTCAAGGTGGATATACATATTTATTACCTGAAATGAGGGTGTAAAAGGTTCAATGCCGCTCGTCGAAAGGGCTGTGATGTCATTCACATGCTGGCAAATGGGGTTGAAAAGGCCATTGTTTTCACGATATGGCTGTTTATAATCGCCGCCTTCCTGCAAGCGCCGCGACCGCTCTGCTTTGCGGGTAATTCGACCCGATTTTATTACCGGGGCAAATGGACTTGCATGATGGCCTCTCAATCGGCCCGTCATGACTCTCTAAGGATTGAACGCATCATGTCCTCTCGTGTCCTGACCGTGGCCGCTCTGATTGTCTCCCTGCAGTTGGCTGGCTGCTCCGCATTTCGCAGTTATGACACCGAGCTGAAGGAAACCAACCAGCAATTGTCGGGCGGGAACGTCGATGGCGCCCTGCTGACCCTGGAAAAGAACAACACTGGCGCTGACAAGGACCTTCTCTATTACTTCGAAAAGGGCGAGATTCTGCGCGCCAAGGGTGACCTGACCGGCAGCCAGACGGCCTGGCGCTCGGCTGATGATGTGGTGTTCAAGTGGGAAGAGTCGGTCAAGTTCGATACCGACAAGTACGTGGCCCAGTTTGGCAGCTATCTGGTCAACGACAAGGTTCGCCGCTACGAAGGCTATGACTACGAGAAAGTCATGCTGACCACCCAGATGGCCCTGAACCTGCTGGCCCAGAATGACTTCGATGGCGCCCGTACCGAGATCAAGAAGACCCACGAGCGCGAAGCCGTTATCGCCGATCTGCGCGACAAGGAATACCTCAAGAGCGAAGACGAGGCCCGTGAAAAGGGTGTGACTACCCAGTTCAAGGATCTCAAGGGCTATCCGGTCGCGTCTCTGGACGCTCCGGAAGTCGTCGGCCTCAAGAACAGCTACCAGAGTGCGTTCAGCCACTACCTGTCCGGCTTCGTCTACGAAGCCCTGGGTGAAAAAGACCTCGCGGCACCGGGCTATCGTCAGGCAGCCGAACTGCGTCCGAACACGCCTCTGCTCGATCAGGCCCTGCTGGACCTGGATGACGGTGGCAGCAAAGTCACCGCCGGCAAAGCCAGCAAGGGCAAGAAAGGCAGCAAGGAGAGCAAGTCCGTCGTCGAAGCGGCGCCAGGCACTGAAGGCACCAGCGACGTGTTGATCGTCGTGCAGAGCGGCTTTGCCCCGGCCCGTGATTCGGTGCGTATCCCGTTGCCGTTGCCGATTGCCAACAACATCGTAATTACTGCCCTGTCGTTCCCGGTGATCAAGCCCGATACATCGACCCAGCGCTTTTCGCAAATCGTCGTCAACGGCGCGCCGGTCAACCTGACCCTGCTCAACAGCACCACGGACATGTCACGTCGTGCCCTGCGTGACGATATGCCGGGCATCATCGTGCGTACCACGGTGCGCGCAATCAGCCGCGGTGTGGCACAGAAACAGCTGAACGACGTCAACCCCCTCGCGGGCCTGGCCATGGGCATTACCTCGGCCATCGTCGAAGGTGCCGATACCCGTACCTGGCGCACCCTGCCGGACACGACTCAGGTCGTACGCTTGCGCTTGAAGCCGGGCGAGCACGATGTCGTGTTGCCATCCGTCACCGGTGGCACCCACGTCAAGGTCAGGATCGACCGTCCTTATCAGGTCGTGGCCCTGCGGGCCGTCAGTAATCAGGTCTACGCCGATGGCCTGATGGCCCAGGTCGTGCCATCGACCCTGCCGCAAGCCGTGGCTAGCAAACAACCTTGAACGGAGACACCCGCATGCGTATGAAGATGCTTGGCGCGCTGGCCTTGGCCCTGCTCGCCGGATGCGCCACCCCGCCGCCGCCCGCACCGGGCAGCGCAGCCAGCAAAGTGGTCTCGCTGGGCAGCATGGATAACATCGAAGTCGGCGCAATGCGCGTCGCTCGGGAAAACGGCTTCCTGACCGTGAAGGTCGAGCTGCACAACACCAGCTTCCGTAACAAAAGCATGTTTTATCGCTTTGCCTGGCTGGGCAACGACGGCTTCCCGGTGGGCGATGAGGACAGCTGGAAGAGCGTGACGCTGTACGGGTCCCAGACCAGCTTCCTGTCCGCCATCGCGCCGCTGCCAAAGGCCACTGACTTCCGCCTTGAAGTTAAAACCCCTTGATCCGTCTTCCCTTTCGATCAGTTCAAGAGAAACCGCATATGTTGTCTATCCGCCTCTGCTCTATTGCCGCTGTCGCCCTGCTGGCTACCGGTTGCGTTAACAACTCCCCGACCCTGGGCAGCAAGAACATCAGCTACGGTGATACCAAGGCTGTAGAGACTGTCACCAACGAGTTCGGCTCCACCGACCTGCAGATGATCGCCGAGAGCATGACCCGCTCCCTGGCCCAGTCCGGTGTGTTGCAAGGCCGTCCGGTGGTACAGGTCTACGACGTGAAGAACAAGACCAGCGAGTACATCGATACCCGCGAAATCACCACGTCGATCAAGACCCAGCTGATGAAGACCGGCACCGCCCGCTTCGCCAGCGACAATACTGACATGCAAAGCCAGGTCGACCAGCTCAAGCTGCAAAACCAGAGCGGCCTGTACAAGAAATCCACGGTCAGCAAGACCGGCAACATGCAGGCGGCCAAATACCGTCTGGAAGGCTCCATCAGCTCCATCGTCAAGCGCAGCAGCGACTACAAGGACGTCTTCTACAAATTCAGCCTGCAACTGATCGACGTCGAGAGCGGCATTGCTGAGTGGATGGACGAGAAAGAAATCCGCAAAACCACGGAGCGTTAATCAATGCGTGCATGGATCGGTATCCTCGGCCTGATGTGCGCCTTTGGCGTGCAGGCCGCGCCCAAGGTCGCCGTAGCGGACCTGGCGTTCCAGCAGCGTGTGGAGCAATACATCCACACGGTGTCTGCCCAGACCAATATGCAAGCCAACCGCTACAGCGCCAGCGCCTCGGGCAGCTACAACGAGTACGAGGAGCGCAGCAGCTATATCGAGCAGGGCGAACTGCGCAAATTTACCGGTGACATCAAGGGCGAGATCCTGCGCACCGGGATGTTTCAGCTGGTCCAGGGCACGCCTTACACGGCCAAGTCCACCGAAGACGTCTACGACGTCATCAAGCGCATCAAGAATGGCAACTTCAAAGGCGCCGACTATGTGCTGTTCGGCACGGTGTCGGATATCGACTTCAATCAGGACATGAACGAGCTGGCCAATACCGACAGCTACTCGGCCATCCTGAGCCTGACGCTGGTTGCAGACTTCAGCCTGATCAACACCCGTACCTTCGAGATTACCTCTGCCTTCACGGCAACGGGCGAAGGCCAGGACACCAAACTGGTCAATGGTCGCGACGTGCATGTCTCGCTCAATCGCGGGCGTGTGGTGCGTGATGTATCGAAGTCGATCGGTGAAGACGTGGCAGGCCAGCTGCGCCTGCAACTGCGCGGTGAGGTACCGTACGATCAGCCGCAGCCGATGCAACGCAACAACCTGCCGCCTGATGAGGCACCACGCATTCTGCGTTGAGTCTCGCTTGGCTTGGTTATGTAGAGTGAATCCTGTGGGAGCGAATTCATTCGCGAAGAGGCTAGTACATTCGACGTACTTGTACCGTCTATAAGTCAGCCTTCGCGAATGAATTCGCTCCCACAATCGCCTCTGTAACTCGCTCCAACATCCCCTCTCCCTATATCAAGCCCGATGCAAAGTCGCCAGAAACGCCGCCGCGCTGACAAACAGCCCGGCAAAAGTGCGGTTCATGCGGCGCTGCTGCTTCGGCGTCTTCAGAGCGCGCAATACCTTCGACGCCAGCCCGGTATAGCCCGCCATCACGGTCAGGTCCACGGCCACCATGGTTGCGCCGATGATCAGGTACTGCGTCAGCAGCGGCGCGTTGGGATCGATGAACTGCGGCAGGATCGCCAGCATGAACACCAGGGCCTTGGGGTTGCTGATGTTGACCAGAAAACCACGAAATACCAGGCTCAACGGCTTGCCAATGGGGCGCGGCGTAGCGTCGTCGGTGAGGTCGCTGGGCAGCGCTCGCCATTGCTTGACGCCCAGGTAGACCAGGTAAGCCACGCCGAACCATTTAATCAGGGTGAATGCGGTGGCCGAAGTCGCCAGCACCGCGCCAAGGCCGGCAGCAATGATCGCGATTTGCAGGACCAGCGCCAATTGCAGGCCCAGGGCATTCCAATAGCCGCGCCAGAAGCCGTATTGCAGACCGCTGGACATGGACGCAATGGCGCCCGCGCCAGGTGACAGGCTGATAACCCAACAAGCGGCAAAAAACGCCAGCCACGTTTCAAGTGACATCACACACCTCAGGCAGAACGGAGTAATCGTTAAGCTAATAGGTGTTGCAAAAAATGACCATCGATTTCTATGGGTTCTGTGGGGGCGTAGCTTACGAATCCTGCGGCTTGTCGATCAGTGAGGTCAGGGGCATGGCATCACTGCCGCGCCAGCGACGCACCGACTTCTGGAAGAACTGGCTGTTGGGTACCTGCACCAGTGCCCCGCCGTTTTCCGGTGGCTCGATCAGGGTGGTGAACATCAGGTTGATCGCTGTGACCCGGCCTTTGACGCCCGGTTTATCGAGCGTGTCGACCAGCTCCACGACATCGCCGATGCGGAACGGCCCGATGGTGAAGATCAGCACCGCACACAGCAGATTGGACAGCACGCTCCACATGGCGAAGAACGCGACTGCCGCGACGGCGACAAAGCCCGACAGAGCCGTCCACAGTACCGTGGCGGAGACCCCGAGCCGTCCCAGGACGATAACGAAGGCACTGCCCATGATCAGCCAACGCAAACCGCCGCGCACTGGGATCAGCAGTTCAGGTGGCAAGGGGTAGCGTTCGCCCAGATTGTTGAGGAAGCGCGCTACCAGCCGCTGCGCCAGGTAACCGGCCAGCAGGATCAGCAGGATTTGCAGGCCCAGCCAGATCGGTTCGATCCAGTGGGCGGGCAACATTACACCGAAAAACTCCATTACAACTCCTGAATCACGACGACAGGGCTTCCAGCTCGGCCTGCATCGATTCCAGCAGCTCCAGAGCCTCCATCCACGCCTCTTCCAGCTCGCCTTCACGAACCTTCAGCCTGGCCTGCTCGGCGAGCATGTCGCGCAGCTTGTCCTTGTTCGCCGCCTCGTAAATATCACTGTCGCCCAAAGCCGCTTCGACCTTGGCCAGCTTCTCGTGCAGGGTGCCCAGGTCCCGTTCCAGCTTGTCGGCTTCGCGCTTGTGCGGCGCGAGTTGCTGACGCAAGGCGGCAGCCTGCTGGCGCTGGGCCTTTTTATCAGTCTTGTCGGCGTTGACCGGCGTATTGCTGGCCGGGGCGTTGCGCAGGCGGTAGTCAGCGAGCCAGCGCGCATAATCTTCCAGATCGCCGTCGAACTCCTGGACGCGGCCGTCGGCGACCAACAGGAAGTCGTCGGTAGTGCTCTTGAGCAGATGACGATCGTGGGAAACCACCAGTACCGCGCCACTGAATTCCTGGAGGGCCATGGTCAAGGCCAGGCGCATTTCCAGATCCAGGTGGTTGGTCGGTTCGTCGAGCAGCAACAGGTTGGGTTTGTCCCAGGCAATCAATGCCAGGGCCAGACGGGCTTTTTCGCCGCCGGAGAAATTCAGCACCGGTTCATCCAGGCGCGCGCCACGGAAGTCGAAGCCGCCGAGGAAGTCGCGCAGGGTCTGTTCGCGTTCGGTCGGCGCGATGCGTTGCAGATGCAGCAGCGGGCTGGCCTTGGCGTCGAGTGAGTCGAGCTGATGCTGGGCGAAGTAACCGACAACGGTGTTTTCACCACGAGCCAGACGACCGCTCAGGGGCTCCAGCTCACCGGCCAGGTTCTTGATCAGGGTCGATTTACCAGCACCGTTGGGCCCCAGCAAACCGATGCGCGCACCGGGGGTGAGCTGCAGCTTGACCTTCTCCAGGATGGTTTTGTCACCATACCCAAGGCGCGCGTCGGACAGGTCCAGCAAGGGGCTGGAGATCTTGTCGGACTCGCGGAAGGTAAAGTCGAACGGTGAGTCGACATGAGCCGCCGACAGCTCCTCCATGCGTTCCAGGGCCTTGATCCGGCTCTGGGCCTGCTTGGCCTTGGTGGCCTGGGCCTTGAAGCGCGTAATGAATTTCTCCATGTGCGCGCGTTGGGCCTGCTGCTTCTCGTAAGCTTGTTGCTGCTGGGCCAGGCGTTCGGCGCGGGCGCGCTCGAAGGCGCTGTAGCCGCCGCGATAAAGGGTGATCTTGCGCTGTTCGACATGGGCGACGTGATCGACCACCGCGTCGAGGAAATCCCGGTCGTGGGAAATCAGCAGCAGTGTGCCGGGGTAGCTCTTGAGCCAGTCTTCGAGCCAGAGAATGGCGTCCAGGTCCAAGTGGTTGGTTGGTTCGTCGAGCAGCAGCAGGTCCGATGGGCACATCAGGGCCTGCGCCAGATTCAGACGCATCCGCCAGCCACCGGAGAAATCTCCGACTTGGCGTTCCATTTGTTCGTTGGTGAAGCCAAGGCCGGCCAGCAGCTTACGAGCCCGGGCATCGGCGGTATAGCCGTCGGCGCTGTCCAGCTCGGCATGCATGCGTGCCTGAGCGGCGCCGTCCTGGGACGCTTCGGCTGCGGCCAGCTCACGCTGCACCTGACGCAGGCGCAGATCGCCATCGAGGACATAGTCCACCGCCAGGCGCTCGAGGGTGTCGACCTCCTGACGCATATGGGCGATGCGCCAGTCGGCAGGCAGCAGGCAATCGCCGCCATCGGGGGTCAGTTCACCCCGCAGCAGGGCGAACAGGCTGGATTTACCGGCGCCATTGGCACCGATCAGGCCGGCTTTCTGGCCGGCGTGCAGGGTCAGCTCGGCGTCTTCTAGCAGACGTTGCGGACCACGCTGTAAGGTAAGGCTTTGAAGTCGAATCATAATGGCGGCGGAGTCTACCAGCTTCGTCTCGAACAAGTGGATCACTATGCCTTCTGACCTGTGGAGTTTCACCCTCGATTTCTACGCCCGACCGGGAATCGAGCAGGCCTGTCTGGACTTGCAGGCCAGCGGCGCCAATGTCTGCCTGCTGCTGCTGGGTGTCTGGCTGGATAAGCGCGGCGTGGCCTGGCAGGCCTCGCGAGCGCGGCAGATTGTCGAATTGACCGTGCCGTGGGACGAAGAAGTCATTCAGCCCCTGCGTCACTTGCGCACGCAATGGCGTGCAGCAGCGGGCAGTGATGCGATCCTGAGCGGCATGCGTGACGAGATCAAGGCACTGGAATTGAAGGCCGAGCGGGAGTTGCTGAGGCGTCTGGAAAAGCTTGTGCAGGCATGGCCGACGCACATCGCCCAGGGCGAACGTCAATGGCTGAAGGTGCTGGCGGGTGAGGCGCAAGGTCTGAGCCGCGACGCGCTAACAGCGTTGCGCGTCGCGGCGGACCAGGCGTGACGCTTAGGAAGCGCTTGGCGTTGTCGAGCTGGTAGCAGGTGCTGCTGGTGATGCTGGTGCAACCGGTGCAGCGGGAGCTGCTGTTGCAGTAGAGGCCGGAGTCGCTGGAGTTGCCGGCTTTGCAGCGGCAGGCTTGGCAGCAGGTTTGGCGGCGGCTGGTTTAGCGGCAGGCTTGGCAGCGGGTTTAGCTGCGGCCGTTGCAGCAGGCTTGGCTGCTGCTGGTTTAGCGGCAGGCTTGGCGGCCGGTTTTGCAGCGACTGGCTTGGCAGCAGGTTTAGCGGCTGGTTTGGCCGCTGCTGGTTTGGCAGGCGCTTTGGTTGCAGCAGGTTTGGCAGCCGCTTTTACCGGTGCTTTCGCAGCAGTGGCGGGTTTTGCAGCGGCAGCCGGAGCTTTCGCGGCTGCAGCCTTGGTCGCGGCCGGTTTAGCTGCGGGTTTGGCAGCCGGCTTTGCAGCGGCTGGCTTGGTAGCGGGTTTGGCAGCGGCCGGTTTTGCAGCGGCGGTTTTAGCAACCGGCTTGGCGGCCGGTTTAGCAGCAACCGGTTTGGCAGCAGGTGCAGCTTTGGTGGTGGCAGCGTTGCCAGTTGCTTTGGCCGGGGCCTTGGCTGGAGCTTTGGCGGCAACCGGTGCCTTGGCAGCAACAGCTTTGGCGGCTGGTTTAGCGGCAGGCTTGGCAGCGCGATCGATCAGCAGCTTGCCAACGGCTTCTTTGACGCGGCCAACACCCTGGGCCAGCTTCAGGCTTTCCTGAGCGTCGCGTTTGAGTTGCAGGATGTAGGCGCGGGTTTCGGTCTGGCGATCTTTGAGGGCATCGAGCAGGCCTTCGAGTTCGGCAACGCCGCTCTTGGCTTTCTCTTGCGCCTTGGCCTTGCCGGCGGTGGCGGCGGTTTGCAGCTTGGTGCGCGACTTGTGCAGTTTTTCCTGCGCTTTGACGCGTTGTTTTTCCAGCTTGGCGAGCAGTTTTTCTGCATCAGTCAGAGCTTGCGAACAGGCGCTTTCGAGATGCTCGAGCAAGCTGCCCGATAGTTGTTGGAGCAAATGCAACGGCGTGTTTACGGTCTTCTTCTTGGCCGACATGGTTTACCTCCTGACTGACTGAAATTGCGGCCCATACTAGCCCTCTGTATCCAGCGCCGCTAGGGCATGTTGACAGCATCCTTTGCACCTTGTTGCACGGGGCCGTAACTGAGTTGGATGGCTGTGCTGAAATTCCTTTGTAACTTCATCACATACATGCGCTCGCACTGGCATAATCGCTGCCTTCCCGGGTCGGAGAGCATGTATGTCGCGCTACCTGTTATCGTCTTTGTTCCTCTTGCTGCCGCTGGCTCAAGCCGCTGAGCCAGAACCTTCCACCGATGCCCACGACCTCGCCTACAGCCTGGGGGCCAGCCTCGGTGAGCGCCTGCACCAGGAGGTACCGGATCTTGATCTCAAGGCGCTGGTCGATGGTTTGCAGCAGGCCTACAAAGGCAAACCGCTGGCGCTGAAGAAAGAGCGCATGGACCAGATCCTGGCCGATCATGACGCTGCCGTGGCACAGGCCGAGGCAAGCGGTGATCCCGAGCCGCAGAGCGAAGCCGCCCTGGCGGTGGAGCGCAAGTTCATGGACGCGGAAAAAGCCAAGCCCGGAGTCAAGGAACTGGCCGACGGCGTCCTGATGACGGAGCTCAAGGCCGGCACCGGGGCCAAGCCTACGATCAACAGCCGGGTCCAGGTCAATTACGTGGGGCATCTGCCCGATGGCACGGTCTTCGATCAGAGCAGCCAGCCGCAATGGTTTCGTGTCGACAGCGTGATCAGCGGCTGGACCACGGCCCTTGAAAGCATGCCGGTCGGAGCGAAGTGGCGTCTGGTAATTCCGTCGGCGCAAGCCTACGGCGCAGAAGGTGCAGGCGATTTGATCGACCCGTACACCCCGCTGGTTTTTGAAATCGAACTGTTGGCCGTCTCGCAGTAAAAAAACTTTGCGTCAGACATGAAAAAGGGGCGCCTTGAGCACCCCTTGGTCAACACTGCATCAGCGCAATCAGGCCTGAGCCATGTTTTGCTCTTGATGGGCGTTATGCAGCACTTCGATCAGGCAGTCTTCCAGTTCGAAGCGTTCGTGCAGTTGGCTGCCAAGTTTTTTGAGCTTCTCTGCAACCTTCGCGCTATCCGAGCAATCACCCTTGTCGCAATGATCATTGAAAGCCAGAGCGGATTCGGTCAGGGCTTCAATGCGCGGGTAAATGGTTTTAGCCAATTCAAGGCCGCGTTCATCATTGAAAGCCTTGGCTTCGCTGTTGAGCTGCTCGTAAATTTCGAAGTGCCCGGCCGAAACGTAATCGAGCAAAGCCTGACAGAGCTTCAGCAATTGCGCTCGATCCATCGCTTCTGCGCCCAACTCGTCGTAGGTCTCGATCAACTTGGCGCGGTCCTGCAGCCAACGATCGATCAGAAGGTGGACACCACCCCAGCGTTCCTGAGCATTCCGACAACTTTCCAGCATGATCTTCTCTCTTCCCTTATGGGTATGCGCTCTGCGCCGGCCTCAAGACAAGAATCAACTCTCCAGATGAGAGGGGCCTGATAACGCAGCAGATGCGACATTGTTCCAGTGATTCATGCGGCCCAGATTATGCCCGCATGACAACCCCTTCAAGGTACGCAGGAGAGAAAGTTCATACAAGTGTTTAATCCTCAACGGTTGGAAACTGCCGCCAGCCCCGGCACAGCGCCCATAGCGCGAACAGACCGACAGCGCAGAACGCCAGCAGACTCCACTCGGGAATACTGAAGCCGAACAGTGACCAGTTGACCTCGGCACACATGAGCATTTTGGCTCGTAGCGGATCGATTTCGTGGAACAGTTGAAGTGCGTAGAGAATGCGTTCAAGCACCGCCATGAGTGGCACCAGGACGTCCATCGAGGCGGTCTGCAGCCAGACTTGGGTACCTGCCGCAGTACCTCCGCTCAGCGTCGCCAGCACGAGCAGCGCGCTGTACCAGCGTCCGGCAACCACGCCGGGACCGTGGACTGCAACGCACAGGCAGAGAAGCGCGCAGACAAGCATGATCAGCCGTTGCAGTAAGCACAGCACACAGAGCTCAAGGAAGAAGGCCTGTTGCAGGTAAATGGCTGCGCCAAGGATCGATGCACATGCGGTGAACGCCAGGAGGAACAGGAAGCGCAGGTGGCCCAGAGACATGGCAGATCCGTAACAAAAAACGAAGGCAGTTACGGTAGAGGAAAGCCCGTAGCCCTTTCAAGGCGCGTAGGTAGGGATATTTCCTTGATCCGATGGGGGTTTGCGGACTGGTAAGTGCGATTTTTTACTTCTGGATGCAGGAATAATCCCGAAAAATAAAAAAATCGAGAATATTCCTACAAAGTCTGCATGGCCACGCCGCGAAACCACGCCGTGGGAACGGCTTCAGCCAGGAGCGCTTCCTTGAAGCTAAAGCCAATCCTACAACGCGCATTTGAAATCTTGGGTTACGTTCAAACCCTGGCCAATGCCGGCAAAGGCCGTGACAGGAAGCGCTCGTCAAGCAGGCCGAGACCTTCCTGGAACAACTGGTTACTGCGTTCGGTCTCGCCCAGTTGGGCCAGCAGGCGGGCCAGTTCAGCGCAGGCTTCGGGGCTGCGTTGTTCGCGCAGGCTGCTTTCCAGGTAGTCCCGTGCCTTGCCCCATAAGCTGTTTTGCAGGCAAAGACGGCCGAGTGTCAGCAGCAGGCTCGGGTCGTTGGCGTGCTGCTTGAGCAACCCTTCGGCCATTTGCAGTTGCCTGGTCGGCTCGGCGCCATGCACCAGGCCGTACAGGCGGGCCAAATGGCTGCTGTACTCGCGCTTGAGGGCGGTACGCAGGACCTCTTCGGCCTGGGCATCGGCGCCAAGGCGGCGCAATTGTTCAGCGTAGGCCAGCACCAGCGGTGGTTCCTGGCGTTGGGCCGAGGTCAGTTGCTGCCAGGCCTTGTCCAGTGACGGCAAGCCGGTCAGGCCGTCCTCACCGTCGTTCTCGCGGTAGGCGGCGAGGCTGAGGTTTTCGCCCCATGCTCGGCGCTCCAGTTCGGCCAGCTCCTGAGGAGGCAGGATCTTGTCCTTGCGCAGCTCCGGCATCATGCGAATCAAGGCCGGCCAGTCACCACGTTGCTGATAGAGACGTTGCAAATGACGCAGCACCTGGGCGTTGTGGGGATGACGCTCGCGCATGGCTTCAAGCGTCGCCAGGGCGCCGTCGATCTCGCCGCGGTCTTGCTGCAACTGGGCATGACTCAGCGCAATTGCCAGCTCGGCCTGTGGCTGACGCTCCAGGGCGCGCTCGAGCAGGTTGTCGCTTTCTTCGTAGCGGCCCTGCTCGTTGGCGGCACGGGCGGCACCGAGGTAATACAGCAATGGTTGGCGTTCGGCTTCTGCGGCGCGATGCAGGTGACGTTGGGCGCTGGCCCAGCGGCCTTCGGCCAGGTCCATCTGGCCCTGTGCAATGGCGACCTGGGCGCGACGGCTGCGATGACGGCGCGACCACGGGTTAACCAGGCCGCCGGAAGTGGTCACCAATCTCACCAGGGCGCGAATCAGCACTACCACCAGCCAGATCACGGCTAACAGTGCCAGGGTGGCCCACAGGCTCGATTCATAGCGGAAGTTCTGGTACGCGATCAGCACGTAGCCGGAGTGCTCCGAAATGGCGACGCCGATCAGCGCTGCAATCAGGATGGCTGCGAACAGCAGCAGGTAGGTCCGCTTCATGGGCTGGTCTCCTGATGCGTCTGGTCAGGCTGGCCGCCTTTGCGCACCAGGTCTTCAGCCGGAGCATGGCGTCGATTGAGGTAGGCCTGGACCGAGCTGAGGCTCTGGGTCAGGTCCGGGGTCATCACGGCCACCGGTTGCTTGGCCAGTTCGTCGAGGCGCTCGTTGAGACTCTTGCTTTGCGGATTGTCGGGGTTGAAGCTGCCCTGCAGGACGTTCTTGGCTTCAACCAGGGCCTGGCTGTAGACCTTGGGCTCGCCGTTGAGGGCTGCCCATTGCGCCTGCTCCAGCGCCAGGCTCAGGGCCAGGCGCACCTGGCTCAGGCTCTGCCCGGCCAGCAGCGGACGCACGCTCTTGTCGGCGCTGAAATCGATCCGCACGTAATGGGAAAGGTCATTCCACCATTGGGCCCAATAGTTGTCCTGTTCCTTGCCGGTGGTCAGGCCGAACAGAGACTCGCCCTTGTCGACGTACTCGGGGGCAAGCTCGTTGAGCTGAGCGACTTGATCGCGCAGGGCGGCCAGTTGCAGGAACAGGCCGGTGCGGTCCGGCTGATCAATGCTGCGCAAGGCGGCGAGGCTCTTGGCCAGTTGCTCGCGTGCGGCGAACGCACCGGGGTCATCCTGTTCGCGCAGAATTTCGTCGGCACCCTGGACCAGCGCCTGGGCGCTGTTTATGTCCTGCAGAGCGGAAAGGCGCAGGCTGGCCAGGCGCAGCAAATGCTCGGCTTCGGCCAGGCGCCAATCCTTGCGGCTGGCACCGAGGACGGTTTCCAGGCGCTGGTTCAGGCGTTGCTGATCGCCCTGCAACTGGGTGACCAGTCGGCGTCGGTCTTCCAGTTCGCTGGCGGCCGGCAACTGCGCCAGTCGCGCAGACATTTGCTGCTCGCTCTGGGAGAGCGCCTGGGTCTGGGCAACGATATCTTCCATCTGGCTATGTTGCTGGACGTGGCTTGACTGCAGCGTGCGCAGTTGCAACACGCCCCAGCCAGCGACTGCGATACCTGCGGCGCCAAACAGCAAAGCAAGCAGGGCCAAACCATTGCCGCGGCCGCTCGTACGTTGCGGGCGGATTGCATCGGGCGCAGGTGCGGAAGTTGTCAGCACCGGCTCTGCATTATCTTTGGGCAAGATTGTTTCGCTCACGTATCCATCCTTTGCATGGGGGCGTATGTCAGTTCAATACGCCTGATCAGCGGGTGCGGGATGAGCCCGCAACGCCGCCAGCAAGGCCGCGGCGTTCGCGCCGCGACAATCCACAACTGTTAAAGCCCCGGCGCTATGCGCCAATTCGGCAACCCGGGGGCTCGGTGCGAACAAGGGCAGCCTGGCCAGTTCGGCCCAGCTTTCTCCTGCCAACTGCCGCAAGTGTGCAAAACCCTGCCCACTGCTGACCACCAGCCCGTTCAGGCGTTCCTCAAATACCCTCCGGGGTAGGGTTGACGCAGGGTAATCCGGGAGAAAGCGGCGGTACAGCGGCAGATAATCGACACTAACACCCTGTTCGCGCAAGCGCTCGGCCAACATCTCTCTGCCGTCCTCGCCACGCAGGATCAGAACCCGTGCGCCGGGAATGTTCAGGGCGCTCTGAAAGGCAGGGAGGTCCAACAGGGCTTCGCTGTCGTCACCTTGCTGTGGCCAGGCGACGTCCAGTCCATAGTCGCGCAACAGTTGACCGGTGCTGGCGCCGACGCTGAACCATGGTTGGATGGGCGGCTGCGGCCACCATTCGTCCAGCAACTCGATGCCTGCGCGGGCTGCAGGTTTGCTGACGACGATGACGGCGCAATAGCGATGCAGTTCGAGAATCGGCCCACGCTGAACATCGGTGATTTCCAATGGCTGGGTTTCCAGCAGCGGCAGGCTGCTGCTGAAAATTCCGGCGTCGGCCAATAGCTGGGAGAGCGCCGCAGATTCTTCAGCTGGGCGGGTCAGTAACAGGCGCCAACCTGTCACTCTTGCCCTGCCTCGCCATAGACGGCTTGCAGGATTGCCTGCGCGCCCTGGTCCAGCAAGGCTTCGGCGACTTGTACACCGAGGGCTTCGGGTTCGGTCTGCGGGCCGTGGGCATCAGCATTAAGCAACAGACTGCCAGCCGGATCGCCGACCAGGCCGCGCAACCAGATTTGCTCGCCTTGCAAGACTGCATAGCAGGCAATGGGTACCTGGCAGCCGCCATTGAGGTGCTTATTCATGGCGCGCTCGGCCCGCACGCGCAGGGCGGTTTCCTGATGGTGCAGGGGTTTGAGCAGTTCATGGATATCCAGATCGCCACTGCGGCATTCGATACCGACCGCGCCTTGGCCACCGGCGGGCAGGCTGTCGTCGATACTGATCGCCGAGGTGATGCGGTCTTCGAAGCCCAGGCGGATCAGTCCGGCCGCCGCCAGGATGATCGCGTCATATTCACCGGCATCGAGCTTGGCCAGACGCGTATTGACGTTGCCACGCAGGAAATGAATCTTCAGGTCGGGACGCCGGGCCAGCAGCTGCGCCTGGCGACGCAAGCTGGAGGTGCCGACGATACTGCCCGTCGGCAATTGCTCAAGGCTTGTGTAGGTATTGGAGACAAAGGCGTCACGAGGGTCTTCGCGTTCGCAGATGCAGAACAGCCCAAGACCTTCGGGGAAATCCATGGGCACGTCTTTCATCGAGTGCACGGCGATGTCCGCCTGGTTTTCCAGCAGGGCTGTTTCCAGCTCTTTGACGAACAGGCCCTTGCCGCCGATTTTCGACAGTGGCGAGTCGAGCAGCTTGTCGCCCCGGCTGACCATGGGCACCAGGATCACGCTCAGGCCTGGATGCGCCTGCTCAAGGCGAGCCTTGACGTATTCGGCCTGCCAGAGGGCCAAAGCGCTTTTGCGAGTAGCAATGCGGATTTCGCGAGAGGACATGGATCAATCCGTACCTGAATAGATGCGGCGGATGATAACAGCTCAAACCCAATGGCTTGAGTGCTGTCGTTAAACATCCGCCGCCTACTGATCACGGTCAATGTTTCAGCGGCCGCAACGATGTTCCCGGCGCCGGGACTACAGTTGCTGCATCATCTTGCGCACACCCGCAACATGTCGCCGGCTGACGATCAGGGCATCGCCATTGAGCCCCCTGAGGAACAGCTGGAAATGCCCCAGCGGCGTGCGCTGCATACGCTCGATGCGCTCTCGGGAGACCAAGGCATTACGATGGATACGCACGAATCGATTACCGAATTCGTCCTCCAGCGCCTTGAGTGGCTCATCCAGCAACACTTCGCCACCGTCGTGACGCAGGGTCACATACTTATGGTCGGCGATAAAAAAGATCACGTCGTCCAGCGGGATCAGCTCTATGCCCTTGCGGGTCCGCGCGCTGATATGACTGCGCGGACCATTGCCGCTCACGGCAGCCGGGCGGGTCAGTGCCGCCAGTTGCACGCGATTGGGCCGTTCAGCCTTTTTCAAGGCTTCCTGCAGGTCTTCGGGACGTACCGGTTTCACCAGATAGCCGACAGCACTGACCTGAAATGCATCCAGGGCAAATTCATCGTGTGCGGTACAAAAAACAACGGCGGGCGGTGTTTCCCGCTCGCACAGTTTTGCCGCAACCTGCAGGCCATCGAGGCCTGGCATGCGGATATCGAGTAAAACCACATCCGGCTTGAGGTTGTCGATCAGTGCCAAGGCTTCTTCGCCATTGGAAGCACTGGGTTCTAAGACCCGGTAGCCCTCGATTTTGCCGACCATACGTTCAAGTCGTTCGCGGGCTAGGGGTTCGTCATCAACGATCAGGACATTCATATTGCTCTGGCTTCCTGCGTGAGTCTCGCACAAGGATAGCGTAGACAGGTGAAGTGACGACCGTCACGGCGCTCCACGCTCAGACTGGCGTGAGGGCCAAAAAGTGCCGTAATGCGAGCACCAATATTTACCAGGGCCTGTTGAGTACCGTTGGAAGTCTGCCGCGTGGCAACATCTTCATAGGGATTGCTTACACACAATACGAACTCTCCCCGCTCATAATCTGCCTGGACTCTCACCACGCCGCCCTCGACGCGCGGCGCGATGCCATAGATCAAAGCGTTTTCCAGTAGTGGCTGCAAGGTTAGCTGTGGAATCGGCAAGTCTTCCGGGATTGCACTCACCGCCCACTCCAACTGTAGACGCTCACCAAGACGATATTGCTCAATCGATAAATATCGTTTTGCCAATTCCAGCTCATCGCGCCACATCACCACGTTGCCGGGACGGGCCAGACTGGCGCGGAAAAGATCCGACAGATCGAGTACCGCCTGCTCGGCCTTGACCGGGTCACTGGCCACCAGACTGGCAATGCTGTTGAGCGTGTTGAACAGAAAATGCGGCTGGATCCGCGCCTGCAATGACTCGAGCCGGGCGCGCAGCTCAGCCTGCTGCTGCTTGCGCCACTGACTCTGCAGGTAAAAGTAGCGTAGCAAAAGCGCGGACATGATCAGTGCGATCAAGGCATAACGGATATAACGTTCGACCATACCCACCGCCGACGCAGGGCCCGCCAGTTCACAGACATCGGTCACCGCCGTGCACAACAGAGTTATCCCCACTACCAGCAGGCAGCACAGCGTCCCGGCAACTCCCGTGGGCAGGCGCGCCAGCCAGGGGCGCAGGCCGCACAGCAGAGCGGCGGACAGCAGCACAATCCACTGCACGAACAGCGAAATCAACGCCAGACGCACCCAGTCGAAATCCGGGTGCATGGGTTCGACCAGCACCAGGACCATGACCAGCAGCTCGGCGAGGACGACGAGCACCAGCAATGCCTGGGGCAGGCACAGTTCAGGGATGAAAAACTCTTTGCCGGGGCTCACGTCGGCTTTCAGCCAGTTGTTTTGCATAGGGCCAGTCTCGGCGTTGGCGATGGCCTCGGCAAGCGGCCCGGGGATAAATAAACGACAACCCTGTTATTATCTGTAACGGCCCGAAACAAGCACGGGCACGTCACTATTTCCGCAGATCATTCGAGCGAATCCATGAGCACCGACAAGACCAACCAGTCCTGGGGCGGCCGCTTCAGTGAACCCGTCGACGCCTTCGTCGCGCGCTTCACGGCCTCCGTTACTTTCGACCAGCGCCTTTATCGCCACGACATCATGGGCTCCATCGCCCATGCGACCATGCTCGCCCACGTTGGCGTGCTGACCGATGCCGAGCGCGACACCATCATCGACGGCCTGAAAACCATTCAGACCGAGATCGAGGCCGGTACTTTTGAATGGCGCGTCGATCTGGAAGACGTGCACATGAATATCGAAGCCCGTCTGACCGACCGCATCGGCGTCACCGGCAAGAAACTGCACACCGGGCGCAGCCGTAACGATCAGGTGGCTACCGATATCCGCCTGTGGCTGCGTGACGAAATCGACCTGATCCTGGCCGAAGTCAATCGCCTGCAACAGGGCCTGCTGGGTCTGGCCGAGCGTGAAGCCGAGACCATCATGCCGGGCTTCACCCACTTGCAGACCGCTCAGCCAGTAACCTTTGGCCACCACATGCTGGCCTGGTTCGAAATGCTCAGCCGTGACTACGAACGTCTGGTCGACTGCCGCAAGCGCCTGAACCGCATGCCGCTGGGCAGCGCGGCACTGGCGGGCACCACCTACCCGATCGACCGCGAACTGACCTGCAAACTGCTGGGTTTCGACGCCGTGGGCGGCAACTCCCTGGACGGTGTTTCCGATCGCGACTTCGCCATCGAGTTCTGCTCGGCGGCCAGCGTGGCGATGATGCATCTGTCGCGCTTCTCTGAAGAGCTGGTGTTGTGGACCAGTGCCCAGTTCCGTTTCATCGATCTGCCTGACCGTTTCTGTACTGGCAGCTCGATCATGCCGCAGAAGAAAAACCCTGACGTTCCGGAACTGGTGCGTGGCAAGACCGGACGTGTTTTCGGCGCCCTGATGGGCCTGTTGACCCTGATGAAAGGCCAGCCGTTGGCCTACAACAAGGACAACCAGGAAGACAAGGAACCGCTGTTCGACGCCGCCGATACTCTGCGTGACTCGCTGCGTGCTTTCGCTGACATGGTCCCGGCCATCGTGCCCAAGCACGACGTGATGCGCGAGGCGGCCCTGCGCGGTTTCTCCACTGCAACTGACCTGGCGGACTATCTGGTACGCCGCGGCCTGCCATTCCGTGACTGCCACGAAATCGTCGGCCATGCCGTTAAATACGGTGTGGACACGGGCAAGGATCTGGCGGAAATGAGCCTCGAAGAGCTGCGCAAATTCAGCGATCAGATCGAGCAGGACGTCTTTGCCGTACTGACCCTGGAAGGCTCGGTCAACGCCCGTAACCATATCGGCGGTACTGCTCCGGCCCAGGTTCGCGCTGCGGTTGGCCGCGGCCGGGCATTGTTGGCTGCGCGCTGATCCCTGGCAGCAATCATCAATATTGTGGGGACCGGCTTCAGCCGGGAAGACACCTTCCCGGCTGAAGCCGGTCCCACCGAGCTGCGTCGATTCGCGCAGCAAATCTTTTGAGAAGCATCCCCATGACCGACCCAATCGACAACGATGAAGAAGAATTCGCCGAAGCCACGCTGATCCAGGCCATCGAGAATCAGATCGAAAGCGACAACCCGCCTGCCGCCAAGGCTACGTTCAACAAGCTGACCCTGGTGGGTTACGAGCGTGAAGAGATCCTGGAAATGATGGCCCACGTGCTGGCCGTGGAGATCGACGCCCTGCTCGAAGAAGACCGTGCCTTCAATACCGAATGGTACGAAAAGGCCCTGCGCGCCCTGCCAGAGCTGCCCCCGCAAGCCCAGTAAGATATCGGCTGCAAAAAAACCAGACGCTGGCTACACTGCAAAGGCCCCGCTGCCACAGGTTTCCACGGGGTCGTCACGCCAAGCCAGCTTTAACGGTCATTCAGAACCGACGAGCACCGACCGCGTGCTCACCAGCACTGGTTCCAGAACTGACCGCCCCCGCTCGCGAGGCGTATTACTAGAAAAGTCTGGAGTACCTATGTCGTATACCCCTGAGTTGGTTGCCGAACTGGAAATTCTTGCACTGTTCAATCTGGGCAGCACCCATGAAGGCCTCAAGGTCCATCATGTGGCTGCTCCAACTGCCATCGCCGCCGCGAAACGACTTTTCGACAAGGGCCTCACGACCCAGGTCGATGGCGGCTATCTGACGAGCCTTGGACTCGAAGCTGCCGAGCACGCGCAGTCGCTGCTGACCATTCTTAACGTAAAAAAAGAAGCCGCCTGATCCATATCGGGGGGAGTACGCCGGGGCTCGCCTTGCAAAAAGTCGTTGCGAGCCCTTAATCTTTGCCGGAATCGGCCGATAAAAAATTGGCGCCAGAATAATAATCAACGCAAAGCACGTATTCAGCTTTCGACTGCTTGATCCCTGAATGCCACCTTTCGAGCCTTGCCAGCCGGTTTAAAGTTGCGATGACGCGTACCTCCGAGATTCGCCCTGACCTGGATGAGGGCATCGACCGTAAGGTTCTCAGCCAGCTTCGTAACCGTTTCCTGACGCTCAACGCCGGGCGGCTCAGCCGTGCCATGGACGGGCTATCTACCCGCCAGCAAGCTGTCCTGACCCTTCTGCCGTTGTTCTTCCACGTCAATCATCCGCTCTTGCCCGGTTATGTTTCCGGCAGCACGCCTGCGGGTGTGTCGAGTTATGAGCCCGAGGCCCAGGTGCTTTCCGAGGCTCAGCGGCTGACGCGCTCTTTCTCCTATAAGCCGCGGCGCGGCCCTCAACCCGACCCGATCCACGGGATATTCCTGATGGGCAGCCTCGGCAGCCTGGCCCAGGCCGAACAGAGCGATATGGATGTCTGGGTCTGTCACGAGCCTGGCCTGGCCCCTGACGATATCGCCGAACTGCGCAAAAAATGTGCGGCACTGGAAACCTGGGCCGCGACCCAGGGCGCCGAAGTGCACTTCTTCCTGATCGACCCGCAGCGCTTTGCCGTGGGCGACCGCGATGCCCGGCTCAGTTCGGAAGACTGCGGCACTACGCAGCACTATCTATTGCTCGACGAGTTTTATCGCACTGCGATCTGGCTGGCCGGGCGCACGCCGGTGTGGTGGCTGGTGCCGGTCTACGAGGAACCGCGCTACGCCGAATACACCCACACGTTGCTATCCAAGCGTTTCATTCGCTCCGATGAGATCCTCGATCTGGGCAACATGGCCCATATCCCCGCAGGTGAATACATTGGCGCGGGCCTCTGGCAGCTGTTCAAGGGGATAGAGTCACCCTACAAGTCAGTGCTCAAGCTGTTGCTGACCGAGGTCTATGCCAGCGAGCACCCCAAGGTGCAGTGCCTGAGCATGCGCTTCAAGCAGGCGGTGTTCGCAAATCGGTTGCACCTCGATGAGCTGGACCCCTACATGATGGTTTACAGGCGTATTGAGGAGTATCTGACCGAACGGGCCGAGCCAGAGCGTCTTGAGTTGGTGCGGCGCAGTCTTTATTTGAAGGTGAACAAGCGCCTCACCGGCCTGTCCCGCTCGCGTAGTACCAGCTGGCAGCGAGATTTGCTTGAACGCCTGACCCGGGCCTGGGGCTGGGACGAGCGCCATTTGATGCTGCTCGACAGCCGCAACCAGTGGAAAGTCCGCCAGGTCACCCACGAGCGTCGGGCGCTGGTCAACGAGCTGAACTACAGCTATCGCTTCCTGACCCAGTTTGCCCGCACACAACAGGTGGCCAGCTCGATCAATACCCGCGACCTCAATGTGTTGGGGCGGCGTTTGTATGCGGCATTCGAGCGCAAGGCGGGCAAGGTCGAGTTCATCAATCCCGGTATCGCCCCGGACATGGCTGAAGACACCCTGACTCTGGTGCAGTCGCCCAACAAGCGTGAGCCGGGCAAGAATCAGTGGGGCCTGTACAACGGTAGTCTCGGTGCCCACGAGTGGGAGCATTTTGCCCCGATCAAGCGCAGCCGCGAGTTGCTTGAGTTGCTGGCCTGGTGTCATCGCAACAGCGTGATAGACAGCAGCACTCGCCTGGCGCTGCATCCGGGCAGCAGCGATCTGACGGAGCTTGAGCTGTTCAACCTGCTCGGCGCTCTGCAGCAGGCGGTCGAATTGCCGTTGCCGGTGGTCAGCGAAGAGCGTCTGCTCAGCCCCAGTGTGCCTGATCAGATTCTATTGCTGGTCAATGTCGGGGTCGATCCGCTCAAGCATCACCGCGAGCTGAATATCCTCATGACCACCGAGCGTACCGACTCGCTGAGTTATGCCGGGGTGCGGGAAAACCTGGTGCTGACTCTGGACCAGATCACCCTCAACAGCTGGAATGAAACCCAGGTCAGTCGCTTCGACGGTGCTCACGCCCTGCTCGACTGCATGAAGGAGCTGCTCAACAGCCTGCCCGAAGGCCAGCCGCAGCCAACCATTCGAGTGTGCTGCTTCTGCCACAACCGTGCGCCGGCCATTGCCCTGCGTGTCGAAGAACTGATCAAGACCGCCCGGCTGCTGTTGGCCCGACGCCTGAACCATCGCTATCTGATTCAGGTGCAGCAGCAGTATCACGTACTGGAAATGATCCCCGGCCAGGTCAATCACGTTTCGCTGCCGGACTGGTCGAGCCTGATTGATTACCTGGGCAGCGAACTGCCGAGCTACAGCCCGCTGCATCTGGACCCCCAGGCGCTGGATGATCACGACCTGACGCTGATCCTGCCCCATGGCCAGCCCGAATGCATTCAGGTGTTCTACCGGATCAACGAACCCAGCGCCGACCTTTATGTGCTCGACGAGCACAACGCGCTGTGGCACCAGCGCCTGCCGTATCACGACGAACAAAGCCTGCTGTTACCGTTGCAGCGTTTCTTGCAGGCGCTGGTTTACCGGCGTGGGGCAATGCTGCCGCTGGAAAACCCGCAGGAGCCGATTTCCCTGGAAACCCTGTACTACAAAATCCTGCCCACCGGGCCGGGCCGTGCCCGGCGCATCGAACAGCGCTCCGTACCGACGGCGGTGGACAAACCGTTCTACGACGTACAGGCGATTGTGGAGGAGGCCTCGCCGGGGCAGATCAGCGTGACTCTGTACTGCAACGATCAGGAAGTGTCGGAGCTGGAGTACGGCGATCAGCTCTTCGATGTGGTGGCGCAACAGATTCTCGAACAACGCCACGAACCCCAGCGCTATCGCTGCTACATCACCGACCTGGACCTGTCCGGGCTGCTCGGCGATACCCATGGGCAGAGTATTTTGTTCCTGCGCTATAAGGCGGATCTGGAGAAATCGCTGAACGAGGCGATGGCGCGGGCGTAGTAAGGCAACTCAAAGTGTGGGAAGTGAAAGCGAATTTTGTGGGAGCGAATTTATTCGCGAAGCGGTATTCCAGGCGATAAATAGCTATCGGATGTAAGGGCTTCTTCGCGAATGAATTCGCTCCCACAATGACCTGAAGGCTCAGGTGCTCTGCGAGGCACTTTCCCGGCGTAGTTGCGCCTGCGCCTTGATCTGCCGCCGCCTGTCGTCATCGGCCGAGCGCCATTCGCGGATGTCTTCCACATGACGAAAACAGCCCATGCAGACTTTCTGCTCGTCAAGGCGGCACAGGCTGACGCACGGCGACGACACCGCCGGGCTGACATTGCTGAATAGCGGCTTGGGCGGGCGTGGCGTCGGGGTGGTTGCGGGCGAGTCGCTCACCATCAGATCTCGTCGAACTCCAGATCCATACCGGTTTGTTCCTTGACCAAGCGCGCCAGCATTTCGCTCAGCAGCTCGTCGCTGCTGTCACAGCTCCAGCGTTTCTCTTCTTCGTCGTAGTCGAAGTGGAAACCACCGGAACGGGCCGCCAGCCACAGTTGGCGCAGGGATTCCTGGCGGCTGAAGATCAGCTGGGCGCCGTTTTCGAACTTCACGGTCAGCACGCCAGCCGAGTTTTCCAGGTCCACATCGAGACCACTTTCATCGAAAATATCCTCCAGCTTTTCCTGGGTGGCATCGACCAGATCGTGGAAGCGGGCTTCGGTCAAACTCATTACGGGAACCTCGAAAAGTGTCTACTGATGGCACAGCGACGCAAGATACGGTCGCTTTCAGGCAAATGCAAAGCCTACCGGCCAGGACGCCAATAATCCGCATCCTTGTCATAAATAGCCAATACTCGCGTCAAAGGCCCGCCGGACGGGAGGTTCGCCGCATAGGCAAGCTGACAGGTGGCCGGTATACTCGGGCGCAATTAACGCTTTCCAAAGGATTTCGCATGAAGCGCCTGATCTCTTCCGTTGCCGCGCTCCTCGCGGTCGCCTGCCTTGTTAGCGCCTGTGGCCAGAAAGGCCCACTGTATATGCCTGATGGCGAGACCTCGTCCGCCCAGCAAGGCAAATCGCAATCGCACAAGCACTCGACTTTGTAAGGACTAACATGGACGCCTTCAACTACCGCGACGGTGAATTGTTCGCGGAGGGAGTGGCATTGTCTGCCATTGCCGAGCGCTTCGGTACGCCGACTTACGTTTACTCCCGCGCGCACATCGAAGCGCAGTACCGGGCTTACGCCGACGCGCTGAGCGGCATGCCGCATCTGGTGTGCTTCGCGGTCAAGGCCAACTCCAACCTGGGCGTGCTCAATGTCCTGGCGCGTCTGGGCGCTGGTTTCGACATTGTTTCCCGTGGCGAGCTGGAGCGTGTGCTGGCTGCAGGTGGCCAACCTGACAAGATCGTGTTCTCCGGCGTCGGTAAGACCCGTGAAGACATGCGTCGCGCGCTGGAAGTGGGCGTGCACTGCTTCAACGTCGAGTCCACCGACGAGCTGGAGCGCCTGCAACTGGTTGCCGCCGAACTGGGCGTTCGCGCGCCGGTCTCCCTGCGCGTCAACCCGGATGTCGATGCCGGCACTCACCCGTACATCTCCACCGGCCTCAAGGAAAACAAGTTCGGCATCGCCATCGCAGACGCCGAAGACGTGTATATCCGTGCCGCGCACCTGCAAAACCTGGAAGTGATCGGCGTCGATTGTCATATCGGCTCGCAGCTGACCACTCTGGAACCCTTCATCGATGCCCTGGATCGCCTGCTGGATCTGGTCGATCGCCTCGGTGATTGCGGTATCCACCTGCGTCACATCGATCTGGGTGGCGGTCTTGGCGTGCGTTATCGTGATGAAGAGCCGCCGCTGGCCGAGTCCTATATCAAGGCCGTGCGTTCCCGTCTGGAAGGGCGCGACCTGGGCCTGATGTTCGAGCCGGGGCGTTTTATTGTTGCCAACGCCGGGGTCCTTTTGACGCAGATCGAATACCTCAAGCACACCGAACACAAGGATTTCGCCATTGTCGATGCGGCGATGAACGACCTGATCCGCCCGGCGCTGTACCAGGCCTGGATGGACGTCAAGGCCGTGCGTCCGCGCGATGGCGAGACCCGCAACTACGACATCGTTGGCCCGATCTGCGAGACCGGCGACTTCCTGGCCAAGAGCCGTGACCTGAGCCTTGCCGAAGGTGACCTGCTGACCGTCCACTCGGCCGGGGCCTATGGTTTCGTCATGAGTTCCAACTACAACACCCGCGGCCGCGCCGCCGAGGTGCTGGTAGATGGCGACCAGGCATTCGAAATCCGCCGCCGCGAAACCGTGGCCGAGCTGTATGCCGGCGAAAGCCTGCTGCCGGAGTGACCCATGCTGCTGCGTTTTACCAAGATGCACGGCCTGGGCAACGACTTCATGGTCCTCGACCTGGTCAGTCAGCACGCGCATATTTTGCCCAAGCACGCCAAGCAATGGGGTGACCGGCATACCGGTGTCGGCTTCGACCAGTTATTGCTGGTCGAGGCGCCGAACAATCCCGATGTGGATTTCCGGTACCGGATCTTCAACTCCGATGGCTCCGAGGTTGAGCAGTGCGGCAATGGTGCGCGCTGCTTTGCCCGCTTTGTGCTGGACAAGCGCCTGACCGCCAAGCGGCAGATTCGCGTCGAGACCAAGAGCGGCATCATCGAGCTGGATATTCGCAGCGACGGCCAGATCAGCGTCGACATGGGCCAGCCACGGCTGGTGCCGGAGCAGATTCCGTTCCAGGCCAGCGAACAGGCGCTGAACTACAGCGTGGATGTCGAAGGCCAGGCGGTCGAGCTGTTTGCCGTGTCCATGGGCAACCCCCATGCTGTGCTGCGTGTCGACGATATCAATGGTGCGCCGGTGCATGAGCTGGGGCCGAAGATCGAGAACCATCCGCGCTTTCCGGCGCGGGTCAATGTCGGTTTCCTGCATGTGGTGGACCGTCAGCGTGCACAATTGCGCGTCTGGGAACGTGGCGCCGGGGAAACCCAGGCGTGTGGCACTGGCGCTTGTGCAGCCGCAGTGGCCGCCATCAGCCAGGGCTGGATGGATTCACCGCTACTGATCGACCTGCCTGGCGGCAGACTGTCCATCGAATGGGCCGGTCCCGGCCAGCCGGTGGTGATGACAGGCCCGGCTGTACGGGTCTACGAAGGCCAAGTTCGTCTATGAGTGAGCATATCCAATGACTGATCAGCCTCAGACTTCAACCGAAAAGCCCAGCGAGTCGCCCGTCGATACCGCAACGCCCAACCTTGAAGCAGAGGCGGTCATTGCTTACCTGCTCCAGCATCCGGGCTTTTTTGCCGAGCACGACGAACTGTTGGTCTCGATGCGCATTCCCCACCAGCGTGGCGATACGGTCTCGCTGGTCGAACGCCAGCTCAAGTTGCTGCGCGAGCGCAATATCGAGATGCGCCACCGCCTGTCGCAACTGATGGACGTGGCCCGGGACAATGATCGTCTGTTCGACAAGACCCGGCGTCTGAACCTGGCGCTGATGGATGCCGTCAGCCTCGAAGAAATCGTGATTGCTGTGGAAGACAGCCTGCGCCAGGAATTCATGGTGCCGTTTGTCAGCCTGATTCTGTTCAGTGACAGCGCCATGCCGGTGGGCCGTTGGGTCAGCAGCGCCGAAGCACAGAAGGCCATTGGCGGCCTGATGGGCGAGAAAACCGTCTGTGGCACCTTCCGTGAGCATGAGCTGGCCTTTCTGTTCGGTGCCGAGCAGAGCAAGGAAGTCGGCTCCGCCGCCATCGTCACCCTGAACCATCTCGGCCTGCATGGCGTACTGGCCATCGGCAGCCGCGATCCGCAGCACTACAAGAGCTCGGTGGGTACGCTGTTTCTCAACTACATTGCGGATGTCCTGAGCCGCCTGCTGCCGCGCTTTACCCACGCCCTGCGTTCGGTGCGCTAGCGATGGAACGACAACTGGAAGCTTACTGCACGCATTTGCGCAGTGAGCGCCAAGTGTCGCCCCATACCCTGGATGCCTATCGCCGCGACCTGAACAAGGTCCTGGCGTTTTGCGAGAAAGAGCGGATCACCAGCTGGACCGCGCTGGATACGGCGCGCCTGCGCAGCCTGGTGGCCCGTCAGCATCAGAAGGGCCAGTCGTCTCCCAGTCTGGCGCGGCTATTGTCGGCGGTGCGCGGTTTCTACCAGTACCTCAATCGCGAAGGCCTCTGCCAGCATGATCCGGCCAATGGCCTGTCACCCCCCAAGGGCGAGCGCCGCCTGCCCAAGACTCTCGACACCGATCGCGCCCTGCAACTGCTGGATGGCGCCATCGAGGACGATTTTCTCGCTCATCGCGATCAGGCGATTCTGGAACTGTTCTATTCTTCCGGTTTGCGCCTGTCCGAGCTGACCGGGCTCAATCTCGATCAGCTGGATCTGAATGACGGTCTGGTGCAGGTGTTGGGCAAGGGCAGCAAGACTCGCGTGCTGCCTGTAGGCCGTAAGGCCCGTGAGGCGCTGCAGTCGTGGCTGTCGTTTCGTAGCCAGGCCAATCCTCAGGATGATGCGGTATTTATCAGCCAACAGGGTCGTCGCCTTGGCCCGCGGACCATTCAGGTGCGTATCAAGGCCGCAGGCGTGCGTGAGCTGGGGCAGAACCTGCACCCGCACATGCTGCGCCACTCCTTTGCCAGTCACCTGCTGGAGTCCTCCCAGGACCTGCGCGCGGTACAGGAGCTGCTCGGCCACGCAGATATCAAGACCACGCAGATTTATACGCACCTGGATTTCCAGCATTTGGCCACGGTGTACGACAGCGCCCATCCACGGGCCAAACGCAAAGGTTCTTCCGACAATGAGCATTAAGCTGGTTACGTTCGATCTGGATGACACGTTATGGGACACCGCGCCAGCCATTATTGGCGCCGAAGCCGGCCTGCGTGACTGGCTGGCGGAAAACGCGCCCAAGCTTGGACCGGTGCCGGTGGAACACTTATGGGAGATTCGCGCGCGGCTGGTGGAAGAGGACCCTTCGTATCGCCACCGCATCAGCGCGCTGCGCCGCCGGGTGCTGTTCCATGCCCTGGAAGACGCTGGCTACCCTAACGAGCAGGCATTCGAGCTGGCAGGGCAGAGCTTCGAGGTGTTCCTGCATGGGCGGCATCAGGTGGAGATATTCCCCGAGGTGGTGCCGACCCTGGAAATTCTCTCCCAGCGCTACACCCTGGGGGTGATCACTAACGGCAATGCCGACGTGCGTCGTCTGGGGCTGGCGGATTATTTCGCCTTTGCCCTGTGCGCTGAAGATCTGGGCATTGGCAAGCCCGACCCGGCGCCGTTCATGGAAGCGCTCAAGCGCGGCCAGGTCGAGGCCAGTGCCGCCGTCCACATTGGCGATCACCCCAGCGACGATGTTGCCGGTGCTCAGCGGGCAGGCATGCGCGCCGTCTGGTACAACCCGGGCGGCAAGGTCTGGGAAGGAGATGTGCGGCCGGATGCGGAGATCAGAAGGTTGACCGAATTGTCCGAGGTGTTGGCTCGCTGGGCCTGACCAATATCTTTTGTGGAAATCCATTGTGGGAGCGAATGAATCCGCTCCCACTGCTCCAAGGTTGGCCGTTCAACAGGCAAAAAAAAGCCCGCAGCGACAGCGGGCTTTTTTCATACAGCGGCCAACACCTTAGATAGGGCGGCTGCCGTATTTGTTGTCAGGCTTCTTGGGCGGATCGGCGACCACATTGGCCTCCACTTCCTGCACCTTGCCGCCACGAGCGAGGAACTCTTCCATAGCGCGAGCCAGAGCATCACGCTCTTTGTTCTTGGCCTCGACGCTAGGCAGTTCGTCCACCGAGACAGCGGCCTTGGCCTTGCCTTTGGTGGGAGTAGCCGAGACTTCTACGCTGTCGTCGACTTCCGTGCCATCGTCTTCGGGAGCAGCTGCAAGCTCCTCGCCGTCCTCTTCCCCTTCCAGATCATCAACCAGATCGTCGTTGTCGTCGTCGCTCATGTTCTACCTCATGACTTGCGAAAGCAGATTAGTTATAGCCCAGCTGCGTCCAATTTCGAACACAGCCAGAAAAAATTCAACAGCCGTCGGCATCCCGACGGTCATGCACCCTCGCCCTGCAAAGTGGCGAGGACGCTGCGAGCACCACCCGCATCACGGTGTTCGCCAAGATAAACGCCTTGCCATGTCCCCACTGCCAATCGCCCTGCCGTAACCGGCAACAGTAACTGGCAGCCTAGCAAACTGGCTTTGAAATGCGCCGGCAAGTCGTCCGGTCCTTCGTCGTCATGTTCATAACCGGCTATGCCCTGGGGCACCAGGCGGTTGAAAAAACGTTCGAAGTCACGGCGTACCGCCGGGTCGGCGTTCTCGTTGATGGTCAACGACGCCGAGGTATGTTGCAGCCACAAATGCAGCAGCCCGATACGACATTCACGAAGCCCTGGCAGGCCCGCGAGGATCTCGTCGGTCACCAGATGGAACCCTCGGGGCCTGGCCCTCAGGGTGATTCTGGTTTGTTGCCACATACCGTTCTCCGCATGCTCGGCGCGCATTCTAACGCGCCTGAAGAAAAAACAAAGAGCGTAATAAACCGGCTTTTCAACAAGTTAGCCAAAGGTCTGACAGGCAGGCTGCCAGTAAGACCCAACAATGACGAAATCATCGGCGAAAAAGCCGTCCCAGCGCAATAACGCTTGTGCTCCAACTTGGCTAATTGACAAACACCAGACAAAAAAATGCCCGGTAAACCGGGCATTTTTTTTGCGCTGACTTACAGGTTGTAGCCACGCTCGTTATGTTGAGCAAGGTCGAGGCCGACAGCTTCTTCCTCTTCGGTGACACGCAGGCCCATGACCGCGTCCAGCACCTTGAGGATGATGAAGGTCACGATCGCGGTGTAGATGACCGTGAAGCCTACGCCTTTGCACTGGATCCACACCTGAGCTGCGATGTCAGTCACGGTGCCGAAGCCGCCCAGCGAAGGCGCTGCGAAGACGCCGGTCAGGATCGCGCCGAGGATACCGCCGATACCGTGTACGCCGAAGGCGTCCAGGGAGTCGTCGTAGCCCAGTTTGCGTTTCAGGCTGGTGGCGCAGAAGAAGCAGACCACGCCTGCAGCCAGGCCGATGACCAGCGAGCCCATTGGGCCAACGGTACCGGCAGCCGGAGTGATGGCAACCAGGCCGGCAACCACACCCGAGGCGATGCCCAGGGCGCTTGGCTTACCGTGGGTCAGCCACTCGGCGAACATCCAGCCCAGCGCTGCAGCGGCGGTAGCGATCTGGGTAACCAGCATGGCCATGCCTGCGGTGCCGTTGGCAGCAGCAGCGGAACCGGCGTTGAAGCCGAACCAGCCAACCCACAGCATGGCTGCGCCGATTAGGGTGTAGCCCAGGTTGTGCGGAGCCATCGGGGTGGTCGGGAAGCCTTTGCGCTTGCCCAGCACCAGGCAGGCCACCAGACCGGCAACACCGGCGTTGATGTGCACCACGGTGCCGCCAGCGAAGTCCAGAACGCCCCAGTCCCACAACAGGCCACCCACGCCGCCCCAGACCATGTGAGCGATTGGTGCGTAGACCAGAGTGAACCAGATGCCCATGAACACCAGCATCGCGGAGAATTTCATGCGCTCTGCGAAGGCGCCGACGATCAATGCCGGAGTGATGATGGCAAAAGTCATCTGGAAGGTAACGAAGACGGCCTCAGGGAAGAGTGCAGCCGCGCCAGTGATGCTCGATGGTGTCACGCCCGCCAGGAACGCTTTACCCATGCCGCCGAAGAAGGAGTTGAAGTTGACAACGTTCGCTTCCATGCCGGTCGTGTCAAACGCGATGCTGTAGCCGTAGATGACCCACAGGATGCTGATCAGGCCAGTAATGGCGAAGCACTGCATCATCACGGAAAGAATGTTTTTCGAGCGCACCATGCCGCCGTAGAACAGCGCGAGGCCCGGAATGGTCATAAACAGAACCAGTGCTGTCGACGTCAGCATCCAGGCGGTATCGCCGGAGTTGAGGACAGGTGCTGGTACCGGGTCAGCCGCCAGGGCCAGACCAGGTATTACAAGGGACAACAGGGCTCCTAGCCCTGCGAATTGACGCAGAGTCATATTGTTTCTCCTGGGGCGTTGGGGTTTGGCGGCTTAGATTGCGTCGGTATCGGTTTCGCCGGTACGGATGCGAATAGCCTGTTCCAGATTGACCACGAAGATCTTGCCGTCACCGATCTTGCCGGTGTTGGCTGCTTTGGTTATCGCCTCGATAACGCGATCCAGATCCTTGTCGTCAATGGCAACATCGATCTTCACCTTGGGAAGGAAGTCGACTACATATTCCGCACCGCGATACAGCTCGGTGTGGCCCTTCTGACGACCGAAGCCTTTGACTTCAGTAACGGTGATGCCCTGCACGCCGATCTCGGACAACGACTCGCGCACGTCGTCCAGTTTGAACGGCTTGATGATTGCAGTGACTAGCTTCATGAAACTTTCTCCCGAATTGGTGGACTTGCCCCAGGAAAACAAACCCGTCTCAAGTCTAAGCGCAGTACCTGGCTTTGTAACGTGTCGGTCACCCGTTCAGGCCCGACCAACCCCAGAAAACCGCTTCTGACGAAACACATCCCCGCTCCGCCTGCCGCACTGCATTCGTCACAGCGACTGCATCAGTGCATGGGTCATTACCCCTTAAGCAGAAACCTTGCCATCTCGTGAATTTTCATTGAATTCAGGGTGTTGACCCTTGTCACGAGCATAAAACAGCATATCTCGACACAACGAACGCACAATTACAGTGCGATCGTGCCCACCGTGATGCGCGATAAATGTGCATCGCTGGTGCGCGTGAATTGACTATAGACGCTGCGTGCTACACTGCCGCCCATCTGATTCCGGAGGTTGACCATGCTGGCTCCCAAAGCTTTTCTCGATGCCCTGAGCGGCCACGCCTCGCGTCTGTTCAATGGCGACAGCCCCCTGCCACGCAATGAATTCGAAGCACAGTTCAAGGCGCTGCTGCAGAGCGGCTTCAGTAAACTGGATCTGGTCAGCCGCGAAGAGTTCGACAGCCAGATGGCCGTCCTCGCTCGCACCCGTGCCCGTCTTGAGGCACTGGAAGCCAAGGTGGCAGAGATGGAAGCGAAGCTGACGCCGCCAGTTGAGTAACCCTTGCAGGCGTCAAACGCGGCTCTAACAGAAAACGCCAGACCCGTTGGAGCCGAGCTTGCTCGCGAAGAGGCCAGTGCTGTCGCTGAATTATCCGGGTTTGACCCATAGATTTCGCGGGCAAGCCTCGCTCCAACCGATCCGCGCCCATTTCGTCACACCCTGCAACCCATTCCCTGATCCCTCCTTGCCTGCAATCGCGCAGGATGCGCAGTTCATGCATATCAAGGAATGATCCATGTCCCTCGCCATTGTCCACAGCCGCGCCCAGGTGGGCGTCGAGGCGCCTGCTGTTACGGTTGAAACCCATCTGGCCAACGGCCTGCCGTCCCTGACCCTGGTCGGGTTGCCGGAAGGTGCGGTCAAGGAGAGCAAGGACCGGGTGCGCAGCGCGATCCTGACTTCGGGCCTCGACTACCCGGCACGCCGTATCACCCTCAATCTGGCCCCCGCCGACCTGCCCAAGGACGGCGGGCGTTTCGATCTGGCGATCGCCCTGGGCCTGCTGGCCGCCAGCGGCCAGCTGCCATTGGTGGCATTGCAGGATGTCGAGTGTCTTGGCGAGCTGGCTTTATCCGGCGCCATTCGCCCGGTGCAGGGGGTATTGCCTGCAGCACTGGCGGCGCGGGCGGCGGAGCGCACCTTGATAGTGCCTGCGGCCAATGCCGAAGAAGCCTGCCTGGCGTCGGGTCTGCGCGTGATAGCGGTCAGCCATTTGCTCGACCTGGTGGCACATTTCAATGGCCGTACGCTCATCGTGCCGTATCAGTCCAGTGGATTGCTGCATCAGGTCCAGCCCTATCCGGACCTGAGCGAAGTACAAGGGCAGATCGCCGCCAAGCGTGCCTTGGTGGTTGCCGCAGCTGGCGCCCATAACCTGCTGTTCAGCGGCCCGCCCGGCACCGGCAAGACCCTGCTGGCCAGCCGCTTGCCGGGTTTGCTGCCGCCACTGGATGAGCATGAGGCGCTGGAGGTGGCGGCGATCCAGTCGGTGGCCAGTCAGGCGCCCTTGCAACACTGGCCGCAACGGCCCTTCCGGCAGCCGCACCACTCCGCGTCCGGGCCTGCTTTGGTGGGCGGCGGCAGTCGTCCCCAACCGGGGGAAATCACCCTGGCCCATCACGGTGTGCTGTTCCTTGATGAATTGCCCGAATTCGACCGGCGCGTATTGGAAGTGCTGCGTGAGCCTTTGGAAAGTGGCCATATCGTCATTTCCCGGGCCCGGGACCGGGTGCGTTTCCCGGCGCGCTTCCAGCTGGTCGCCGCGATGAACCCCTGCCCTTGTGGCTACCTGGGCGAACCCACAGGCCGCTGCCGCTGTTCCCCGGAGCAGATCCAGCGTTACCGCAACAAACTCTCCGGCCCCCTGCTCGACCGCATCGACCTGCACCTGACCGTCGCCCGCGAAGCTACAGCCCTGAATCCGGGCGCTCCCAGCGACGACACTACGGCCCGCGCTGCCGCTCTGGTGGCCCAGGCGCGGAATCTGCAACTGCGTCGCCAGGGTTGCGCCAATGCCTTCCTCGACCTGCCCGGTTTACGTCGCCACTGCCCGCTGTCCGGCGAAGACGAAGCCTGGCTGGAGACTGCCTGTGAGCGGCTGACCCTGTCCCTGCGCGCCGCGCACCGCTTGTTGAAAGTCGCGCGCACATTGGCCGATCTGGAGCAGGTGGAGGCTATTGGCCGTGGGCATCTGGCTGAGGCGTTGCAGTATCGGCCTTCAAGTAACTGACCCTAGCCAGAGCACACTTGCCGCACACACTCGCGCAACCACCGATGCGCCGCATCCGCATCCATTCGCGGGTGCCAGAGCATGGAGACGACCAGGGGGGGTGTGTCAAAGGGCAGTGGGAAGCTGAACAGCCCGTTCTGCTGCGCGCCGACATGCCGTTCGGGCACTGTGGCAACCATATCGCTGGCGCGGGCCAGGGCCAGGGCGGCAGGGAATTCGCCGACTATGGTGGTGATTTCCCGTTCCAGGCCCAACGCTTTCAGGCTGTCGTCCATCGGCGTGACGCCTTGGCTGCGTCTCGCGACCAGCACGTGACGGGCGGATGCGTAACGTTCAGGGGTTATCGCGCCCTGACTCAGTTCATGGCCTGCGCGCACTACACCGATGAAGCGATCACGCAGCAATATCCGCGAACGCACTTCGGGGCTGGCGCTGCTGCCGACTACGCCGATTTCCAGATCGACAGTGCCATCGCGCAGCAGGCTGTTGTCCTTGTCGAGTTTGGGCATGAAGCGCAGGCGTACGCCCGGCGCATCTTGCTCAAGGCGAGTGATCAGGGCGGCGCCGAAGTTTTCCACGAAGCCATCTCGGCTACGCAGGGTGAAGTTGCGTTGTAATTGCTTGAGGTCGATTTGCTCGGCCGGGCGCAATACGGCTTCGGCATCCTGCACCAGTTGCGCAACGCGTTCGCGCAGTTCCAGCGCCCGTGGCGTCGGCACCAGTCCGCGCCCGGCTCTGACCAGCAGCGGGTCACCGGTGGTTTCCCGCAGCCGCGCCAACGTCCGGCTCATGGCCGAAGCGCTGAGTTGCAAGCGTCGGGCGGCGCGGGCGACGCTGCCTTCGGTGAGCAAGGCGTCCAGGGCGATAAGCAGGTTGAGATCGGGTGTCGACATGGGTTTATCCATAGGCGGCGTTGCATGCAGGTATTAACTGCATAGCGTGCGCCTTCCGCCATGTATGGCACAAGCATAGGCTTCCCTCATTGCTTTGTGGGAGCGAGGCTTGCCCGCGAATTGAGCGGCGCGGTGTGTCAGGTGCACCGCGTCATCATTCTTCGCGGGCAAGCCTCGCTCCAACAGTGCTTGATCACTCCAGGGGAGCCATTTCATGACCGAGTCATCCATTCCTGCATCTACATCGAACCTTTCCGACAACAAGACCCGCTGGGCGCTGACGGGCCTCGCCCTGTCGATGCTGATGCCGTCGCTGGATGCCAGCATCGCCAATGTCGGTCTGCCGACCCTGGCGCAGGCACTTGGTGCTTCTTTCCCGCAGGTGCAGTGGATTGTGCTGGCTTACCTGTTGGTGATTACCTCGCTGATTGTCAGCGCCGGGCGCCTCGGCGACAGGGTCGGGCGGCGGCGGTTGCTGTTGGTTGGCATCGTGGTTTTCAGCGCCGCTTCTTTGTTATGCGCCTTGGCGCCGACACTGTGGATGTTGATCGCGGCCAGGGCGGCGCAAGGGCTGGGCGCGGCAATCATGCTGGCCCTGACCATGGCCCTGGTCGGTGATGCCGTGCCCAAGGCCCGCACCGGCAGCGCCATGGGCCTGCTGGGCAGCATGTCGGCGTTCGGCACGACCCTTGGTCCGTCTCTGGGAGGCGTGCTGATCGGGCACTTTGGCTGGCCGAGCATCTTTCTGGTCAATCTGCCGTTGGGGCTTGTCTGCTTCTGGCTTGCCTACCGGTTTCTGCCTGTGGATAACCTTGCGCCGGTGCGGCAGCGTCCTGGGTTCGACTGGCTCGGCACGTTAGTGTTGGCCCTGACCCTCACTGCCTTTGCTCTGTCCATGACCCTGGGCTCGCACAATGGCCCGTTGCTGGGCCTGGCGGTTTGCGGCGCAGGTCTGTTTATCTGGGTCGAGTCGAGCGTGGCGGCGCCCTTGCTGCGTCTGGTGATGTTCCGCGAGCGGTCTTTGAGTGGTGGCTTGGCGATGACCTTGCTGGTAGCGACGGTGATCGCGACTACCATGGTGGTCGGGCCGTTCTACCTGGCCCATAGTCTGGGATTGGCTACGGCAGCGGTGGGCCTGACCCTGTCGGTCGGGCCGCTGACGGCGGTATGTGCCGGAGTACCTGCCGGACGCCTGGTCGACCGCTTTGGCAGCCCGTTCATAACGACACTTGGGCTGCTGGGCATGGCGCTGGGGTGCGGTGTACTGGCGCTGTTACCGAAAACCTTCGGCGTGGCGGGTTATGTCTTGCCGATCATGCTGCTGACCGCCGGATACGCGCTGTTTCAGGCGGCCAACAACACGCGGATCATGAGCGGCGTGCGTGCCGATCAGCGCGGGGTGATTTCCGCCACGCTCAGCCTGTCACGCAATCTGGGGTTGATCAGCGGCGTTTCGGTGATGGGCGCGGTGTTCTCTGCGGCCTCTCGCACGACCGATATCAGTCGTGCCGGAGCCGAGGCAATTGCCCACGGCACAAGCGGCACTTTCGCCGTCGCCGCAGGACTGATCCTGCTGGCGATAGCGATTGCCTGGGTGAGCAATCAGCGGAAGCGGTCGACTTCCTGAGTCAGCTCCGCCGCCAGTGCGTTCAGCTCCCGGGCTGTATCGGCCAAGTGCGACACTACTTCGCGCTGTTCGCTGTTGCCCAAAGCGATGCTTTGCAGATTGCTGCTGAGCAGGGTCGCGGTGCTGCTCTGTTCCTGTGTGGCCGTAGTGATAGCGGCGAATTGCTCGCCAGCACTGCGGCTTTGCTCATCGATTCGCGCCAAAGCTGCCGCCACGTTGGCGTTGAGTTTCAAGCCTTCCTGCATCAGGGCATTGCCTTGCTGCATGGTGCTGATGGCGTTGCCGGTTTCCTGCTGGATACTGGCGATCATGCCGGAAATTTCGTCGGTGGCCTGACGGGTGCGCGAGGCCAGGCTGCGCACTTCATCGGCGACCACGGCAAAACCGCGTCCGGCTTCACCGGCTCGCGCGGCTTCGATGGCGGCGTTCAGGGCCAGCAGGTTGGTCTGGTCGGCAATCGAAGTGATGGTGCCGACGATGCTGCCGATCTCCTGAGAGCGCTGGCCAAGGGTGTCGATGACCTTGGCGGTGCTGTTGAGCGACCCGGCGATCTGTTCCAGGGACGCGGAGGCTTCCTGCATTGAGTTGCGGCCGATTCGGGTCTGCTGGGCGTTGTCCTGGGCCAGGCGTTCGGTGCTGGTCATGTTGTCGGCGATATTCAGGGAGGTGGCGCTGAACTCCTCCACCGCACCGGCCATGCTGGTGATCTCGCCCGATTGCTGCTCCATGCCTTCATGGGCGCCGCTGGACAGGCCGGACAGGCTATGGGCGCGGGTGCTGACTTCCTGCGCGGCGACGCGGATATGGGAGACCATGGTCGACAGCGCCTCACCCATGGTGTTGAAGCCATTGGCCAGCTGGCCGATTTCGTCGTTGCTGACCTTCGAACGCACGCTCAGGTTACCTGCGCCCAAAGCCTCGGCTTGAAGTACGAGGGCGGCCAACGGACGCAGCTTGCTGCGCAACAGCCAGATCGCCGCGCCCACGGCAATCAGCATGGCCAACAGGCTGCCGATGGCCAGTTGCGTGCCGACGCTCCAGGTCATGGCACTGATTTCCGCGCGAGGCATGCTGGCAAGCACTGTCCATGGGCCACCGGTAAAAGGCATGGCCACGCTATAGATGTCCTGTTTGCCGTCATTCCAGAAATGCCCAACGCCCGGTTTCTGGGTAAAGGACGTGACTGTCTTGGCGGCATCGTCCGGCGAATTAATGCCCGCAGGGGCTACAAGCCAATGGTTCTGTTCGTCGAGCAGGGCCAGAGAACCGGTATCGCCGATGCGGAAGTTCTTCAGGTTTTCGAACTGGACGTTCTGCGCGTCGGTGTAGTCGAAGCCGACGAACAGAGCAGCGATGACTTTGCCGCCGCTGTCGCGCACCGGGGTGTACTGAGTCATGTAATTGCGCCCGAACAACAGGGCGCGGCCCACGTAGTTCTGACCTGCCAGCAAACGGCCATACGCCGGGCTGGCATGGTCGAGCAGGGTGCCGATGGCCCGGGAACCGTCCTGTTTGGTCAGGGAGGTACTGATGCGGATGAAGTCTTCGCCATTGCGCACGAAGACCGTTGCCACACCGGCGGTCATCTTGCGGAAATCGTCCGCCTGGGTGAAGTCGTTGTTGAGCACCGTGTCGCCCAGCAGCAGGCTGGGGCTTTGCACGCCGGCGACGTTGACCTGCTTGTCCGCCGCAACCACCAGGCCACTGGCGAAACGCTGCTCGAACAGCCCGCTCAAACGCTGTGTGCTGTCGCGCAGGGTGCTGTGGAAGGTGTTGAGCTGGTCGGCGAGCAAACGTGCTTCGCTGCTCATATGCTCTTCGCGGATTCCCAGGTTGGCGGCGTCCAGGGAACGCAAGGCGAACAAGGTACTGGCGCTGATGACCACTGCCAGAATAATGGCCAGGGCGAGGCCCAGCTGCGAGGCGATACGGGCGCGGGGTTGGGACATGAAAACTCCTGGAGAACGATCGGGCTATCCGTGCCTCGGCTCATCTAAATGACGGATTGGGTCTGTACCGAATGGTACATACGTACGAATTCGGCCGACAGGACCAATACTTGAGTCCTATAGGTGGGTATAGCCAAACGCTCGTCGGTTTGCATGGCCAATGATACTTATTGCAGGATTTCCACCTCGGGCAGGACCATCGCCTGCACTTCGCTTTGCAAAAACTCGCTCAAGCGCCGTAGACGCTCGCCGCCAGGGCGAGTCTTGGGCCAGACCAGGTAATAGTTCTCGCCGCTGAACACCGCCGTGCGCCAAGGCAGGCTCAAGCGGCCTTGCGCCACATCTTCGGCCACCATCAGCAAATCGCCCATGGAAACGCCGTAGCCACGCGCTGCAGCAATCATGCCCAGTTCCAGCGTATCGAATACCTGACCGCCCTTGAGCGAGATCTGCTCCGACAGGCCCATGCGCTCCAGCCAATTGCGCCAGTCGCGGCGATCAGGCGTGGGGTGCAGCAGTTCTGCACTGGCCAGGCGTTCGACATCCCAGGGTTGGTCCTGCAACAAGGTCGGAGCGCCCACCGGGATCAGCCATTCCGGGAATAGTAGTGTGGCTTCCCAGTCCGCAGGAAAGTGCCCATGGCTGAGCAGGACGGCGCAGTCGAACGGTTCCTGAGTGAAGTCCACGCTGTCGATGTCCATCCAGGCACTGGTCAGTTGCACTTCGTTGCCCACCTGCAAGTGACGGAAGCGACTGAGCCGCGCCAATAACCAGCGCATGGTCAGGGTCGACGGCGCCTTCATGCGCAGGATGCCTTCTTCGGTCAGCAGAATGCTGCACGCCCGTTCCAGGGCCAGAAAGCCCTCACGCACGCCGGGCAATAGCGTGCGCGCCGCTTCGGTCAGTTGAATGTTGCGCCCGCTGCGCTGGAACAGGCGGCAAGCAAAATGATCTTCCAGAGTGCGGATATGCCGACTCACCGCGCTTTGGGTAATCGACAGTTCCTGCGCCGCACGGGTAAACGAGCTATGCCGCGCAGCCGCTTCAAATGCGCGTAGGGCATAAAGAGGAGGAAGGCTACGGGGCATTCAGAACTTTCCTATAGCTGGCTGGCGGGTAAATCGGGATTGAAACTGCGACATGAGTTTAACTCATGCAATTGATCGGATTTATCCCTTTGTGCAGCGCCGGTTAAATCATGAGAATGACCCGCTCATCAATGCCTGTGAATGAGTGTCGCGCCATGCAACAACCCGCCATTAAAGAACTTTGGGTCATCCTGCGCCTGGCCGGGCCGCTGATCGCCTCGCAGATGGCGCATATGCTGATGGTCTTTACCGATACCGTGATGATGGGCCAGCTGGGCCCGGAAGCACTCGCCGGCGGCGGTCTGGGCGTTGCCAGTTACAACCTGATTTCATTCTTTTGCGTGGGCGTGATGGCGGCCGTGGGCACTCTGGTATCCATTCGCCACGGTGCTGGCGACGCCATCGGCGCCACCCGGCTGATTCAGGCCGGGGTCTGGCTGGCGTGGGGCATGGCGTTGATCGCGGCGTTGTTGCTGTGGAATCTGGAGCCCATTCTCTATCTGTTCGGTCAGGAAGAAGCCAGCGTGCATATGGCGGGTCAATTTCTGATCACCCTGCCCTTTGCTCTTCCCGGCTTGTTGACCTTCATGGCCCTGCGCGGCTTTACCAGTGCGCTGGGCCGCGCAGGGCCGGTCATGGCGATCAGCCTGGGCGGTGCCGCTGCCAACTTCGGCCTCAACTATGCCTTTATCCACGGCCTGTTCGGTTTGCCGCATCTGGGCTTGATGGGGATCGGTCTGGTCACGGCGATTGTCACCAACTGCATGGCGGCGCTGCTGGCCCTGCACATCAGCCGGCACCCGGCCTACGCTGGGTTCCCGATCCGCGAGGGCTTCTGGTCACCGTCGTTGCAGCATCTCAAAGAGTTGTGGCGCCTGGGCCTGCCCATCGGCGGGACCTACGCGGTGGAAGTGGGCCTGTTTACCTTTGCTGCGTTCTGCATGGGTGCCATGGGTAGCAACCAGATGGCGGCGCACCAGATCGCCCTGCAATCGGTGTCCATGGCTTTCATGATTCCCGTGGGCATTTCCTACGCCGTGACCATGCGCATCGGCTTGCATTACGGCGCGGGTAACCTGCTGCTGGCGCGTACCGCCGGGCGTGTCGGCATCGCCTTTGGCGCCATGGTGATGCTGTGTTTCGGCATCCTGTTCTGGCTGGCGCCCCATCAGGTCATCAGGCTGTTCCTGGACATCAACAATCCGGAGTTCGCCCCGATTGTTGCCCTGGCCACGCAACTGCTGGCGATTGCCGCCTGGTTCGAGATCCTTGATGGCACCCAGACCATCGCCATGGGGGCAATTCGCGGTTTCAAGGACGCCAAGACCACTTTCCTCATCGGCCTGGGTTGTTACTGGCTGGTAGCGGCCCCGGCGGCATGGATGCTGGGGTTCTACACCACCGATGGCGCTGTGGGCGTGTGGTGGGGGCTGGCGTTGGGGCTGCTGTGCTCGGCGGTAGCTCTGACCTACGCCTTCGAGCGCAAGACCTCGCGGCTGCTGCGGCGCGAGGCGGCGGGTGCGGTGGTGATGGGGTGAGGCTCGCTCGAACTATTTGGAGCGAACCATGGGAGATTCTATGTTTGCTTTAAAGCCAGAGTAGCCCCTTCAGCGGATGAGTCCGCCCACAGATCCGACAATATGCACGCACTACTGTGGGAGATCCCGCCCCATCTACGACGCCGCGCTGTCACGCAGCAAACACTGACCGGGGCAGGAGGCAAATCTTGTGGGAGCGAATTCATTCGCGAAGAGGCCGGTACATTCGACGCATCTTCATCGCCTGGACCACCGCTTTCGCGAATGAATTCGCTCCCACAAAGTCTTTGTCAATCAGTACGTTGCGCGTTGTTTGATGAGAGCGAATTCATTCGCGAAAGCTTTATTCCGGACGCCGCCAATGTGTTGGCCCCTTCGCGGATGAATCCGCTCCCACGGTTTGCTCTTACATTGTGTACTTAGGCCGTTCGCTGTTCATGGAACGACTGGATCTGGTGATCCGCCAGCGCCTTGGCCATATCGACCAGGTACAACGCCGCAAATGCCAGGTGGCGGTGGGTGCCGCTTTGTTGGTCGCCGGACTCATACATCACCGCTGCGGCGCTGCGCAGCAGGTCGTAGATGCGGATAAGGGTTTCTTCGGTGGTGTGGGGTGGATCGGGGATCAGCTTCTTAATCATGTATCGCCTCGTATGTTCAGGAACTACCTCTTTGTCGTTTCCACGCGACGAAGAGGTGGCAGCTATGAACGGGGTGGAAAACCGAGCTACGAGGCCACCTCGGCCAGACCGAAGTCTGCCCGAACATAGCTGCCATAAAGCACTTGCCCGAGAGCAAATAAGCAGATGGAGCTGGCGCCTTAGTAGAGACAGGTTTCCACACCCGGCCACTGGTTTGCAGTGGCGGAGCGCAGGCTAGTTCCTGAAATCGACGAGCACAAGCGGGCGGAATTGTTTAGGAAATTTCACTCAATAGAAAGAGAGCGATCCTTCAGATTCGTCACTTTTCTTGTTGGCGCGGGCCGTAGGAGCGCCCTCAGGCGATCTGGCTAGCGCCCGATGCGTGCTGGTCATCCTGCATCAAATAATTCAGCAACTCCGCCAACGGCAGCGGTCGGCTGATCAGGTAGCCCTGAATCTGGTCGCATCCGAAGTCGCGCAGCATGGCCAGTTGCTCAGGGGTTTCCACGCCTTCGGCGACCACTTCCAGGCTCAGGTTATGGGCCAGGTTGATCATGGCGTGGACCAGTTTGCGGTTCTCTTCACGGGACTGCATCTCGCCGACGAAACTCTTGTCGATCTTGAGCAGGGCAATCGGCAGGCTGTTGAGGTGCACGAAGGACGAGAAGCCGGTGCCGAAGTCATCCAGGGAGAAGCGCACCCCCAGGCGGCCCAGGGCATCCATGGTCTGGCGCACCAGGTCGCTGCGGCGCATGACGGCGGTTTCGGTCAGCTCGAACTCCAGCCAGCGGGCATCGACGCCGCGTTCTTCGATCAGACGGCTGAGAGTAGCCAGCAACTGGTTGTCCTGGAACTGGCGGAACGACAGGTTAATGGCCATGTGCATGGGCGGCAGGCCCAGCTCGCGCAAGGCCTGCATGTCACGCAGGGCACGGGAGATGACCCAATAACCCAGCGGCACGATCAGCCCGCTCTGTTCGGCCAGTGGCACGAATTCGCTGGGCGGCAACAGGCCGCGTTCATGATGGCGCCAGCGCACCAGGGCTTCGAGACCGACCACGGTGCCACTGGTCAGGCACAGGCGCGGTTGGTAGTGCAGTTCCAGTTCGTCACGGCGTAGCGCCCGGCGCAGTTCGCTTTCCAGATCGGCGATGCTGCGAGCGTTGCGGTTGATGCGTTCGTTGAAGACGTGAAAAGTGCAGCCTTGAATGCTCTTGGCCTGCTGCATGGCGATATGGGCATGCCACATCAGCGGGTCGGCACCGGCTTCGGGGCGGGCGTGGGCGATGCCCAGGCTGCAACCGATCAACAGGCTTTCGCCGTCGACCCAATAGGGTTCGGACAGCACTTCGACGATGCGTTCGGCCATCCACTCGGCACGTTGCGGGGCATGGCGGGTGTCGATCAGCAGGGCGAATTCGTCGCTGCCCAGGCGCGCGACCTGATCGCCGACTTCCAGTTGGCTCTTGAGCCTTGCCACCACTTGCAGGATCAGGCGGTCGCCGGCCTGATGGCCGAGGGCGTCGTTGGCGCGGCGGAAATTATCCAGGTCCAGATGGCCCAGGGCCAGGCCACTGCCGCGGTTCTCGGCCAGGCGTGCGGCGAGCAGGGCATGGAAACCCTGGCGATTGGCGATACCGGTCAGCGGGTCCTGTTCGGCCAGGCGTTGCAGGGTATTTTCCAGCAGGCTGCGTTCACGCACATGGCGCAGGCAGCGACGCACCACATCGCAGGTCAACTGGCTACGGACCAGCCAGTCGCTGACCCCGGAAAGTCCGACGAACGGTTCTTCTTCGAGGAGCAAAATAACCGGGATTTTGCAGTTCGAGTCCAATGGACGCAGGGCCGCAGTGGTCAGCAGGACGGTATTGCGTTCATTCGCATACTGATCGCCTACCCCGTCCCAGCGAGAGAGTTGCACCAACGTTACCGACTTCCCCAGAGGCGTAAGGCAATTGCGCAAAAGCCCGAGCCACGCGGGCTCGTCGGCCAGCAGCAGCAACCGCAAGGGTTCGACAGGGTTGGACAAGCTAACTCCCTAAACGCAAAGGAAAATTTTTTAGCATCCTTCCAAAAGAGGGAACCGGATGCATTTTTTTGTGTCCTGTCAGCAAATGTAACAAAACCAAAAAAATTAGATAGCGTCAGACGGTCGCTGCACAAAATCTCCGGCCTGTTAAAATGCCCGCCCTTTACGTGCAGCGACCCCTCTAATCCCATGTCCCGACTCAATCCCCGGCAACAAGAAGCCGTGAACTACGTCGGCGGTCCGCTATTGGTTCTTGCCGGTGCGGGCTCCGGCAAGACCAGCGTGATCACGCGCAAGATTGCCCATCTGATCCAGAACTGCGGCATCCGCGCCCAGTACATCGTCGCCATGACCTTCACCAACAAGGCGGCGCGGGAAATGAAGGAGCGGGTCGGCACCCTGCTGCGCGGCGGCGAAGGGCGTGGCCTGACGGTCTCGACCTTCCATAACCTCGGCTTGAACATCATTCGCAAGGAGCATGCACGGCTGGGCTATAAACCGGGGTTCTCGATTTTCGACGAGACCGACGTCAAAGCCCTGATGACCGACATCATGCAGAAGGAATACTCGGGCGACGACGGCGTCGACGAGATCAAGAACATGATCGGCTCCTGGAAAAACGATCTGGTACTGCCTGCCGAAGCCCTGAGCAACGCGCGCAACCCCCGTGAGCAGACCGCCGCCATCGTGTACACCCACTATCAGCGCACGCTCAAGGCGTATAACGCGGTGGACTTCGACGACCTGATCCTGCTGCCGGTCAAGCTGTTCCAGGAACATGCCGACATTCTCGAAAAGTGGCAGAACAAGGTCCGCTACCTGTTGGTGGACGAATATCAGGACACCAACGCCAGCCAATATCTGCTGGTCAAGTTGCTGATCGGCCAGCGCAACCAGTTTACGGTGGTGGGCGACGACGACCAGTCGATCTATGCCTGGCGCGGCGCACGTCCGGAAAACCTGATGCTGCTCAAGGAAGACTACCCCTCGCTCAAGGTGGTCATGCTGGAGCAGAACTACCGCTCCACCAGCCGCATCCTGCGTTGCGCCAACGTGCTGATCTCCAACAACCCCCACGCCTTCGAGAAGCAACTGTGGAGTGAGATGGGCCACGGCGACGAGATCCGTGTGATCCGCTGCCGCAACGAGGAAGCCGAGGCCGAGCGTGTGGCCATGGAAATCCTCACTCTGCACCTACGCACCGACCGCCCTTACAGCGATTTCGCCATCCTCTATCGCGGCAACTACCAGGCCAAGCTGATCGAGCTGAAATTGCAGCACCATCAGGTGCCGTATCGCCTGTCCGGCGGCAACAGCTTCTTCGGCCGCCAGGAAGTGAAGGACCTGATGGCCTACTTCCGCCTGTTGGTTAACCCGGATGACGACAACGCCTTTCTGCGGGTGATCAACGTGCCACGCCGGGAAATCGGCTCGACGACCCTGGAAAAGCTCGGCAACTACGCCACCGAGCGCAAGATCTCGATGTACAGCGCCACCGAGGAAATCGGCCTGGGCGAGCACCTGGACAGCCGCTACACCGACCGTCTGCAACGCTTCAAACGCTGGATGGACGGCGTGCGCCAGCAATGCGCACAGAATGACCCCATCGCCGCGCTGCGCAGCATGGTCATGGACATCGATTACGAGAACTGGCTACGGCAGAACAGCTCCAGCGACAAGGCCGCAGACTATCGCATGGGCAACGTCTGGTTTCTGATCGAGGCCCTGAAGAACACCCTGGAAAAAGACGAAGACGGTGGCATGACCATCGAGGAAGCCATCGGCAAGCTGGTCTTGCGCGATATGCTCGAGCGGCAACAGGAGGAAGAGGAAGGTGCCGAGGGCGTGCAGATGATGACCCTGCATGCGTCCAAGGGCCTGGAATTCCCTTACGTGTTCATCATGGGCATGGAAGAGGAAATTCTGCCTCACCGCTCCAGCATCGAGGCCGATACCATCGAAGAAGAGCGCCGCCTGGCCTACGTGGGCATTACCCGGGCCCGGGAGATCCTGGCGTTTACCTTCGCCGGCAAGCGCAAGCAGTACGGCGAGATCATCGACTGTGCGCCGAGCCGTTTCCTCGATGAGTTGCCCCCGGACGACCTGGCCTGGGAAGGCAACGACGACACCCCTACCGAAGTGAAAGCCGTTCGCGGCAATACGGCATTGGCGGATATCCGCGCCATGCTCAAACGCTGAATTATTGCGCCCCTTGAGGAGCCGACGTGGAAGCACTGCAGCAGAAAATCCGTGATGAAGGCATCGTTCTGTCCGAACAGGTGCTCAAGGTCGATGCCTTTCTCAACCATCAGATCGACCCGTTGCTGATGCAGCAGATCGGCGACGAATTCGCCCGTCTGTTCGCCAACGAAGGCGTGACCAAGATCGTCACCATCGAAGCCTCGGGCATTGCCCCGGCGATCATGGCCGGGCTGAAACTCGGCGTGCCAGTGATTTTCGCGCGCAAGCACCAGTCCCTGACCCTCACGGAAAACCTGTTGTCGGCAACGGTCTATTCGTTCACCAAGCAAGTGGAAAGCACCGTCGCCATCTCGCCACGGCACCTGAGCAGCAGTGACCGTGTGCTGATCATCGACGACTTTTTGGCCAACGGTAAGGCATCCCAGGCGCTGATCTCGATCATCAAACAGGCCGGTGCGACGGTGGTCGGGTTGGGGATTGTGATCGAGAAATCGTTCCAGGGTGGTCGGGCAGAACTGGATTCCCAAGGGTATCGGGTTGAGTCGTTGGCGCGGGTCAAGTCCCTGGCCGGTGGTGCCGTGACCTTCGTCGAATAACGCAATCTCAATTTTATGATTTGGAATGAGGTTTTGTAGGAGCTGCCGAAGGCTGCGAAAGCTGTGTACCAGACAGCCTCATTCGCAGCCTTCGGCAGCTCCTACAGGGTGTGAGAGCCTCCTTAGGAAATCCCCAACGCCTTCAACCGCCTATACAAAGTCCGTTCGCTCAATCCCAATTCAACGGCCAATTCACTGCGCGAGCCCTTGAACACTTCCAGGGCATGGGCCAACTGTTCCAGTTCGCTGCGTTTGCGCGGGCGCATCAACTGTGGCGCCTCGGCCTGGCCGCGCACTTCTGCGGGGAGATGTTCGGCGCGAATCAAGCCATCATCGGCGAATAATCGCGCCCGTTCGAGGATATTGCGCAGCTCACGGATATTGCCCGGATAAGCATACTGGCACAGCAGTGTCATGGCCTGTTCATCGACCCGAGGCGGTGCGCCGGGGGCCAGGCGTTGCAGCAGGCTTTCGATCAGCAGGGGCAAGTCTTCGCTGCGTTCACGCAGAGCGGGCAGGCGGACCGGGAAGGCGCTGATGCGGTAGTACAGGTCCTGACGGAAACTGCCCGCCGCGACCATTTCCTTGAGTGGCTTGTGGGTCGCCGATACCAGGCGGAAATCCGAATGCACCGTGCGCAGGCTGCCCACCGGGCGGAAGCTGCCGGATTCGATCAGGCGCAGCAGCTTGACCTGCATGGCCAGTGGCACTTCGCCGATTTCATCGAGAAACAACGTGCCGCCGTGTGCCGCTTCGGCCAGGCCGATCTTGCGCTGCAAGGCGCCGGTAAACGCGCCCTTCTCATAGCCGAACAGCTCACTCTCCAACAGCGACTCGGTCAGCCCGGTGCAGTCGACTACCACCAAAGGTCCGTTGGCCCGCGGGCTGCTGGCATGCAGGGCCCTGGCGAACAGTTCCTTGCCGGTGCCGGACTCGCCTTGCAGCAACACGGGGATCTGCGCTGGCGCCGCGCGTTGCAGGGCGATCAGCGCTTCGTTGAAAGCTGCAGAGCGGCCGACCAGGGTGTTTTTCTGCGGCTGCACCGAGGCGACGGTCACGCTGGTCAGACGCTCGACATAAGCAAACACCTCGCCCTGGTCATCGAGGATCGGCCGCAACTCCACGTCCACATGCTCTGGCCCGCGCGGTGTGTGATGGATATGCAGCACGCGCTCGGGCGCCCCGGTTTCATGGGCCTTGCGCATTGGGCACAACTCCCCGGCCTGATCGCAGGGCACCGCGTACTGGTGCGAGACACGATGGCACTTGGCACCGATATGCGGCTTGCCCTCGACCCCGAACTGGCGCTGGTAGGCGGTGTTGGCGGCGATGATGTTGTACTCGGTGTCAAGCACGATGGTCGGCAGACCGTCGTGTTCGAGGTACGAGACCAGGGCCTGCATGTGGGAGGTGCGGGTTGAAGCCATGTCGGTTCCTGATCGTTGTTGAAGCGAGGCTTGCCCGCGAGGGGCCAGTACATCCGATGCATCTTGAGCGCTTGTGAACTGTCTTGGCGGGGCAAGCCTCGCTCCTGCGGATGCGTATTTGCTTTCTGCCAGTAGCTGCCAATGACTGCCATTTCAACTGCCAGAACTGGCAGGGCAACACCGCACAGCCTACCCGGATATTGACCTGTATCAAGCAGTTGTTGGGCTTTCCCGGCTGTCGGACGTTTGGCACGCAAATTGACACTGACAGTGTATGACTGCCAGCTATGTTTCTGGCAAAAGCACTGTTTGCGGAGCCTGCACATGATCATCAGCGAGACCCTGCACGTAGAAGCCCTGTTCGACCCGCACACCTGGACCATCAGCTACCTGGTCATGGACCGCAGCACCCGCCACTGCGCGCTGATCGACAGCGTGCTGGACTACGATCCCAAGTCCGGGCGCACCCGCACCGACACCGCCGATCAGTTGATCGCCAGGGTCAAGGCACTGGACGCCAGGGTGCAGTGGATTCTGGAAACCCATGTGCATGCCGATCACCTCTCGGCGGCGGCCTATCTCAAGGCGCAGCTCGGAGCGAAGACGGCCATTGGCAGCCATATCACGGCGGTGCAGAAAGTCTTCGGCAAGCTGTTTAACGCGCCGGCTGATTTCGCCCGTGATGGCAGCCAGTTCGACCAACTGTTCGAGGATGACGAGCGCTTCATGATCGGCTCGATCCAGGCCCGGGCCATGCACACCCCCGGCCATACCCCGGCCTGCATGACTTACGTGATCGAAGCCGATGGCCAGACCCTGGCCTTTGTCGGCGACACCCTGTTCATGCCGGACTACGGCACCGCCCGCTGCGATTTCCCGGGCGCCAGTGCGCGCACGCTGTATCACTCGATCAAGCGCATCCTCGCCCTGCCCGCCCAGACCCGTCTGTTCATGTGCCATGACTACCTGCCCAACGGTCGCGAGTTGCAGTACATGACCACGGTCGAGGAACAGCGCGTGAGCAATATCCACGTGCATGAGGGCATCGACGAAGAAGCCTTCGTACGCATGCGTGAAGCCCGGGACGCCACCCTGGACATGCCGGTGCTGATCCTGCCTGCGGTGCAGATCAATATGCGCAGCGGCCACTTCCCGGAACCGGAAAGCGATGGCGTGAGCTATCTGAAAATCCCGCTCAATGTCCTTTGACTCAATCGGAATTGCTGCCATGCCTGATTTTGCTTCTACCCACACCATGGGCGAACGCCATCACCAGATCCTGATCATCGGCGGCGGCGCGGCCGGTATTGCCACGGCGTCGAGCCTGATGGCCCGTGACGCGTCCCTGGATATCGCCATCGTCGATCCCGCCGACGTGCATTACTACCAACCGGGCTGGACCCTGGTCGGCGCCGGGGTGTTTCGCCCGCAGTCCACTGTCCGGACCCTTGGCTCGCTGATTCCCCGTGGCGTGCAGTGGATCAAGGCGGCAGTGGCGGGTTTCTCCCCTGAGGCCAATGCCCTGACCCTGGATAACGGCCGCACGGTCAGTTACGAACAACTGGTGGTTTGCCCCGGCCTCAAGCTCGACTGGGCTGCCATCGACGGGCTGACTGAAACCCTCGGCGCCAACGGCGTGACCTCCAACTATCGCTACGACCTGGCGCCTTATACCTGGCAACTGGTGCAGCAACTCAAGCAGGGTCGCGCGCTGTTTACCCAGCCGCCGATGCCGATCAAATGCGCCGGGGCGCCGCAAAAGGCGCTGTATCTGTCCTGTGATCACTGGCTGCGATCGGGGTTGCTGGGGCAGATCGATGCGCGCTTCTACAACGCCGGGGCCGTGCTGTTCGGCGTGGCCGACTATGTGCCGGCGTTGATGAGCTACATCGAGCGCTACGAGGTCGATCTGCAATTCAGCCACCGGCTTGTGGCTGTCGACGGGCCGGGCAAGCGCGCGACCTTTGTCCGCAGCCTGGCCGATGGCAGTACCGAGACGGTGGTTGAAGCCTTTGACATGCTGCATGTGGTACCGCCCCAGGTGGCGCCGGACTTCATTCGTGGCAGTGCCCTGGCCGATGCGGCGGGTTGGGTCGATGTCGATCCGGCGACCTTGCAGCACCGCCGCTTCGCCAATATCCACAGCCTGGGCGATGTCGCCAATACCAGCAATGCCAAGACTGCTGCGGCCGCGCGCAAGCAGGCGCCTATAGTGGCGAACAACCTGCTGGTGGCTTTGGGCCGCCGCGAGCGCCTGGCTCATTACGATGGTTATGGCTCGTGCCCGCTGACCGTGGCGCGGGGCAAGATCGTGCTGGCCGAGTTCACCTATGGCGGCAAGCTGGCGCCGAGCTTCCCGAGCTGGCTGCTCGACGGCCGCAAGCCGACCCGGCTGGCCTGGTGGCTGAAGGAACGCATCCTGCCTCCGCTGTACTGGCGCGGCATGCTCAAGGGCCATGAATGGCTGGCTGAGCCGAAATTGCAACCGGTCGGGCCCGCTGCGCAATGAATGAACATCAACTATTGGGTGGCGGGCTCGGAGCGCTGATCGGCATGATCCTGGCGCTGACCGGCGCCGGTGGCGGCATTCTTGCTGTGCCTTTGCTGGTATTTGGCCTGGGTCTGTCCATGGTCGAGGCGGCGCCGGTGGGCTTGTTGGCGGTAGGGCTGGCGTCGGCGGTGGGTGCCTTGTTGGGCTTGCGTCAGGGCATTGTGCGTTATCGGGCTGCGGCCTATATCGCCGGAATTGGCGTGCTGTTCGCGCCCGTTGGCCTGTGGCTCGCCCATCGCTTGCCCAATATGCCTCTGGCCCTGGGGTTTGCGGCAGTAATGGTCTACGCCTGCGGGCGGATTTTCCTCAAGGCCCGGCGCGAGCTGAAAACCGCCCAGCCTGCGCCGCGTGCGGCGTTTCTGCCTTGTGTGCTCAACCCGTTGCAGGGTCGGCTGCGCTGGACCTTGCCGTGCTTTCGCGCGTTGGCTGTGACCGGCGCGCTGTCGGGGCTGCTTTCCGGTTTGCTCGGGGTGGGCGGGGGCTTCGTCATCATTCCGGCCCTGACACGCTACACCGATCTGGAGATGAAAAGCGTGGTGGCGACGTCCCTGGCGGTGATTGCCCTGGTGTCTACCGGCAGCGTGGTGACGGCCAGCGTGGCCGGGGTCATGCATTGGGCGGTGGGGGCACCTTTTGCTATCGGCGCAGTGTTGGGGCTGATTGCGGGCAGGCAGTTGACCCGGTACCTGGCCGGGCCGCGCTTGCAGCAGTTGTTTGCGGTGGTTGGGGTGTTGGCGGCGATATTGATGGCAAGCAAGGCGCTGATGTAAACGCAGTGCTGAATCTGTAGGAGCTGCCGAAGGCCGCGAATCGGGCTATCTGACACATCGCTTTCGCAGCCTGCGGCAGCTCCTACAGAACCTCGTTCTCAGGCTTGCTTGGTGGACTGCAGGCCCGCCAGCAACAACCGCTGATACAACTCTTCACGCAAGCTGCGCGGCTGATCAAGCTCCATGCGCTGCAAATGTGCGGCAAAGGCCGCAGGTTCCGGGGCGTCGAGGGTCGCTTTGCCCAGTTCCAGCAGCTCGGTGAGCTTGAATTTGCTCTTGAGCCAGTTCAGTGCGCGCAGCAGGTCCTTTTCTTCGGCACAGAAGTCGCTGCCCAAGGGGTATTCGAGGAACAACGACGGATAACGTGCCTGGATCTCCTGTAATCGTTCGGGTGTATTGCGGGTAAAGCGCGGGTCCAGCACAAAGTCCCTGGGCAGCTTGCCCGCTCGCTGTGCCTGCTCGATCAGGCCATTCTGGAAGCGCGAATCAGTGATATTGAGCAGCGCCTCGATGACCTCTGCGTCGGTTTTCGCCCGCAGGTCGGCGATACCGTATTCGGTGATCACGATATCGCGCAGATGTCGGGGAATGGTCACGTGGCCGTAGTCCCAGACGATATTGGAGGTCACGTCGCCGCCGGATTCACGCCAGCTGCGCATGATCAGGATCGAACGTGCGCCCTCGAGGGCGTGGGCCTGGGCGACAAAGTTGTACTGGCCGCCAACGCCGCTCAGTACCCGCCCGTCTTCCAGTTGGTCGGATACCGCCGCGCCCAGCAGGGTCATCTTGAACGCGCTGTTGATAAAGCGTGCATCGCGGCGTTGCAGGCGTTTGAGTTCTTCGTTGCCGTACAGCTCGTTGATGTAGCTGATGGCGGTCATGTTGAACTGCGCCAGCCGGTCCGAGGGCAGTTCGCGCAAGCGCGCATAGAAACTTTGCGGCCCAAGGAAGAAGCCGCCATGTATCAGGGTTCCACCGTCCTGCTCGTTTTCGTCGAGCATGCCTTCGTTGGCCTGGCGTTGCAGGTCGATATCGGCGTAGACCCGTCGTCGGATGATGCCTGCATCAGCCAGCACCAGCAGGCCGTTGACGAACATTTCGCTGCAGCCATACAGGCCCATGCCAAAGGGCGCCAGGCCACCTTCGCGTTCGATCAGGGGCAGCCAGTCGCTGACCTCCAGTTCGGCCAGCAGGCTGTGATAACTGTCCTGATCGGCCTGGCGCGCGAGCAAGGCCGCGGTCAGGGCATCGCCCATGGCACCGATGCCGATCTGCAGGGTGCCGCCATCCCGGACCAGAGTGCTGGCATGCAGGCCGATAAAGTGGTCCTGCATGCCCACCGGCATGTTTGGCGTGGAAAACAGTGTGCTGCGCTCCTCTTCTTCCAGCACCAGGTCGAAGGCTTCTAAATCCAGTTCGGAGTCGCCGGGCATGTACGGCAGATCGGCGTGCACCTGCCCGAGCAGCAGAATGGTTTCGCCCAGCTCACGGCGTTTGGCGACCAGTCGCAGCAAGTCCAGGGTGACGTCGGGGTTGCAGCTCAGGCTCAGGTGGTCGGGTTTTTGCTCGTCCCGAGCGACCATCTGGGCAATCAGGTTGACGCCATTGGCGTTGATATCCCGCGCCGCATGGCTGTAGTTGCTGCTGACGTAACTCTGTTGCGCCTGGGTGCTGTGCAGCAGGCTGCCGGGTTGCATGAAGAATTGCTCGACGTGGATATTGTCCGGCAGCTTGTCGACATACAGATCGCTCAGGTATTGCAGCTCCGGGTAATCACCGAAGATCCGTGCCTGAAAAGGTTCGAGGAAGCGCGCAGGCAACCCTTCACCGACCTTTGGTCGACCCAGGCTGAGGGCGGTGTAAATGGTCAGTTGGCGTTCAGGCAGCTGTTTGATCCGAGTGTACAGCGCGTTGGCGAACCGATTCGGTTTGCCCAGGCCCAGAGGCATGGCCATACGAATATGGGTCGGCAATCGCGCGAGCACCTGATCGACGGCGTGTTCGATGGAACAGTACTGCGGCATCGGATTTTTCCCGGAGCATCCTGGATGTTCAGATTGGACCGGGATGTGTAGGAAATTACTGCATTGCTGTTGTTAAAGTGATGTAGAGGCGATTTTTTGTGGGAGCGCATTCATTCGCGAAAGCGATACATCTGGCGAACATAGGCGTCGGATGTACTGGCCTCTTCGCGAATGAATCGCTCCCACAGGCGATGTTTACAGCCCGGACATCTTCTTGATCGCGCCTTTGAGCTCATCATCAGAGCAGTCGGCGCAGGTGCCTTTCGGCGGCATGGCGTTGATACCGGTGATAGCCTTGGCCAGCAGCGCGTCGAGGCCGCCCTGTTCCTTGGCGCGTTTGCTCCAGTCTGCGCTGTCGCCGATCTTCGGCGCGCCCAGCAGGCCGGAGTTGTGGCAGGCATTGCAATGCTTGGCGATGACGTCGTCAGGGGATTTCGCCCCACCGCCGCCACCGGCCGACGCCGTCACGTTCATGCCGGCGCACTCCTTGCCCTGAATGCAGACCTGACCCACCGGCTCCAGTCGTTTGGCGATGTCATCATTGGTAGCGGCCTGAGCGCCGAAGGCCCAGAAGGCCAATACGGCGGTCGCTGCCAGAATCTTGTTAGTTAGGTCCACGCTTTACACCCTCATGGTGACTGATCACGCCCGCCGCCACGGTTTTAGCGGGCGGCAGAAGTATAGCCCTTCGTCTTTTACTCCGAAACATCCCTAATGAAAGAAGGGTTATTCGCTGGCGGCGGTGCAAATCAGCTTTCCAAGCCGATAGCCCACGTCGTGTGGGCCTTGGGCGGGGTTTCGCTCAGAAGTTGGCGGGCGTGGCTGCGCTGATTAGTCGCGCCGGGACATCGAACGGATTGCGGAAACGGTGGGGTTTGGTGCTATCAAAATAATAGCTGTCCCCCGCTTCGAGGATGTAGGTGTCTACGCCGACCACAAGTTCCAGGCGGCCTTCGACGAGGATGCCGGTCTCCTCACCCTCGTGCACCAGCATCTCGTCACCAGTGTCAGCGCCCGGCGGGTAGATCTCGTTAAGAAATGCAATGGCGCGGCTCGGATGGGCCTTGCCGACCAGTTTCATGGTCACAGCGCCGTCCGAGATATCGATCAGTTCGCTGGCCTTGTAGACGACCTGCGTGGGGTTTTCTTGCTCGAGCTCTTCGGAAAAAAACTCGACCATGGACATCGGGATACCGCCCAGCACCTTGCGCAGCGAACTGATCGACGGGCTGACGCTATTCTTCTCGATCATCGAGATAGTGCTGTTGGTCACGCCTGCCCGCTTGGCGAGTTCGCGTTGGGACAGGCCCCTGAGTTTACGAATGGATTGCAGTCGTTCACCGACGTCCAATACGGCAGCCCCCTTGATAGGTCTGGGATGGTCAGAAGTGCGCATGATGGCAACAGCGTTCAGTATTTACAACACCTGAACCGGTTGACGGCAAAGACAGGGGACTAGCGGCCGCCCCAATTGGGTGGCCGCTATGGGAGGGGGCACTGACGGTATCGCGTCAAGCCCCGCAATAGAGCCTTGGCACCCGGCGCAGGTTGCACAGGATTTGATACGCGATGGTCCCGGCGCGGGAGGCGACTTCACCGACCGGGACGTTTCTGCCCCACAGTTCGACGTCGCTGCCGAGTCCGGCACGGGGCAGATGGGTCAGGTCCACGCAGAGCATGTCCATGGAGACTCGCCCGAGCAACTGGCTTGGCTGGCCATCGATCCATACCGGCGTGCCGGTGGGGGCCTGGCGGGGATAACCATCGGCATACCCCATGGCGACCACGCCGATGCGGGTCGGGCGCTCGGTGACAAAAGCGCCGCCGTAGCCCACCGGCTCACCGGCAGGCAGTTCGCGCACGTTGATGATCTTTGATTCCAGGCTCATCACCGGTTGCAGGCGATCGGCCAGGGTTTGCGGCTGATCGAAGGGCGTGGCGCCGTACAGCATGATGCCGGGGCGTACCCAGTCACTGGGGATCTGCGGCCAGCCCAGTACTGCCGGGGAATTGCGCAGGCTGATCTCGGCGTTCAGGCCCTGGCGAGCGGCCTGGAAAATCTCCAGCTGTTCTTCGCTGCGCGGGCTGTCCAGCTCGTCGGCGCGGGCAAAGTGACTCATCAGGACAATCTTGCTGACCTTGCCGCTCGCTTGCAGGCGCTGATAGGCCGCCTGATATTCGTGAGGATGCAGGCCGACACGGTGCATGCCCGAGTCCAGCTTGAGCCAGACCGTAATTGGCTTGCTCAGCGCCGCTCGCTCGATGGCATCGACCTGCCATGGCGAGTGGGCGACGCACCAGAAGTCATGTTCGACGATCAGCGCCAGTTCATCGGCCTCGAAAAAGCCTTCCAGCAACAGGACCGGCGCCCGGATACCGGCTGCGCGCAGCTCCAGGGCTTCTTCGATGCAGGCCACGGCAAAGCCGTCGGCCTGATCCTGCAAGGCTTGGGCAACCTTTACCGCGCCATGGCCGTAGGCATCGGCCTTGATCACGGCTAGGGCCTTGGCCCCGGTGCTTTCGCGGGCGAGCTGGTAGTTGTGACGCAGGGCTTGAAGATCGATAAGGGCGCGAGCTGGACGCATGACGGGATTCTGAATTGAAGAAAATGAAGCCTTGTATGAGCTGCCGAAGGCTGCGAAGGCGGTGTATCCGGTGAAACCGCATCGCAGCCTTCGGCAGCTCCTACAGGGTACGGGGTATCGCTTTACGGCAACGCCGCTACAACAGACAACTCAACCAGAATCTCTGGCTCGCACAGCTTGGCTTCCACGGTGGCCCGTGCAGGCGCTGAGCCTTTGGGCAGCCAGGTGTCCCATACGCTATTCATGCCGGCGAAATGCGCATCGATGTCCTTGAGGTAGATGGTTACCGACAGGATACGGGTCTTGTCGGTCCCGGCCAGGTCCAGCAGTCGCTCGATGTTGTTAAGCGTCTCCCGGGTCTGTTGCTCGATCCCGGCGGCCATGTCGTCACCCACCTGGCCCGCGAGGTAGACGGTGCCGTTGTGGGTGACGAGCTGGCTCATGCGCTCATTGGTGAGCTGGCGCTGGATTGACATGTTTTGCGATCTCCTTGGAACTGCCATAGCGAGAAATATCGAGACCCGCGGCACTGATTTGCGGGGTTTTGCGGGCGATCAGGTCGGCCAGCAAACGCCCGGAACCGCAGGCCATGGTCCAGCCAAGGGTGCCGTGGCCGGTATTAAGGAACAGATTGCGAAACGGTGTGGCGCCGACAATCGGCGTGCCGTCCGGTGTGGTCGGGCGCAGGCCGGTCCAGAAATCGGCCTGGGTCAGATCACCGCCCTGAGGATAGAGGTCGCCGACGATCATCTCCAGCGTTTCACGCCGACGCGGATTGAGCGACAGGTCAAAACCGGCAATTTCTGCCATGCCGCCGACGCGGATACGGTTATCGAAACGGGTGATCGCGACCTTGTAGGTCTCGTCGAGAATGGTCGAAGTCGGGGCCATGGCCGGGTTGGTGATCGGTACTGTCAGGGAATAGCCCTTGAGCGGATAGACCGGCGCCTTGATACCCAGCGGTTTGAGCAGCTGCGGCGAATAGCTGCCCAAGGCCAGGACGTAGCGGTCGGCGGTTTCCAGCTTGCCGTCGATCCATACGCCATTGATGCGATCACCGGCGAAGTCGATACGCTCGATGGATTGGTTATAGCGGAATTCCACGCCCAGTTCCGCCGCCATGTCCGCCAGGCGAGTGGTGAACAGCTGGCAGTCGCCGGTCTGGTCGTTGGGCAGGCGCAGGGCACCTGCCAGGATGTTGGTGACACCCGCCAGGGCCGGCTCGACACGGGCGATGCCGTCGCGGTCGAGCAACTCGTAAGGCACGCCGGACTGTTCGAGTACGGCGATGTCCTTGGCGGCGTTATCCAGTTGCGCCTGGGTGCGGAACAGTTGCGTGGTGCCCAGGGTGCGGCCTTCGTAGGCGATGCCGGTTTCTGCGCGCAGTTCGTCGAGGCAGTCGCGGCTGTACTCGGACAGGCGCACCATGCGCTCTTTGTTCACGGCATAACGGCTGGCGGTGCAGTTGCGCAGCATCTGTGCCATCCACAGGTACTGGTCGATATCCGCCGTGGCCTTGATTGCCAGCGGCGCATGGCGTTGCAGCAGCCATTTGATTGCCTTGAGCGGCACGCCCGGCGCCGCCCAGGGCGAGGCGTAGCCCGGCGATACCTGTCCGGCGTTGGCAAAACTGGTCTCCATGGCGGCGGCTGGCTGACGGTCAACCACCGTCACCTCGAAACCGGCTCTTGCCAGATAGTAAGCACTGGTGGTGCCAATGACGCCGCTGCCGAGGACCAGAACGCGCATGTTGAATACTCCGTCGCGGATATCCGCTGAAGATGTGCAAATGTAAGCAAGGATGTGCTCAGTATAAAAAGCATTGGGCAGTGCTTTTCACTATATAAAGACCTATATTCAACGGGAATTCCCGGCAACAGTGCCTTTGGCAGAGAGGAGCTTTTCCATGCGCACCCAGCACCAGTCAAAACGTGAACTGGACAAGATCGACCGCAGTATCCTGCGCATCCTGCAGGCTGATGGCCGGATCTCGTTCACCGAGCTTGGCGAGCGCGTCGGCCTCTCTACCACGCCCTGTACAGAGCGGGTCCGGCGTCTGGAGCGCGAAGGCATCATCATGGGCTACAACGCCCGTCTCAATCCCCAGAGCCTCAAGGCCAGCCTGCTGGTTTTCGTCGAGATCAGCCTGGACTACAAGTCCGGCGACACTTTCGAAGAATTCCGCCGCGCCGTCCTGAAACTGCCCCACGTCCTGGAATGCCATCTGGTCTCGGGGGATTTCGATTACCTGGTCAAGGCGCGTATCTCGGAGATGGCCTCCTACCGCAAGCTGCTGGGCGACATCCTGCTCAAGCTGCCCCACGTGCGTGAATCCAAGAGCTATATCGTGATGGAAGAGGTGAAAGAGAGTCTGAATCTGCCGATTCCGGAGTGATGTTCAGGGGATCGTTAGCGGGATGGAGAACTGGTTGCATACGTACAATCGAGATTGGCTCAAACCCGCCAGGCCCAATTTGTACGACCCCTTGAGATCGGTCAGGCCAACCGACGATTTGAAGCCCGCAGCAGCAAGCTCGCGATGTTGATAGGCCTGGGCAACGTCCCGCCTCTTCTCGGAGGTGGTAGATACGAATACTCGCTGGCCCTGGGCATCGGTCAAGGTCAGGTACGTCTGATCAAATAAACGGGGGATATCCGTCGATAGCGCCAGCCAGCCTCGTACGTTAAGTACCTGTGTGGTGTCAAAGCTGCTCGATTGCGGAGCGGGGGGGTTACCCACTTCATCGATGGATGACAGACAGGTGATATTTATTTCATCGCCGCTGAAAGTCGGGGTCTTCAGCGGATTGGTATACAGTGCCACGAAACCATCAAGTTGTTGGGCGACACAATTGCTCTTGTCGATGTAGCGACGAGGTACCACCATGATCAGGGTAGGGTGCGGGAAGTAAATTTTTATTGCCCATGTTGTGCCATCGCCAACCGGTTCGCTTGCGCATATCTGCTCGCGAAAACTCAAGTCTGGACGCACCGATAAAACCGGTTTTGCCCCTTCGAATACAGAGGAGTAACCGATGGCATAAATAAGCAGGATGGCAATGATCGCGCTCTTTGCCACTGTTTTCATATAACCGGACTTAAGGTATTGGCCTGCCGAAATCGTTGCCAGGAGAATAGCCATTGCGTTAACGCCATAAAAATATTGATCGGCGGTCAGTATTTGGTACCCGGATAATAACCCTGTCAGGCCTGGCCGCATGACATTAGTGGCGATGGTATAAATGAACAGGCTCGATGAAAGCAGCTGAATAAACTGTCTGGATGGACGATCGGATTTTTTATAGGCGATCCTGACAAATTGTATGTAGGTAGCAAGAAAAATGATGCAAAGTGTGTTGGATAACTTGCTGTACCATGGAAATAGAAAGGCGTAGGCAATGGGGCGTCCTATCAACGATTCAATCAGGTTTTCGCCGTTAAATTGCCGGGCCATGCCGTAGTCTGCTCCCATCTTTGGAATGAGGCATAGTGCCAGGATGGCCAGCGGGATGCTCAGGCTCCAGGTGCTTGCCAAAAGAGTACCGATTCGGCGTAGGTCCCATAGTTTCAGCGCAAACCATGCTCCGCAGATTGCAAATACAACAGGATTCGTTCCTGCGCATAAGACCACCAGCATGTCCACGGCATAACGTCCGCGCTTGTGGATTATCACATCTCGCCAAAATAATAAGCAGGCGACGACCAAGGGAATAAAAAAACCGATTTGCGATAGTCTGCCGATAATGATGTTCATGCTGATGCCCAAGGGCATCAATAGGATCAGAAAGTAAGCCAGGTAACTCAGTCGCTCGGATATCATTTTCCGGGCAGTGATAAATACCAAAGTCGTTGCCGCGGAGTAAAAAAAGCCAGACATGATGGCGATCCCTTCCGGGAGCAGAAATAACGGATTTCCGCTCACAACAAGGCTTATTGTGCTGGATAGATAGAGTAAGAATATATTGATAAAGACAAAATAAGTGGGTTTTGCGTTGAGCAGGGCGTAGCCCCATCCTTGGTTCAGGCCTAACGCAACCCATACGCCGTCTTCTGTGTAGACGATGGGGTTCAGGAAAGGGTCCATGTTGCGTGCGTACAGTATCAGGCACCCAAGCGAAAACATTAGCAGGGGAATACCGTAGACTTTTGCTTTGCGAGACCAGGTGGTTCTGTTTTCTGCGGGACTGGTAGTTGGGATTGTCGTCGTGTTGTTGTTTTGATGTTCCATTGTCATCCGCCGTCATCAGTGCTTAAGTCGCAGAGGACGGCGGGTTTCTCTGTGAGGGTGTTTTGGATTAAAGCAGTCGAAGTTTGTTAATTCCAGCGCGAGCCGAGTATTTCAGTCACGAGGCTTGAGGCCTTGAGGGGTTACGGACTAAACAAGCACCTGCCGCGTACTGGCAATGTACTCATGTACCTGCTTTTCCACCCTTGGATGAATCATTTCCACCGGCCGCCGCCCGTTGGGGCAGGGCAGGCTTGGGGTGGTGCCGAACAATCGACATATCAGCGGGCGCTCGTCGTATACCGTGCAGCCGTTGGGGCCCAGGTGCACACAGTTCAGTTCGTTGAGGGCGGCTTCCTGCTCGGCAGCGGTCTTGCGCGGCAGGCGCGCCATTTCCTCAGATGAGGTGGTGACCGGACCGCAGCAGTCGTGGCAGCCGGGCACGCATTCGAATGAAGGAATCTGCTGGCGCAATGAGCGGATTTTCTGGCTGTTACAGCTCATTGGAAGGGTTTACCTGTTGGAGAAGGAGTTCGCGGATTTCCGTTGGAGCAAGGCTTGCCTGCGAAACAATCGCTGCGTTGAATCAGGCAAACCGCGTTATCTTTCTTCGCGGGCAAGCCTCGCTCCAACGGGCGCCATGGTGCGCGGGGGATTTTGCCTCACTTGCCCCTCCCTCAGCCAGCAGCCTATGCTCCGTAAAGTTTTTCACACAGGCCTGCGGATAAATCCTATGCAGCATACCGCCTCTTATTACGCCGCCAGCAGCCGCGAACAGCCTGTGCATCCGCCCCTGCAAGGCGAACTGGTCGCCGATGTCTGTGTGGTCGGCGGCGGTTTTTCCGGGCTCAATACAGCCATTGAGCTGGCCGAGCGCGGGCTGAAGGTGGTGTTGCTGGAGGCGCATCGCATGGGGTGGGGCGCCAGTGGGCGTAATGGCGGGCAGTTGATTCGCGGTGTTGGCCATGGCGTGGAACAGTTCGCGCCGGTTATCGGCAGCGACGGCGTGCGCCAGCTCAAACTCATGGGGCTTGAAGCGGTGGAGATTGTTCGCCAGCGCATCGAGCGTTATGGCATCGATTGCGACCTGACCTGGGGTTACTGCGACCTGGCCAACAAGCCTGCGCATCTTGCCGGTTTCGAGGAGGACGCTGCAGAGCTTCGCGAACTGGACTACCGCCATGAGTTGCGCCTGGTACAACCTCAAGACATGCACAGCGTCGTCGGCTCGGATCGTTATGTCGGCGGCATGATCGATATGGGCTCGGGGCATCTGCATCCCCTGAACCTCGCCCTTGGTGAGGCGGTTGTTGCCCGTACGCTGGGCGTGCACTTATTTGAACAGTCGGCAGTGACGCGCATCGACTATGGCCCCCAGGTGAATGTCCATACCGCCCAGGGCAATGTCCGGGCGAAGACGCTGGTACTGGCCTGCAACGCCTATATCAATGGCCTCGACGCACAGCTCAGTGGCAAGGTGCTGCCAGCGGGCAGCTACATTATTGCGACTGAACCCCTGAGTGAGGCGCTGGCTAACGAGATCTCGCCGATGAACCTGGCGTTGTGCGATCAGCGGGTCACGGTGGATTACTACCGGCTATCTGCCGATCGCCGTTTGCTGTTCGGCGGTGCCTGTCATTATTCCGGGCGTGATCCGCAGGATATTGCTGCGTATATGCGGCCCAAAATGCTCAAGGTATTTCCGCAACTGGCCGGGACGAAGATCGACTACCAATGGGGTGGGATGATCGGCATCGGCGCAAACCGTCTGCCGCAGATCGGTCGGCTCAAGGACCAACCCAATGTCTTCTATGCCCAGGCTTACGCGGGCCATGGCCTCAATGCTACGCATCTGGCGGGCAGGCTATTGGGCGAAGCCATCTCCGGTCAGCACAGCGATGGCTTCGAGTTGTTTGCCAGGGTTCCTCACATCACCTTCCCCGGTGGCCAGCATTTGCGTTCGCCCCTGCTGGCACTGGGGATGCTCTGGCACCGGCTCAAAGAGCTGACCTGAGCCATTCTTCATTCACGCCAGAACGGCTTGAGCCCTTCATTCCTGGCCTGTTCTGTGGTGATACCGATGTCGTGCAGTTGTTCGGTTGTGAGTCTGAGCAGGGTCTTGCGCGACATCCAGCGGTGACGATACAGCGCCCAGCGGTTCATGTTGGGCGGGCAGGACAGTTTGCTCCCGATCCCCTCGCCCAACTCTTGGCTGTAAAGCGCCAGACGCACATCGCTTAACCCGTTCATCTCCCTGCCTCCAATCACTGTGTGGTGTGGCTCCATAATGGCGGGGCGGGTAAAACCATTACAGATTCAAACAAAACTATTTATTTGCATACAGTCAGGTTATTTCGGTCGCTGAATGCTGTATTTTTGCGCTATCTGTATGGTCCTGTGTCCTGTAGCGAGAGTATTTCATGACGCTTTACGTCAATCTTGCCGAATTGCTCGGTGCGCGTATTGAAAACGGCTTCTACCGCCCCGGTGATCGCCTGCCTTCGGTGCGCGCCTTGAGCACGGAGCATGGCGTGAGCCTCAGCACCGTGCAGCAGGCCTATCGCTTGCTTGAAGACAACGGCCTGGCGGCGCCGAGGCCGAAATCGGGTTATTTCGTACCCGCCAGTCGTAAGGCGCCTGCCTTGCCAGCTGTAGGACGGCCAGCACAGAGGCCGGTGGATATCTCCCAGTGGGACCAGGTGCTGGAACTGATCAGGGCCAAGCTTGATCCCAGTGTGATTCAGCTGGGGCGCGGCATGCCGGATGTCAGCAGCCCGACCCTGCGGCCGCTCTTGCGCGCCTTGGGCAAGATCAGTCGGCATCACGATATGCCGGGCCTGTATTACGACAATATCTACGGCACTCAGGCCCTGCGCGATCAGATAGCCCGGTTGATGCTGGACTCGGGCTGCCGGGTCAATGCCAGTGAACTGGTAGTCACCACGGGATGCCATGAGGCGCTGTCTGCCAGCATTCGCGCGATTTGCGCGCCGGGAGATATCGTGGCCGTTGATTCGCCAAGCTTCTTCGGCGCCATGCAGACCCTCAAGGGCTTGGGCATGAAGGCGTTGGAGATTCCTACCGACCCTATCACTGGCATCAGTCTCGAAGCGCTGGAGCTGGCCCTGGATCAATGGCCGATCAAGGCCATACAGTTGACCCCCAACTGCAATAACCCGCTGGGCTACATCATGCCGGAGGCACGCAAGAGGGCCTTGCTGACCCTGGCCCAGCGCTATGACGTGGCCGTTATCGAAGACGATGTGTATGGCGATCTGTCCTACACCTACCCGCGACCACGGACGATCAAGTCCTTCGATGTCGATGGTCGTGTCCTGCTGTGCAGTTCATTTTCCAAGACCCTGGCACCCGGCCTGCGCATTGGCTGGGTTGCACCGGGGCGCTACCTGGAGCGGGTGTTGCACATGAAATACATCGGCACGGGTTCTACCGCGACCCAGCCGCAAATGGCTATTGCCGAGTTTCTTCAGGCAGGCCACTACGAGCCGCATCTGCGGCGCATGCGCAGCCAGTACCAGCGTGGTCGCGACCAGATGATCGACTGGATTACCCGTTACTTTCCGGCGGGCACCCGGGTCAGTCGGCCACAAGGTGGTTTCATGATGTGGGTGGAGCTGGCGGATGATTTCGATACCCTGCGCTTGAATCGGGCGCTACTGGATCAGGGCGTGCAGGTGGCGGTAGGCAGTATTTTCTCGGCGTCCGGCAAATACCGGAACTGCCTGCGCATGAATTATTCGGCCAAGCCGACCAGCGAAGTGGAGAATGCCGTGCGCAAGGTCGGCGCCGCTGTCAGCGAGTTAATGGCACAAACTGACTAAGTGACGGGCGTTGGCGAATGTTCAGGCAGCGACAAGGCGTAACTTTTACCTGATATCAGCGTCATATCGCCAGGATCTGTATTGCGGATGATTTCTTTGAAAAGCCAATGGGCGCTGCCCCTGTCGTTTGCGCTTTGCATCAGCGGCTGTGCCCATTTGCCGACGCCGGATCGGCCAAGCCAGGCGCTGCCGCCCTCGGACTCGGCCTTTGGCCGCTCGATCCAGGCCATGGCCGCGCCTCACGGTGGACGCTCGGGCTTTCGCCTGTTGTCCAGCAGCACCGAGGCCTTCATTGCCCGGGCCGAACTGATCCGCAATGCGAAAAGCAGCCTCGACCTGCAGTACTACATCGTCCATGACGGCTTGAGTACCCGAGCACTGGTCGATGAGTTGCTCAAGGCCGCAGATCGCGGCGTGCGGGTGCGCATATTGCTGGATGACACCACCAGCGATGGTCTGGACTCGGTTATCGCCACCCTGGCAGCCCATCCGAATATCCAGATTCGCCTGTTCAACCCTCAGGAGCTGGGCCGCGAAACCGGTGTGACGCGCAATGTCGGGCGTCTGCTGAATCTGTCGCGCCAGCATCGGCGCATGCATAACAAGCTATGGCTGGCTGACAGCAGCGTGGCGATTGTCGGCGGGCGTAACCTGGGTGACGAGTATTTTGATGCAGAGCCCAATCTCAACTTCACCGATATCGACCTTCTCAGCGTCGGGCCGGTGGCTGAGCAGCTAGGTCACAGCTTCGATCAGTATTGGAACAGCGCCCTGAGCAAGCCCATTGGCGATTTTGTCTATTTTCTGCCGACAGTGGCGGATTTGGCCGAGGGACGCAGGGAGCTGGAAGTTTCCCTTGAGCAATCCCATCTGCAGCACAAGGCGTTGTATGAACGTTTGATGGCCTACAAGACTCAGCCGCATCTCAGAACCTGGTTCAATGAGCTGATCTGGGCCTGGAACCAGGCGTTGTGGGATGCCCCGAGCAAAGTCCTGGCCCGTGATGAGCCCGATCCGCAGTTGCTGCTGACCAGTCAGCTGGCGCCCGAGCTCAAGGCTGTGCATGAGGAATTGATGCTGATTTCCGCCTACTTCGTACCCGGCCAGGAAGGATTGCTGTACCTGACGGGGCGCGCGGATGCCGGCGTTGCTGTCAGCCTGTTGACCAACTCCCTTGAAGCGACCGACGTGCCTGCCGTGCACGGCGGCTATGTGCCCTATCGCAAGGCGCTGCTGGCTCATGGGGTGAAACTCTTCGAGCTTCGCCGTCAGCCCGGTGATACCCATGGCGGCAGCGGTCCGCACCTGTTCAAGAAGGGCTCGTTCCGTGGTTCCGAATCCAGCCTGCACAGCAAGGCGATGATCTTTGATCGCGAGAAGGCCTTTGTTGGCTCATTCAACTTCGACCCGCGCTCGGTGCTGTGGAATACCGAGGTCGGTGTGTTGGTCTACAGCCCGGAGCTGACCGAAAAGCTGCGGGAGCTGGCATTGCAAGGCATGGCCCCGGCGCTGAGCTACGAGCCTCGTCTGGAGGATGGCGAGGTGGTGTGGGTGACCGAAGACAATGGCAGGCTGCATACCTTGCACAAGGAACCTGGCAGCATGTGGCGGCGCTTCAATGCGTGGCTCAGTGGAGCGGTTGGGTTGGAGAAGATGTTGTAGCGCCTCAACAAGGTATCGGCAAATACACGACCTGATGTGGGGCCGGCTTTATTGCCTGACCGATGCCATCTGTAGGAGCTGCCGAAGGCTGCGAATGGGTCTGCCAGATAAACCGCTTTCGCAGCCTTCGGCAGCTCCTACAGGTGCTAAGCCGCAACCGGTTCTACATTTCCAAACGCATGCCGCTGCCTTGCCAATATCACCAACCCCAACGCCCCCGCCGCCATCAACAATGGCAGCGCCTGGCCGCTGATCCACTGGCTGCCCGCCCCGGCTGCAAGCGGCCCCAGCAGGCAGCCGATGCCCCAGAGTTGCGCGACATGGGCATTGGCCCGGACCAAGGCGTCATCGCGATAGCGTTCGCCGATCAGGATCAGCGACAGGGTGAACAGGCCTCCGGCGCTGGCGCCGAACAGTACCCATAGCGGCCAGATCAGTGGCGTCTGGACCAATAGCGGAATCATCAGGCTCGACACCAGCAGCACCAGGGCGCAGCCGGAAAACAGGGCGCGCCGGGAGATGCGGTCGGCCAATGCGCCAATAGGCAGTTGCAGCAGTGCATCGCCTACGACCACGATGCTGACCATTGCCAGTGCCACTTGCGGAGTAAACCCTTGGCGCAGGCAATAGACCGGCAACAGCGTGAGAATCATCGCCTCGAATGCGGCGAAAAGTGCCACCGCCCAGGCAATTGCGGGCAGCCCCCTACAGAAACCGAAGAGATCGCCGAAGGTGACATGGGTATTTTCCGTACCGGGAGCGCCGCTGCGACCAAGCAGCAGCAGCGGTGAGGTTGCCAACAGGGCGACGCCGATCCAGAAGCCGTAGTCCGTGTCGGTGCCCATGACGCTCAGCAGCAACGGCCCGGCCAGTTGGCTCAGGGCATAGCTGCTGCCATACAGCGCCACCAACCGCCCACGCCATTGTTCGACCACCAGCTGGTTGATCCAGCTTTCGCCAAGGATAAACACAATGGTCAGGATCACCCCCAGCATCAGGCGCAATCCCAGCCAGATCGGGTAATACGGCAAAAGCGCCAGCAGGCCCACGGACAGGCCGCCAGCCCACAGGCAGGCACGCATCAGACTGGCGGTACCAAAGCGCGCGGCCAGCTTGCTGGCCAGCCCCGCGCCGAGCAGGACGCCTATGGCTGGCATCGCTGCCATTACCCCGATGGCGAAAGGCCCATAGCCCCAAGCCTCAAGGCGCAACGACACCAGCGGCATGCTCACGCCCAGCGCCAGCCCCACGCTCAACACCGAGGCCAGCACTGCAAAATAGCTTGCCCAACGCATGCCTTACTCCATGGCGGTTACAGCTTGATCCAGGTGGCCTTCAGCTCGGTGTATTTGTCGAAGGCATGCAGGGACTTGTCGCGACCGTTACCCGACTGCTTGAAGCCGCCGAAAGGTGCCGTCATGTCGCCGCCATCGTACTGGTTGACCCACACGCTACCGGCGCGCAGCGCCTTGGCGGTCAGGTGTGCCTTGGACAGGTCCGCCGTCCACACCGCCGCCGCGAGGCCATAAGGCGTGTCGTTGGCGATGCTGATCGCTTCTTCGGCACTGTCGAAAGTCAGCACCGAGAGTACCGGGCCGAAGATCTCTTCCTGCGCAATCTTCATGGCATTGCTGACACCATCGAAAATTGTCGGCTCGACATAAGTGCCGCCGGTTTCCTGCAGGATGCGTTTGCCGCCTGCAACCAGTTTGGCGCCATCAGCATGCCCGGCTTCGATATAGCCCAGTACGGTATTCATTTGCTGGGTGTCGACCAGGGCGCCAACATTGGTCGCCGGATCCAGCGGGTTACCCGGTTTCCAGGCCTTGAGAGCCTCGATCACCATGGGCAGGAATTTGTCTTTGATCGAGCGCTCGACCAACAGGCGCGAACCGGCGGTGCAGACTTCGCCCTGGTTGAAGGCGATGGCGCTGGCAGCGGATTCGGCGGCGGCCTGCAGGTCTGGTGCGTCGGCAAAGACGATATTCGGGCTCTTGCCACCGGCTTCGAGCCAGACGCGCTTCATGTTCGACTCGCCGGAATACACCAGCAGTTGCTTGGCGATTTTGGTCGAGCCGGTGAATACCACAGTGTCGACGTCCATATGCAGGGCCAGGGCCTTGCCGACAGTATGGCCATAGCCTGGCAGTACGTTGAGCACGCCAGCAGGGATCCCGGCTTCAATGGCCAGTTGCGCGATGCGGATGGCCGTCAGTGGCGACTTTTCCGACGGCTTGAGCACCACCGAGTTACCGCTGGACAGGGCCGGGCCCAGTTTCCAGCTGGCCATCAGCAGCGGGAAGTTCCACGGCACGATGGCGGCGACGACGCCGATAGGTTCACGGGTTACCAGGCCCAGTTGGTCGTGGGGCGTGGCAGCGACTTCGTCATACAGTTTGTCGATGGCCTCGCCGCTCCAGTTCAGGGCATTGGCGGCGCCGGGAATATCGATGCCCAGGGAATCGCTGATGGGCTTGCCCATGTCGAGGGTTTCGAGCAGGGCCAGCTCTTCCAGATTCTGTTTCAGCAGGCCTGCAAAGCGGATCATGGTCGCCTTGCGTTTGGCTGGGGCCAGGCGCGACCAGACGCCAGAGTCGAAGGTGCGACGGGCGCTTTCGACAGCGCGTTGCGCGTCGGCGGCATCACAGCTGACCACTTTGGCCAGCAGTCGGCCGTCGACCGGGCTGATGCAGTCGAACGTGGCGTTGTCAGCGGCGGCGGTGTACTCGCCATGGATGAAGGCGCGGCCTTCGATCTGCAATTCCCGGGCGCGTTGTTCCCAGTCAGCCTGAGTCAAAGTGGTCATCCGAACGTCCTCCTGTTGGTGTTTAGATATGCATCCAGCGCTGCAAGCGTACTCACCACCCTAAACCAGGGATTGGGCAAATTCCAATATATTTGACAGATGCCGCCTGGATCACCCTGTGATGTTCGATTTATTAAACGGCCTTTTCGGGCGGCTCAAGGCACTAACGCCTGACAGCCTCGTCAAAGGTCCATGTGCTTACGGCAGAGGAATCAACCGATGGATATCGAAGCGATCGTCGACTTCAGCAAGCCGGGTGTCGCCCCCGAACATTACCGGCCAGCGCCCGAGAAAGTCTTCAAGGGTGACCCCCGGCAAACCCTCTACAACCATTACAACAGCCCCTGCGGGCAGTTCAATGCAGGTGTCTGGGAGGGTGAGGTCGGGCAATGGCTGGTCAATTACACCGAGCACGAATACTGCGAGATCGTGCAGGGCGTGTCGGTGCTCAGAGACGAGGCCGGTGGCGCCAAGACCTTGCGCGCGGGTGACCGCTTCGTGATCCCGGCGGGTTTCAAGGGCACCTGGGAGGTGCTTGAGGCGTGCCGGAAGATTTACGTGGTATTCGAGGCGAAGCCGGTCTAGCTGTATTTCACGGACAACAAAAAAGGCCCGTATCTGACGATGCGGGCCTTTTTTGCAGAAGAAAAATCAATTACTTGATTTTGGCTTCTTTGTAGATCACGTGCTTACGTGCTACCGGATCGAATTTTTTGATTTCGATTTTATCCGGAGTAGTACGTTTGTTCTTGTCGGTGGTGTAGAAGTGACCGGTGTTAGCAGTCGACACCAAACGGATCAATTCACGCATGACGTTCTCCCTTAGATTTTGCCGTCGCGACGGAGTTCAGCGAGCACTACAGTGATGCCACGCTTGTCGATGATACGCATGCCTTTGGCAGATACGCGCAGACGAACAAAACGTTTCTCTTCTTCAACCCAGAAGCGGTGATGCTGCAGGTTTGGCAGGAAACGACGACGGGTTTTGTTGTTTGCGTGGGAAATGTTATTCCCGGTTACCGGACCCTTACCGGTAACTTGACATACTCTCGACATGCCTCAGCCCTCTAAAACCACATGCCCAACCCGGCATGGGTTGGCCGCTTAATCTCTCAGTCATTTGGCGCCAGGCGCCGCGTTTCTTTAAGGGTCTTACCGGCTACACCTACAGTGAAGGAACCGGGCCCCTAGAAAAGAGCGCTGCTTTATACCAGAAAGGCTTTTGACCTACAACAATCATCCCCGATTAGTTTTCTGTCGCGGCCCCGATGAGCCGCGATACACAGGCCCATAGGGCATGCTGGCTAACTGACCATTCGTCGCACGGTAACGATTGTTCTGGATCGGCGCATGGTCTAGGGTTAGCTCCTCACCAGACTGCGCGAGCAGATGGGGCCCTTTCTGAACAGGAATATCGCCATGCGTCTCGCCGTATTACCGTTTTTATTCGCCCCGCTGCTGGCCCAGGCAGCCACCACCCTGAGCGTCTGCACCGAGGCCAGCCCTGAAGGTTTCGATGTGGTGCAGTACAACTCCCTGACCACCACCAACGCTTCGGCGGACGTGTTGATGAACCGCCTGGTCGAGTTTGACGCCAAAAGTGGCAAGCTGGTGCCGAGTCTGGCCGAAAGCTGGACGGTATCGGCAGACGGTCTGACCTATGACTTCAAATTGCGCCCGGATGTGAAGTTTCATCATACCGATTATTTCACGCCGAGCCGTGGGCTGACTGCCGATGACGTGGTATTCAGCTTCCAGCGCATGCTCGATCCGGCCAATCCGTGGCACAAAGTCGCCCAGAGCGGCTTCCCCCATGCCCAGTCGATGCAACTGCCCGCGCTGATCAAGACGATCGAAGCGCCTGACGCCCATTCCGTGCGCTTTGTCCTCGACCACCCCGATTCGACTTTCCTCGCGACCCTGAGCATGGGCTTCGCTTCTATTTATTCGGCTGAATACACCGCCCAGTTGCTCAAGGCAGGCACGCCGGAGAAGCTCAATAGCCAACCAATCGGCACTGGGCCGTTCATCTTCAAGCGCTTCCAGAAAGATGCGGTGGTGCGTTACGAGGCCAATCCGGAGTACTTCGCAGGCAAGCCTGGCGTCGACGCGCTCGTATACGCCATCACTCCGGACGCCAACGTGCGCCTGCAACGCATTCGCCAGAACGAGTGCCAGATCGCCCTGTCGCCCAAGCCGCTGGATGTCGAGGCCGCCAGCAAGGATGCGGCGCTGAAGGTCGAGAAGAACAATGCGTTCATGACGGCATTTGTCGCGATCAACAGCCAGCACCCGCCATTGGACAAACCTGAGGTACGGCAGGCTATCAACCTGGCCTTCGACAAGAGCAACTACCTGAAGGCGGTCTTCGAAGGCACGGCCACGGCTGCCAACGGGCCTTACCCGCCGAATACCTGGAGCTACGCCAAGGACCTGCCCGGCTATCAGCATGATGTGGCCAAGGCCAAGGCGCTGCTGGCCAAGGCCGGGCTGCCGGATGGCTTCAAGACCACCATCTGGACCCGCCCTTCGGGCAGTCTGCTCAACCCCAACCCCAATCTGGGCGCGCAATTGTTGCAGGCTGACCTGAAAGCAGTCGGCATCACCGCCGAGATCAAGGTGATCGAGTGGGGCGAGCTGATTCGTCGGGCCAAGGCGGGCGAGCATGACCTGTTGTTCATGGGGTGGGCCGGCGACAACGGCGACCCGGATAACTTCCTGACGCCGCAGTTTTCCTGTGCTGCGGTGAAGTCCGGGACCAACTTTGCCCGCTATTGCGACGAGGGTCTGGACAAGCTGATCAGCGCGGGCAAGGCCACGGCCGATCAGGCTCAGCGCAGCAAGCTGTATCACCAGGCTCAGGAGCAGATTCAGCAGCAGGCCCTGTGGCTGCCGCTGGCGCACCCGACGGCGGCGACCCTGACACGCAAGAATGTCAGCGGCTATGAAGTCAGCCCGTTTGGTCGGCAGGATTTTTCCAGGGTGACCCTCAAATAATAGCGCTGCACAATTGTGGGACCGGCTTTAGCCGGGAAGGTGATACTAACGACGGCAGGAGTGTATCGATCCTGCCGGCGCCTTCCCGGCTAAAGCCGGTCCCACAGGTTCAGATCAACCCACACTCCGCCATCGACAACGGCTCGCCATCGCCGATGATCAGGTGATCCAGCACTTTTACGTCAACCAGCCATAACGCGTCCTTGAGCCTTCGGGTCAGTTCGATATCGGCCTGGCTCGGCTCGCTGACGCCGGAAGGATGGTTGTGGCAGAGGATCAGGCTGGCGGCGTTGTTGGCGATGGCGCGTTTGACCACCTGTCGCGGATGCACATATGCCTGATTGATCGAGCCCTGGAACAGAACTTCGAAGTTCAGGGCGCGGTGCTTGTTGTCGAGGAAAAGGCAGCCGAATACTTCGTGGGGTTCGTCACGCAGTTGTGCCTTGAGGTAGCGGCGGACCTGATCCGGGTTTTCCAGGGCGGAGTCGCGGCGCAGGTTTTCTGCCATGTGGCGCCGGGCCATTTCCATCACGGCCTGCAATTGTGCAAACTTGGCCGGCCCCAGACCCAGATGGCCGCTGAAGGTTTGCAGGTCTGCATCCATTAACAATCGCAGGCTGCCGAATTCATTCAATAGATAACGCGCCAGGTCTACCGCGCTTTTTCCGGCCACGCCGGTACGCAGGAAGATTGCCAGCAGTTCAGCGTCGGAGAGGCTGTTCGCTCCCAGTTCCAATAGTCGTTCCCGGGGCCGTTCAGCCGCAGGCCAGTTGCGAATACTCATAACACCTCCATGTGTGGGCGCGCCGCTGCTCCGGTGCGGACGCTGTGATATCGTAGCCCAACTTTTTTACGCGATGACCGGGCCTGGGGAGGCGTCATGGGCGTCGCGTGTTCACTTGACCAAAAAGGCAGGCCTATGCAGCGGCTGTATCGGAAACGCATTGTTCTCGGCGTCGGCGGCGGCATCGCAGCCTACAAAGGCGCTGAGCTGGTTCGCCGTTTGCGCGACCAGGGTGCGGAAGTGCGGGTGGTCATGACCCGCGGCGGCGCCGAGTTCATCACTGCGCTGACTATGCAGGCCCTTTCCGGGCACCCTGTGCACATGGATTTGCTCGATCCCGCCGCCGAAGCTGCGATGGGCCATATCGAACTGGCCAAATGGGCCGACCTGATCCTGATCGCCCCGGCCACCGCCGATTTGATTGCGCGCCTGGCCCAGGGCATCGCCAATGACCTGCTGACAACCATTGTGCTGGCTACCGATGCCACGGTCGCCATCGCCCCGGCGATGAACCAGGCCATGTGGCGCGATCCGTCCGTGCAGGCCAACACGCGCCTGCTGCAAGAGCGCGACTTCCGAGTATTCGGCCCTGCCAGTGGCAGCCAGGCCTGCGGCGACGTGGGCATGGGCCGCATGCTCGAAGCCAACGATCTGGCGCAACTGGCCGCCGATTGCTTCCAGCGCCTGACCCTGACCGGCAAGCATGTGTTGATTACGGCCGGGCCAACCCAGGAAAACATCGATCCGGTGCGTTACATCACCAACCACAGCTCCGGGAAAATGGGTTTTGCCCTGGCCGAAGCAGCGGTGGAAGCGGGTGCACGGGTGACTCTGATCACGGGGCCGGTCAATCTGGCAACGCCTGATCGCGTGACGCGGGTCGACGTGGTCAGCGCCCGCGACATGCTGGCCGCCTGCGAGGCGGCGATCCCTTGCGATCTGTTTATCGCCTCGGCTGCGGTGGCGGACTACCGCCCGGAAGTGATCGCCCCGCACAAATTGAAGAAAGACCCTACAAACGGCGACGGCCTGTTGCTGCAGATGGTTCGTAACCCGGACATTCTCGCAACCATCGCCACGCGCCCTGACCGCCCTTACAGTGTCGGTTTCGCCGCCGAGACCGAACATCTGCTTGACTATGCTGCACGCAAGCTCAAGGACAAGAACCTCGACCTGATCGTCGCCAATGATGTGGCAAACCCCAGCATCGGCTTCAACAGTGAGGAAAACGCCTGCAGCGTGATCGATCGAGCCTTGCATGCAACGCTCTTTGCCCAGACCAGCAAGGCCAAGATTGCCCGCCAGCTGATCACTTTTATCGCCGAACGTATGAACCAGGTTTAATCACGAATGCATGCTCTACAAGCCAAAATCCTCGACCCGCGCATTGGCACTGACTTTCCGCTTCCCGCCTACGCTACTCCTGGCTCGGCCGGTCTCGACCTGCGCGCCATGCTCAAGCAAGACACCCTGCTGGAGCCGGGCCAGACCTTGCTGATCCCGACCGGACTGTCGATCTACATCGGCGATCCGGGCCTGGCGGCGATGATCCTGCCGCGCTCGGGGCTGGGGCATAAGCACGGCATCGTGCTGGGTAATCTGGTCGGGCTGATCGACTCCGATTATCAGGGCGAACTTATGGTTTCCTGCTGGAACCGTGGGCAGACCGCCTTCAACATTGCCGTTGGCGAGCGCATCGCCCAATTGGTCCTGGTGCCAGTGGTTCAGGCGCACTTCGAGCTGGTCGAGGCTTTCGACGAAAGCCAGCGCGGCGCTGGCGGCTTTGGCCATTCCGGCAGCCACTGATCCCTGCTGCTATACCTACAAGCCAATTTTCTGCGCCATTTCGTCTAAGGATGAGAGCCAGATTCAGGATGAATAACCGGAGAGAAAGTTGGTGAAGGGTAATCAGCGCAAGGCCAAGGCAGTCACGAAGCCTGATCACCATCTGCCACCGGCGGCGAGCCTGTCCGGCCTCGTGCGCGGAGTCATCCCTGCCATGTTTGGCCTGGGTGCGGCGGCGGTGTTGGTCTGGCTCGCGTTCGTCGACCCGCTGCACCAGCGCGAACTGGAGCAAGGCTGGGGTGTTAGTCAGGCCAGTGCTGTGAGCCTGGCGCTCAAGCAGATGGGTGCCGACACCCAGGCGGCCGCTGCCAACCCCGCTCTGCTGCAGGATGCCAATACTGTGGCGGCGGCTCTGGCGTCGTTGAAGTTCTCGAGTGGCGTTGTTGCTGCGCGAATCAATCCGCCGGGCATGAGCGAGGTCGACAACCAGGCGGCTTTGCCGATCAGTTTCGCGACCCTCGATATGCTCGGCAAGGCAGCTCAGGGCCAAGCGGTCGCGCCTGAGGCGCGCAAAGTGGGCGAGCGCTGGATGATCTACAGCGCCGCCCCGCTGCGCGCCAGCCCCGGCGCGCCTGTCAGCGGTACGCTGTTGCTGGCATACGATCAGCAGCGGTTGCTCAATGCCTTGCCGGAGATCCCGGCAAGCACCGGTTTCGTGCAACTGATCCAACAGTTTGGCAATGGTCCGGCCCAGGTGCTGGGCCAGCGCGGCCAGGCAAATGGCGGCCACCCGCTGCGTTTCGAAACGGCCTACGCCAGCTGGTGGCTGGAATTCACTCCCGGCCCGCTGCTGAAAACCGAACCGTCGTGGCTGTTTTTACTCCTGGCGGCGCTGGTCGCGCTGGGGGGCGTGGTATTGGGTCTGCGCTTCAATGAGCGGGCGTTGCATCGACGCGTCTGCGCGGACGCCCGACAACTGGAGCAGATGGTTGCCGAACTCTCTGCCGGAAATACCGTCAAACCCTTCGGTTTGAGCCTTGCGGCCCTTAATGGCCTGGCTCAGGTACTGGCCCGTTTTTCGCCTGCCAGCAAGCCCGTGGTGCCGACCACGAGTACAGCAGCAGTCGAGGAGTCCGAGCCTGTACCCAGCTATACGGCAAACGTTATTTCAGCACCGGTCAAGCCCACCGCCGAGAGCGACGGGTGGACCGACCCGCTGTTTCAAAATACCGATATTTTCGATATCGACTTTCTCGATGAACATCAGGACATCCTGAGCTCGGAGCACTCCCACGCCATGAACAGCACAGTATCCATTGCCCCCGAATTTCCCGAGACGATCTTCCGTGCCTACGACATTCGCGGCGTTGTCGGCGATACGTTGAGCGCTGAAACGGCGTACTGGATCGGTCGCGCCATCGGTGCCCAGAGCCTGGCGCAGGACGAGCCGAACGTTTCCGTCGGTCGCGACGGACGCCTGTCCGGTCCGGAACTGGTCAGCAAACTGATCCAGGGCCTGCATGACAGCGGCTGTCATGTCAGCGATGTCGGTCTCGTGCCGACGCCTGCGCTGTATTACGCCGCCAACGTACTGGCGGGCAAGACCGGCGTCATGCTGACCGGCAGTCACAACCCCAAGGATTACAACGGCTTCAAGATCGTCATCGCTGGCGACACCCTGGCCAACGAGCAGATCCAGGCCCTGCACGATCGCATCAAGCAGAACAACCTGCCGACCGCCAAGGGCAGCATTACCCAGGTCGACATCCTCAAGCCGTACTTCGAGGAAATCACCAAGGACATCGCCCTGGCTCGTCGCCTGAAAGTAGTGGTGGACTGTGGCAACGGTGCGGCCGGTGTGATCGCCCCGCAACTGATCGAAGCGCTGAACTGTGAGGTCATCCCGCTGTTCTGCGATGTCGACGGCAACTTCCCGAACCATCACCCGGATCCGGGCAAGCTGGAAAACCTCGAAGACCTGATCGCCAAGGTCAAGGAAACCGGCGCCGACCTGGGCCTGGCCTTCGACGGCGACGGCGACCGCGTAGGTGTCGTGACCAATACCGGCAGCGTCGTATATCCCGACCGCCTGCTGATGCTGTTTGCCCGTGATGTCGTAAAACGTAACCCTGGTGCGGATATCATCTTCGACGTGAAATGCACCCGTCGCCTGATTCCGCTGATTCAGGAATACGGTGGCCGTCCGGTAATGTGGAAGACCGGTCATTCGTTGATCAAGAAGAAGATGAAGCAAAGCGGTGCGCTGCTGGCCGGGGAAATGAGCGGCCACATCTTCTTCAAGGAGCGCTGGTTCGGTTTCGACGACGGTATCTACAGCGCTGCGCGCCTGCTGGAAATCCTCAGCCAGGAAACCCTCAGTGCCGAAGAACTGTTCGAAACCTTCCCGAATGACGTTTCCACGCCGGAGATCAACATCAAGGTCACCGACGTCACCAAGTTCACCATCATCGAGGCTCTGGAGCGCGATGCGCAGTGGGGTAATGCCAACCTGACCAGTATCGACGGTGTTCGCGTCGATTACCCGAAAGGCTGGGGTCTGGTTCGGGCTTCCAATACCACGCCGGTACTGGTATTACGCTTCGAAGCCGAGACCGAGGACGAACTGGAGCGCATCAAGGACGTGTTCCGCACCCAACTGAAGCTCGTTGCGCCGGATCTTGAAATACCTTTCTGATTGATTTGTTTTTTGACTGGAGCCCTGAATGACCCTCGAACGTGATGCCGCCACCAACGCTGCCAAGGTCTTGTCCGAAGCGTTGCCTTATATCCGCCGTTTTGTCGGCAAGACGCTGGTCATCAAGTACGGCGGCAACGCCATGGAGAGCGAGGAGCTGAAAACCGGCTTCGCGCGCGACATCGTGCTGATGAAGGCGGTAGGCATCAACCCGGTGGTGGTTCACGGCGGGGGGCCGCAAATCGGTGACCTGCTCAAGCGTCTGTCCATCGAGAGTCACTTCATCGACGGCATGCGCGTTACCGATGCCCAGACCATGGACGTCGTGGAAATGGTCCTGGGCGGCCAGGTCAACAAAGACATTGTCAACCTGATCAACCGTCATGGCGGCAGCGCCATCGGCCTGACCGGCAAGGACGCGCAGCTGATCCGCGCCAAGAAACTCACGGTTTCGCGCCAGACACCGGAAATGACCAAGCCTGAAATCATCGATATCGGCCAGGTTGGCGAGGTGGTCGGCATCAACACCGATTTGCTGAACATGCTGGTCAAGGGCGACTTCATTCCGGTCATCGCCCCCATTGGCGTCGGCCCGAATGGCGAGTCCTACAACATCAACGCCGACCTGGTGGCGGGCAAGGTTGCCGAGGCTTTGAAAGCCGAGAAGCTGATGCTGCTGACCAATATCGCCGGCCTGATGGACAAGGAAGGCAATGTCCTGACCGGCCTGACCACCGAGCAGGTCAACGGCCTGATCGCCGATGGCACCATCTACGGCGGCATGTTGCCGAAGATTCGTTGCGCGCTGGAAGCGGTCCAGGGCGGTGTGACCACCTCGCACATCATCGATGGCCGGGTGCCGAATGCCGTGTTGCTGGAAATCTTCACCGATACCGGTGTAGGTACCTTGATCAGCAATCGCAAGCGTCACTGATTCGATTGGCTGGATAAAAAAGACCTCACCGGTTTTGCCGGTGAGGTCTTTTTTTGTCCGGATTTTATTGCTGAGTCAGCCTCTGCACTCGAACCCGATCCGCTGCAAAGTCGGTCTCGGCCTGCTTGCGAGCGGTCTGGTAGCGGGCGATATCGGCCTGCAGGGCTTGCTGACGTTCGCGCAGATCATTGAGTTGATCGAGCAGTTGCTGCTGCACCGGGCGCCCGGCACGCTCCTGATCGGCAGCCTGGCTTTGCAGGCTGCTTTGCTGGTTGGTGACGCCTTTGAGGTTGCCCTGGGCCAGGTTGGCCAGGCCATCCAGCTCGGCAAGTTTGCGCGCTTTGGCACGATCGACGTCTTCAACGTTGCTATACAGGTGCAGCAATTGTGCGTCGGCATTGGCCTGTGCCTTGGCTGCCTCGGCTGCGCGAATTTCCTCGGCCGTAGGCGCGGGTGGCACGACCTGTACTACCCGGCCACGCTGATTGAGCACTTCATAGCCCTTGCCCGAATACTCAGGAGGTACGCCCTGACGGTCCAGTACGGTGACACCCTTGTCATCTATATACCGATACAACAGGACTTCGGGCGCCTTGTCCGTCGCCCAGGCCCCCAGTGACGAGCACAGGCCCAACGAAAGAGACAGGCCGATGACGCTCAATCTACGCATAAGAACCCCTGGGCGTTACAGACTTAAATCCCGTATTGCGCCCGATAGGCCTCAACGGCAGGAAGGTGTTGCTTCAACTGTGGATCATCGGCCAGGAATTGCAGGACTTGAGTCAGCGACACAATGCTGACGACCGGGATGCCAAAGTCGCGCTCGACTTCCTGGATGGCCGACAGCTCGCCATTGCCGCGTTCCTGGCGATTGAGTGCGATCAGCACGCCAGCGGCGGTGGCGCCCTGATCCTTGATGATCTGCATGACTTCGCGAATGGCGGTACCGGCGGTAATCACATCATCGATGATCAGTACATTGCCGCTCAGGGGGGCGCCGACCAGGCTGCCGCCTTCGCCGTGGGCCTTGGCTTCCTTGCGGTTGAAACACCAGGGCGTATCGATCTGATGCTGCTCCGCCAAAGCCACCGCCGTCGCGGCCGCCAGGGGGATTCCCTTGTACGCCGGGCCGAACAGAACGTCGAAGGAGATACCGCTTTCAACGACGGCCGCCGCATAAAAACGACCCAGTTGAGCCAATGCCGAACCACTGTTGAACAGGCCGGCATTGAAGAAGTAAGGGCTGGTGCGCCCGGACTTGAGAGTGAACTCACCGAAGCGCAAAACGCCGCGATCGATGGCAAAACGGATGAAATCGCGCTGATACGCTTGCATGAAAAAAGTCCCGGATAGCACGGATTTAGCTAATTAGGTAGAGCTCGGGTATCATACACGCACGTGATTTTTGGGGCCATTTATGCGGATCATCAGTGTGAACGTAAATGGCATTCAGGCCGCAGTCGAGCGTGGTTTGCTCAGTTGGCTGCAGGCTCAGAATGCCGACGTCATCTGTCTTCAGGACACCCGCGCCTCCGCCTTTGAACTGGACGACCCAGCCTTCCAACTGGATGGCTACTTCCTTTATGCCTGCGAGGCTGAAGTTCCCGCACAAGGTGGCGTGGCGCTTTACTCTCGGTTGCAGCCAAAGGCGGTTATCAGCGGCCTGGGCTTTGAAACAGCCGACCGTTACGGGCGTTACCTGCAAGCAGATTTCGACAAGCTCAGTATTGCAACGTTGTTGTTGCCGTCGGGTATGAACGGCGACGAGGACTTGAATCAGAAATTCAAGTTGATGGACGACTTCGGCAAATATCTGGACAAGCAGCGGCGTAAACGTCGCGAGTACATTTATTGTGGCTCGCTGTATGTTGCGCAGCAGAAGCTCGACATCAAGAACTGGCGTGACAGCCAGCAGTCTCCGGGCTTCCTGGCGCCGGAACGTGCCTGGATGGACGAGATTGTCGGCAATATGGGCTATGTCGATGCCCTGCGCGAAGTCAGTCGTGAAGGCGATCAGTACAGCTGGTGGCCGGATAACGAACAGGCCGAAATGCTCAATCTGGGCTGGCGTTTTGACTATCAGTTGTTGACCCCAGGCCTGCGTCGCTTTGTACGCAGTGCCCGTCTGCCGCGTCAGCCGCGTTTCTCGCAGCACGCGCCGCTGATCGTGGATTATGACTGGACGTTGACCATCTGATTGCCGGATGCCGCCCATGAAAAAGCCGACGTTGAGTCGGCTTTTTCATGGGCTTGTCGGAAACCGGGGCGATAATCGTACGGTGGGAGCGAATTCATTCGCGAAAGAGGGGGCAGACGACGCATGTGTATCGGATGTACAGGCCTCTTCGCGAATGAATTCGCTCCCACTACAGTTCCCGCAGTTTTCTATTTCACCGGCCGCCAGCAGAACGGATAACGGTACGACAGACCGTCGTTGGCCTTGATCGCCGCAATGATGGTCAGCACCGTCGCGCCGATGCCGATCAGAAACAGCAGTGGGAAGCCGATGATCACCACGATCAGCATGATGCTCACGGCGATGGCCAGGGATGCGGTTATCTGGAAATTCAGGGCCTCCTTGCCCTGGGCATCGATGAACGGATCGGTCTCTTTCTTCATCTGCCAGAGAATCAGCGGTCCGATCAGGTTGCCGAATGGCAGGACCAGGCCCAGGAAGGCAGCCAGGTGACAGAACATCGCCCATTGACGGATTTGCGCTGTGGGCGTGGGTATCGGCGATTGGCTGTCACTCATTGCTGCAACTCCCTGTGTGCATTGATCAGTCGGCCAGTGCGGCCTGTTGCAGTTCGAAAATCTCGGTCATGCCTTTTTGTGCCAGGGCCAGCATGGCGTTCAGGTCGGCAGGCTGGAACGGTGCGCCTTCAGCGGTGCCCTGGACTTCAATGAAGCCGCCAGTGCTGGTCATGACGACGTTGAGGTCGGTCTCGGCGGCTGAGTCTTCCAGGTAGTCCAGATCCAGGACCGGCTCACCTTGGTACATGCCCACCGAAACAGCGGCGATCATCTGCTTGAGTGGGTCGCCGCCTTTGAGGCCGCCACGTTTCTTGATCACTTTCAGGGCGTCGACCAGTGCCACCATGGCGCCGGTGATGGACGCGGTGCGAGTACCGCCATCAGCCTGGATCACATCGCAATCAATGTACAGGGTGATATCGCCCAGCTTGGACATGTCCAGGGCCGCGCGCAGGGAGCGGCCGATCAGGCGCTGGATTTCCAGGGTGCGGCCGCCCTGTTTGCCACGGCTGGCTTCGCGCTGGTTACGCTCGCCGGTGGCGCGGGGCAGCATGCCGTATTCAGCGGTCAGCCAGCCTTGGCCCTGGCCTTTGAGGAAACGCGGAACGCCATTTTCGACGCTGACCGTGCAGATGACTTTGGTATCACCGAACTCGACCAGTACGGAACCCTCGGCGTGTTTGGTGTAGTTGCGGGTGATGCGGATCGAGCGAAGCTGATCGGCGGCGCGACCACTTGGACGTTTCATCTGGGATACCTGTACTGGGACGGAAAACTGCCGACCATTATAGGGGCGGATGCTGTTTCAGCGCGAGCCGCGGGCTGCGCGGCGGTCTGGCTGAACCGGCATCAACCCTCAGGGTCACAACCTTTATAGGGCATATCTAAAAGTCGGCAACTTGGTTTCATGTTGTTGCCGAAGCTCAATAACGGGGCTTTGCGGCATGCTTTCGGGCTGGTGGACGCGACCATGACTTATCTGTCGCACTGTCGGATTGGGAGCCTGTGCCGCTCTGCGCTACAATCCTGCGCCTTCGCAGCCTGTCAGCTATTCATGACGTTCAATCGGCAAGGCATCGCCTGCGGCAGCGCTCTTAAACGCATTCAAGAGGGACTTCCCATGGTGCACAGCATGACGGCTTTTGCCCGAGTAGAACGGGCAGGCGTTCAAGGCACACTGAGCTGGGAGCTACGCTCGGTCAATCATCGCTACCTCGAACCGCACCTGCGGCTGCCGGAATCGTTTCGCGATCTCGAAGGTGCCGTGCGCGAAGCGCTGCGTCAGGGGTTGTCCCGGGGCAAGGTAGAATGCACCTTGCGCTTTACTGAAGAGACGGCGGGCAAGCCGTTGCAGGTCGATCGTGAGCGCGCCACCCAGCTGGTGGTTGCGGCAGAAATCGTTGCCAGTCTGATCAAGCAGCCAGCAGCGCTCAATCCTCTGGAAGTGCTGGCATGGCCCGGCGTTCTGGTGGCCGACGCCAGCGATCCCCAGGCTCTGAATGTCGAGGCGATGGAGTTGTTCAACGACGCGCTGACCGAACTCAAGCTCGGTCGCGGTCGTGAAGGCGCTGATCTGGCCAAACTTCTCGACGAACGGTTGGTTTCGATCTCGGCAGAGGTCGCTACCTTGCGTACCCTCGTGCCGCAGATGCTGGCAGCCCAGCGGCAGAAAGTGCTGGATCGTTTTGCCGATATGAAGGCCGAGCTCGATCCGTTGCGCCTGGAACAGGAAATGGTCCTGCTGGCGCAGAAAAGTGATGTCGCCGAAGAACTTGATCGTCTGAGCACCCATGTCACCGAGGTGCGCCGGGTGCTCAAGGCGGGTGGACAAGCCGGGCGTCGCCTGGATTTCCTGATGCAAGAGCTCAACCGCGAAGCCAATACACTAGGCTCCAAAGCCTTCGACCCACGCAGCACCCAGGCTGCGGTCAACCTCAAGGTGTTGATCGAGCAGATGCGTGAACAAGTGCAGAACATTGAGTAAGGCTACCCCTACATGACCCATAGCACCGGCACCCTGTACATCGTTTCCGCACCTTCGGGTGCAGGCAAGACCAGTCTGGTCAAGGCTCTGGTCGACGCGCAGCCGCAGATCCGCGTTTCGGTTTCCCACACTACCCGTGCCATGCGCCCGGGCGAAGTCGACGGTGTGAACTATCACTTCGTCGATCGGACTGAATTCGTGTGGATGATCGAACATGGCGATTTCCTCGAGCAGGCCGAGGTGTTCGGCAATCTCTACGGCACCTCGCAAAGCCACTTGCAGCAGACGCTCGACGAGGGGCACGACCTGATCCTGGAAATTGACTGGCAGGGCGCGCAACAGGTGCGTGCGGTGATGCCGGATGCGCGGTCGATATTCATCCTGCCGCCGACTCAGCAGGCCTTGCGCCAGCGCCTGACCAATCGGGGCCAGGACAGCGACGACATCATCGAAGGCCGCATGCGTGAGGCTGTCAGCGAGATGAGCCACTACGTCGAGTACGACTACGTGGTGATCAACGACGATTTCGCCAGCGCTCTGGAAGATCTCAAGGCGATTTTCCGCGCCAACCGTCTCACCCAGCCGCATCAGCAGGAACAATTCAGCAATCTGCTCAGCGAATTGCTCGCCTGAGCCTGTTGCAGGCTGCGAAAAGCCGACCGCTTGTGGCGTGCCGCTTGAAGCTTGTACCTGTCCGCTTGTAAACTATCGAGTCCGCTCGCCCATCCGGGCATCGCGCATCCGCATTTGCTACGAGGAATACCCATGGCCCGCGTAACCGTTGAAGACTGCCTGGAACACGTCGATAACCGCTTTGAGCTGGTCATGCTCTCTACCAAGCGTGCTCGTCAACTGGCAACCGGCGGCAAAGAACCAAAGCTGGCGTGGGAAAATGACAAGCCTACCGTGATGGCTCTGCGTGAAATCGCAGCAGGCCTGATGGATTACGCTGTAATCGCAGAAGCTGAAATCGTTGAAGATGAACCATTGTTCGCTGCGTTCGAGGACGAGTCCAACGAGGCTCTCTAAGCCTATGCCGGGTCGACGTAGTAAGGCGCAGAGCACAAGCCATCGGCAGGGAGTCTTATCTTGCCGAGCATAGACGCTCTCGCCGATCGCCTGTCGGCCTACCTCGGCCACGACCAGGTCAATCTGGTCCGCCGAGCGTATTTCTACGCCGAACAGGCCCACGATGGTCAGCGCCGCCGCAGCGGTGAGGCCTACGTCACGCACCCGCTCGCGGTCGCGAATATTCTTGCCGACATGCACATGGACCATCAGAGCCTGATGGCCGCCATGTTGCATGACGTGATCGAAGACACCGGTATTGCCAAGGAAGCGCTTTGTGCGCAGTTTGGCGAGACCGTGGCCGAACTCGTCGATGGGGTCAGCAAGCTGACCCAGATGAACTTCGAGACCAAGGCCGAGGCTCAGGCCGAGAACTTCCAGAAGATGGCCATGGCCATGGCGCGGGACATTCGCGTCATTCTGGTCAAGCTGGCCGACCGTCTGCACAACATGCGCACCCTGGAAGTGCTGTCGGGCGAGAAGCGCCGACGCATCGCCAAGGAAACCCTGGAAATCTATGCGCCCATCGCCAACCGGCTGGGCATGCATGCCATTCGTATCGAATTCGAAGACCTGGGTTTCAAGGCCATGTATCCGATGCGCTCCTCGCGCATCTATCAGGCGGTCAAGCGTGCCCGTGGCAATCGCAAGGAACTGGTCAACAAGATTGAAGAATCCCTGAGCCACTGTCTGGCCGTGGACGAGATTCAGGGCGAAGTCAGCGGACGGCAGAAGCATCTTTACGGCATCTACAAGAAGATGCGCGGCAAGCGCCGGGCCTTCAACGAGATCATGGATGTCTATGCGTTCCGGATCGTCGTCGACAAGGTCGATACCTGCTATCGCGTGCTCGGCGCCGTGCATAACCTGTACAAGCCGTTGCCCGGACGCTTCAAGGATTACATCGCGATTCCCAAGGCCAACGGCTACCAGTCGTTGCACACCACGCTGTTCGGCATGCATGGCGTGCCCATCGAGATCCAGATCCGTACCAAGGAAATGGAAGAGATGGCCAACAACGGCATTGCCGCTCACTGGCTGTACAAGTCCAGTGACGACGAGCAGCCCAAGGGCACCCACGCCCGCGCCCGTCAATGGGTCAAGGGCGTGCTGGAAATGCAGCAGCGTGCCGGCAACTCCCTGGAATTCATCGAGAGCGTGAAGATCGACCTGTTCCCGGACGAGGTCTACGTCTTCACGCCAAAAGGCCGGATCATGGAGCTGCCCAAAGGCTCCACGGCGGTTGACTTCGCCTATGCAGTGCACACCGACGTCGGCAACAGCTGCATTGCCTGTCGCATAAACCGTCGTCTGGCGCCGTTGTCGGAACCGCTGCAAAGCGGTTCGACCGTGGAAATCGTCAGTGCACCCGGGGCTCGGCCGAACCCGGCCTGGCTCAATTTCGTCGTGACCGGCAAGGCGCGCACCCATATTCGCCACGCCCTCAAGCTGCAGCGTCGTTCGGAATCCATCAGCCTGGGCGAGCGCCTGCTGAACAAGGTCCTCAACGGTTTCGACAGCAGCCTGGAAAAAATCCCGGGCGAGCGAGTCCAGCAAGTCCTGGCCGAATACCGGGTGGAGGTCATCGAAGACCTGCTCGAAGATATCGGTTTGGGCAATCGCATGGCCTATGTGGTTGCCCGCCGTCTGCTTGGTGAAGGCGACCAGTTGCCAAGTACCGAAGGTCCGCTGGCGATTCGCGGTACCGAAGGGCTGGTACTCAGTTACGCCAAATGCTGCACGCCGATCCCTGGCGACCCGATTGTCGGTCATCTGTCTGCGGGCAAAGGCATGGTCGTGCACCTGGATAACTGCCGCAACATCAGTGAAATCCGCCACAACCCGGAAAAATGTATTCAGTTGTCGTGGGCCAAGGACGTCACGGGCGAGTTCAATGTGGAACTGCGCGTCGAGCTGGAGCATCAGCGTGGCCTGATCGCCCTGCTGGCCAGCAGCGTCAATGCCGCCGACGGCAACATCGAGAAAATCAGCATGGACGAGCGCGATGGTCGTATCAGCGTGGTCCAGTTGGTGGTCAGCGTGCACGACCGCGTGCACCTGGCCCGCGTGATCAAGAAACTGCGCGCCCTGACCGGGGTGATCCGCATCACCCGCATGCGCGCGTAGCCCAAAGCCCATCAGGAGTTTTTCATGTCCAAGACCGTTATCAGCAGCGACAACGCCCCGGCGGCCATCGGCACCTATTCCCAGGCGATCAAGGCTGGCAATACCGTGTACATGTCAGGGCAGATCCCGCTGGACCCGAAAACCATGGAGCTGGTCGAGGGCTTCGAAGCCCAGACCGTTCAGGTCTTCGAAAACCTCAAGGCGGTGGCTGAAGCTGCCGGCGGTTCGTTCAAGGACATCGTCAAGTTGAACATCTTCCTGACTGACCTGAGCCACTTTGCCAAGGTCAACGAAGTCATGGGTAGATACTTCGAACAACCTTACCCTGCTCGCGCCGCCATCGGTGTTGCCGCGTTGCCGCGTGGCGCTCAAGTCGAGATGGACGCGATTCTGGTTCTCGAATAAATCCCCAGGCGCAACGCTTCTGCCGTTGCGCCCTCCCGCTTAGGAAGGACTCTGCTATGCGCTTTGCGCTCGCCCTCTCACTGCTGGCCGCTGTCCTGAGCGGCTGCGCCAGCCACAGCAACCGCTCCCCGGATGGCACCTGGATCAACCAGGCTGCGATCGATGCTGCCGCCAAGAGCGAAAATCTGCGTCAGGCGTTGCTGGCCAACGGGCCGAACCTTGAGTGGCAGATCAATACCAAGGCGAACCAGGCGACCTATTCCAACGGTTTCGAATTGGGTGAAGGCAAGATTACCAGTGTTGCCAACGGTAAGGTCCACGTTGACTACTACAACAACTCCGACGAGTTGAGCGTTAAGGGCGACGAACTGGTCCAGGCCGCCAGTGATGTAGGCCCTGAGCAGCACTTCCAGGCGCCCAAGGACCCGGCGCCCGCCGGTGCCCCGGTTGGCGCAAGTTTCGAGCGGGCGTTATATGGCGCCTATCTGGGCGGCAAATGGACCATTGTCAGCGGTGATGGCCAAGGCAGTACCGTGCAGTTCATGCCGGATGGCAGCGTTCAGGGCCTGCCCGAAAATGATCGTTACGCACTATGCCTGGCTGGCGATTGCGCGGCCATGAGCGGTGAGTACGACAGCATGTGGCTGGAAAAGAACGAGCAAGGCAACCCGTGGATCTTCGTGCGCAAGGGCAAGCAACTGGAGATTTTCCAGGCGCTGAACAAAGCCCAGGAAACCGAGATGCCAGAGCTGCATCCGGGCAATCGTCGCTGGTTGCTTGAGCGTAATTGACGGCCGGTGCTCGTCGCCCTCTAGGAGCCAATTGTGGGAGCGAATTCATTCGCGAAGGAGCCAGTACATCCAACACATTGGCGGCGTCCGGAATAAAGCTTTCGCGAATGAATTCGCTCCCACAGTAGCGCGTGCATATCGCCGGACCTGTGGGAGCGGATTCATCCGCGAAGGGGCTGCTCTGGCTTTACAGCAAACATAGAATCTCCCACAACCTTCATATCAGGCCTCGTCGGAAAGCAACGCCGCATACCCCTCGCGATAGCTCGGATACTGCGGCACCCAACCCGTCGCCCTGGCCCTGGCATTGCTGCAACGCTTGCTGCCGGTGCGGCGCAGGGTGCTGTTCTCGGCCCACTGTGTGACGTTCAACCGCTCCCGCATCCAGTCCACGACTTCGGCCAGCGGCGCAGGCTCGTCGTCGACACCTATATAGATGTCCTCCAGCACTTGCCCCTGCGCATCGCTCAATAGCAGCCATGCCAGCAGCCCGGCGGCGTCATCGGCATGAATCCGATTGGCGTATAGCGGCGGCTCGCTGGCGACGCTGTAACCCTGGCGCACCCGATTGGACAGATCGCTTCGGCCCGGTCCGTAAATGCCGGTAAGGCGCACGATACTGGCAGGCAGGCCACTGTTCAGGGCGGTCTGCTCGGCCTCGAGCATGATCTGCCCCGAGAAGCCGCCGGGCGTAGTTGCCGAGGTTTCATCGACTCGCTCGCCGTGCTGCTGGCCGTACACGCTGCTGCTGCTGACGAAAATGACTCTTCGCGGTTTTTGCTCATGCTGGCGTAACCAATCCAGAACATGCCGCAATCCTTGGACATAGGCGGTCCGATAGCCTGCTTCGTCGCGTTCCGTCGGGGTGGCGCAGTACACCAGATAATCGATGCTGGTCGTCGGCCAGCCGGCCGGGATTTGCGCGTCGAACAGGTTGCCGGCAATGCCGTGGACCCCATCGGGCAGGTGCGCGATGTTGCGACGCATGCCGTAGACGAGCCAGTCATGGGCGTGTAACTGCCGGGCCAGACGGCTTCCTATATCGCCGCAGCCAGCGATCAGCACGGAAGGGGCAGACATTTCGATTCTCCGGAATAGGTCAGTTGTAACGCTCGAAACGAAAGAAAAATCTTCCAGTCGGCGTCGCAAGGCTCATAAAAAAAAGCGTAATGCTTTTGTTAACAAGAATTACTTGCAATAATGCCGCACCATTTGTTCGCCTCCAGTGCGTCTAGCGCGTTCCTGACGCACAGAACGAAGCCCTCTTTATCTCCTCAGGTCAGGCCAGCATGACACGTATTCAATCCTCCGCTTCGCCAACCAACCCACCTAGCGCTCGTCGCGTCTGGGGGGGTATCGCAGCATTTGTGTTGAGCATGATGCTCGCGCCTGTTGCCCTGGCCGATGAGACGACCACCTCGACACCGCCCGCCGCTCATGGCGAAGCAGCGCCAGCGGCTCCCGCAGCAGCCCCTGTTGCTGCCGGCGAGTCGTCGGCTGCCGCGCCGGTCGAAACCCTTCAAACCCTGCCGGAAGAAGGCGCCAACAGCCTCGGCATGGCCCATGACCTGTCGCCATGGGGCATGTATCAGAATGCTGCCCTGGTCGTTAAGGCGGTCATGATCGGTCTGGCCATTGCCTCGATCCTGACCTGGACCATCTGGATCGCCAAGGGTTTCGAACTGATCGGCGCCAAGCGTCGTCTGCGCAAGGATATCGCCCTGCTCAAACGCTCGCGCACCCTTAACGAAGCCAGCGAACACGCCAGCCGCGAAGGCACCCTGGCGCACTTGCTGGTGCAAGATGCCATGGAAGAAATGCGTCTGTCGGTCAACAGCCGCGAGCGCGAGGGCATCAAGGAGCGTGTCAGCTTCCGTCTGGAGCGTCTGGTTGCCGCCTGTGGCCGCAACATGAGCATCGGCACCGGCGTTCTCGCCACCATCGGTTCCACCGCGCCATTCGTGGGACTGTTCGGTACGGTCTGGGGCATCATGAACAGCTTCATCGGTATCGCCAAGACCCAGACCACCAACCTCGCCGTCGTCGCACCGGGTATTGCCGAAGCATTGCTGGCAACTGCCCTGGGCCTGGTAGCGGCCATTCCTGCGGTGGTCATCTACAACGTCTTCGCCCGCTCCATCGCCGGCTACAAGGCTCAGGTCTCGGATGCCTCGGCACAGGTTCTGCTGCTGGTCAGCCGCGACCTGGACCACCTGCCACCAGAGCGCAAAGAACAACCGCACATGGTCAAGGTGGGCTAAGCCGTGGGCCTGCATTTAAACGAAGGTGGCGATGATCTCGCCGAAAACCACGAAATCAACGTAACGCCGTTTATCGACGTGATGTTGGTGTTGCTGATCATCTTTATGGTGGCGGCGCCACTGGCCACGGTCGATATCAAGGTCGACCTGCCCGCTTCCACCGCCAAGCCCCAGCCCAGACCCGAGAAGCCGGTTTTCCTCAGCGTCAAGGCTGACCAGAACCTGTATCTGGGCGACGATAAGGTCACCCGTGAGCAACTCGGTGCTGTCCTGGACGCCAAGACCCATGGCAAGAAGGACACCACGATCTTCTTCCAGGCGGACAAAGGCGTGGACTACGGCGACCTGATGGACGTGATGAATGCTCTGCGCAGTGCGGGCTATCTGAAGGTCGGTCTGGTGGGCCTCGAGACGGCTGGCAAGAAATGATCACGATGCGCCAACAAATGACGCGCTATGGCGGCAGCCTGATTGTGGTCCTGCTGATACATGCCGTTGCGATTATCCTGGCGCTTCGTTGGCCGGCCACTCAGGCCGTGGAACTTCCCCCCGCGCCCATGATGGTGGAGCTGGCCCCGATACCGGAGCCTGCGCCGCCACCACCGCCCAAGGTCGTTCAGCCACCAACGCCGCCGACGCCAGTGGAAGAGCCGCCCATGCCCAAGCTGGTCGAGGCGCCGAAGCCGGAAATCGCCATTCCCAAGCCTGTGCCAAAGCCCAAGCCGAAACCGCAGCCACCCAAGCCGCAGAAGAAGCCCGAGCCGCCCCAGGAAAAACCGGCTGAAGAAACGCCCGTGGATACGCCTCCGGCACCGCCAAGCCCGGCCAAACCGGTTGCGCCCCAGGCCGCGCCGCCATCGCCACCGAGCAGCGCATTGCCAAGTTGGCAAGGTGAGCTGCTGCAGCACCTGAGCAAGTTCAAGAAGTACCCGGAAGACGCTCGTCGTCGTGGTACCCAAGGGATTGCCCGGTTGCGCTTCGTCGTTGATGCCGAAGGCAACATATTGTCTTACTCGATCGCCGGCAGCTCCGGCAGTCCGGCCCTGGATCGCGCCACGCTGGAGATGATCCGTCGCGCCCAGCCGGTGCCCAAGCCACCCAAGGAAGATTTGAACAACGGTACCATCGAGATTCTCGCGCCGTTCGTTTACTCCCTGGATCGCCGCTAAGGGTATTGTTGCCGTTTCAGTGCCCATGCTGAAACGGCAACAACTGCTCTCAAATGTCCTTTTGATGTAAAACAGTGCTGTTGATAACGTGCGTCTATCGATTGCAGCCGCTATGCTGGGGCCGCAACTTCATGGACGCACGCTATGACTCTCACAGAATTGCGCTATATCGTTACCCTCGCTCAGGAACAGCACTTCGGCCATGCCGCCGAGCGCTGCCACGTCAGCCAGCCGACACTCTCGGTGGGCGTGAAAAAGCTGGAAGATGAACTCGGTGTGCTGATTTTCGAGCGCAGCAAGAGTGCCGTGCGCCTGACTCCGGTTGGCGAAGGCATTGTCGCCCAGGCACAAAAGGTCCTCGAGCAAGCCCAGGGCATTCGTGAACTGGCCCAGGCCGGCAAGAACCAGCTGACCGCACCGCTCAAGGTCGGCGCCATCTACACCGTCGGCCCTTACCTGTTCCCGCACCTGATCCCGCAACTGCATCGGGTGGCGCCGCAGATGCCGTTGTATATCGAAGAAAACTTCACCCATGTGCTGCGCGACAAGCTGCGCAATGGTGAGTTGGACGCGATCATTATTGCGCTGCCGTTCAACGAAGCCGATGTGCTGACCCTGCCGCTGTATGACGAGCCTTTCTATGTCTTGATGCCTGCGGATCATCCGTGGACACAGAAGGAGACCATTGACGCCTCGGCCCTCAATGACAAGAGCCTGCTGCTGTTGGGCGAAGGTCACTGCTTCCGCGACCAGGTGCTGGAAGCCTGCCCGACCCTGACCAAGGGCAGCGAAGGTGCCAAGCACACCACGGTCGAGTCCAGCTCGCTGGAAACCATCCGCCACATGGTCGCCTCCGGTCTGGGGATTTCGATCCTGCCGTTGTCGGCGGTGGACAGCCATCACTATGCTGCTGGCGTTATCGAAGTTCGGCCCCTGACGCCGCCGGTACCGTTCCGTACCGTCGCCATTGCCTGGCGCGCCAGCTTCCCGCGGCCCAAGGCCATCGAAATCCTCGCGGACTCGGTACGCCTGTGCTCGGTCGCAAGGCCCAAAGAAGTGAGCACTGCCGCGACATGACTGAGTTGTCAGAGGTCTCGGTCACGGCGCTCAAGGGTGTCGGCGAGGCCATGGCCGAGAAACTGGCCAGAGTGGGGCTGGAAAATCTGCAGGATGTGTTGTTCCACCTGCCATTGCGTTATCAGGATCGTACCCGTGTCGTGCCCATCGGGCAGTTGCGGCCGGGGCAGGATGCGGTGGTCGAAGGGGTGGTCAGCGGCGCCGATGTAATGATGGGCAAGCGCCGCAGCCTGCTGGTGCGCATGGGCGATGGCACCGGTGTGCTGAGTCTGCGTTTCTATCACTTCAGCAATGCCCAGAAGGAAGGCCTCAAGCGCGGCACACACTTGCGCTGTTTTGGCGAGGCTCGCCCCGGCGCGTCGGGGCTGGAAATCTATCACCCCGAGTACCGCGCGCTGACTGGCGATGAGCCGGCACCTGTCGCCCAGACCCTCACGCCAATCTATCCGCTCACCGAAGGCCTGACCCAGCAACGCCTGCGCCAGTTATGCCAGCAAAGCCTGGAGATGCTCGGGCCGCAGAGTCTGCCGGACTGGCTGCCCGAAGCCCTGGCCCGGGACTACCAACTGGCGCCCTTGGCCGACGCCATTCGTTACCTGCATCACCCGCCCGCCGACGCCGATGTTGAAGAGCTGGCCCTCGGTCACCACTGGGCGCAGCATCGTCTGGCCTTTGAAGAGCTGCTGACTCACCAGTTATCCCAGCAACGCCTGCGCGAAAGCCTGCGCTCCTTGCGTGCGCCGGCCTTGCCCATCGCGAAGAAACTGCCGAAAAAATTCCTCGCCAACCTCGGGTTCCCGCCCACGGGCGCGCAACAGCGGGTTGGTAACGAAGTTGCTTACGACCTGAGCCAGCCGGAGCCCATGCTGCGCCTGATCCAGGGTGACGTCGGCGCGGGCAAGACCGTGGTCGCTGCCCTCGCCGCCCTGCAAGCGCTGGAGGCCGGTTATCAGGTAGCACTGATGGCGCCGACCGAGATTCTTGCCGAGCAGCACTACATCAACTTCAAGCGCTGGCTCGAGCCTTTGGGTATCGAGACGGCCTGGCTGGCAGGCAAGCTCAAGGGCAAGGCCCGGGCGGCCTCCCTGGAACAGATTGTCGGTGGCACGCCGATGGTGGTCGGCACCCACGCGCTGTTCCAGGATGAGGTGCAGTTCAAGAACCTGGCTCTGGTGATCATCGACGAGCAGCATCGTTTCGGCGTACAGCAGCGTCTGGCCCTGCGTAATAAAGGTGTCGGCGGGCGGATGTGCCCGCATCAGCTGATCATGACGGCCACGCCGATTCCCCGGACTCTGGCCATGAGCGCCTACGCCGACCTCGACACTTCAATCCTCGATGAGCTGCCGCCGGGGCGTACGCCGGTCAATACAGTACTGGTCGCCGACAGTCGCCGGGTGGAAGTCGTCGAGCGTGTACGGGCAGCGTGTGCAGAGGGACGGCAGGCCTATTGGGTTTGCACATTGATCGAGGAGTCAGAAGAGCTGACCTGCAAGGCCGCAGAAACGACCTTCGAGGAACTGAGCAGTGCGTTGGGCGAGCTGCGCGTTGGCTTGATCCACGGGCGCATGAAGCCTGTGGAAAAAGCGGCGGTCATGGCTGAATTCAAGCAGGGACACTTGCAGTTGCTGGTAGCGACCACTGTGATCGAGGTGGGGGTCGATGTGCCCAACGCCAGCCTGATGATCATCGAGAACCCCGAGCGTCTTGGCCTGGCTCAATTGCACCAGCTGCGCGGCCGAGTGGGCCGGGGCAGTGCGGCCAGCCATTGCGTGCTGCTGTACCATCCGCCGCTGTCGCAGATCGGCCGCCAGCGCCTGGGGATCATGCGCGAAACCAATGACGGCTTTGTCATTGCCGAGAAAGATCTCGAGCTACGTGGTCCGGGTGAGATGCTCGGTACCCGACAGACGGGCTTGCTGCAATTCAAAGTTGCCGATTTGATGCGTGACGCGGATTTGCTTCCTGCCGTTCGCGATGCCGCTCAAGTCTTGCTCGAACACTGGCCCCACCATGTCAGCCCACTTTTGGCTCGCTGGTTGCGGCACGGACAGCAATACGGCCAGGTGTGACGCACGTCTATGCCTGAACAAGGAGTGAGGCCCACAATAACCAAGCCGGGTATACTTCGGCGATTGTAGGAAATTGGACAAAGATCATGACAGAAGTTGCTCACGTTGCAGACGACCACCATGCCCCGTCCGTTATCCGGACTTTGCTAGGCAAGCTGGGCATCAGTTACAACGAAGTCGTGGACGATGCCGGCCTTCCTGCGGCGCGCAAGGTTCAGGCAGTGCTGGTTGAGGACGCCGTCGGCGCTCTGCTGATCCTGTTCTGCCAAAACCAGCTATTGGATCTCAAGCGGGTGACCGAGCTGACCGGTCGCGATCTCAAGGCTGTGCCCTACGCGCGCCTGATGAGCATGCTCAGCAAGCACAGCCTGCGCATTTTGCCCGGTATCCCGGCCCTGACCAGTTCGCCTTGCCTCTACGACGAGCAAATGCTTCAGGAGCCTTGCCTGCTGATCGATTCGGGTGAGCCCGGCCTGCTGCTGGAAATCACCAGCGAAGACTTCAAGAGCATGCTCAGCAAAGCCAGCGCCGCCAACTTCGGCGAGCCGCTGGACAAGATTTCTCCAAACCTTGATCGTCCTCACGATGACGGCCAGGAGATTCACTCTGCCGTAAACGCCTTTACTGCCCGGCGTATTCAGCAGCGTCTGGAATCGACTCTGGAAATACCGCCACTGGCTGGCACCGCGCAGAAAATCATCAAGCTGCGGGTCGATCCCGATGCAACCATCGATGACATCACCGGCGTGGTAGAAACCGACCCGGCCCTGGCTGCACAAGTGGTCAGCTGGGCGGCATCGCCTTACTACGCCTCCACCGGCAAGATCCGCTCGGTAGAGGACGCCATCGTGCGCGTGCTGGGCTTCGATCTGGTGATCAACCTGGCCCTGGGCCTGGCGTTGGGCAAGACCCTTAGCCTGCCCAAGGATCACCCGCAACAGACCACGCCGTACTGGCAGCAGTCGATCTACACCGCTGCTGTCATCGAAGGCCTGACCCGCGCCATTCCGCGCCCTGAGCGTCCGGAGGGCGGCCTGACCTACCTGGCCGGCCTGCTGCACAACTTCGGTTACCTGTTGCTTGCCCATGTATTCCCGCCGCATTTCTCGTTGATCTGCCGCCAGCTGGAGGTCAATCCGCATCTGCATCACAGCTACGTCGAGCAGCATTTGCTGGGCATCAGCCGCGAGCAGATCGGCGCCTGGCTGATGCGCTACTGGGATATGCCGGAAGAACTGTCCACCGCCCTGCGCTTCCAGCACGACCCGTACTACGCGGGCGATCACCACAAGTACGCCAACCTGGTTTTCCTGTCGGTGCGCATGCTGCGCAACCACAATATCGGCACGGGACCGAAGCAGGACATTCCTGACGAACTGTTCGAGCGCCTGCACCTGACCCGGGAAAAGGCTGAAGAAGCCGTGGCCAAAGTGTTGGAAGCCGAAGTGCTGCTGCGCGAACTGGCCTCACAGTTCGGGCATTGATTCAATTGCTTTGAGAAATACTTGTGGGAGCGAATTCATTCGCGAAGAAGTTGGTACACCCAATACATCTCGATGGTTTGGAATGCCGCTTTCGCGAATGAATTCGCTCCCACAAATCACGTCATCATATTCTTGAGCTTTTGTAAGAATTTTCCGAAGCGAAAGCTGGCTGAAAGCTTGTCCCTTTAGCATCACACCATCGTCGGCAACAGACCGACGCTCACAAAAATAATGGTGATGCTGATGTCCGCTACTTCCTCTCTATTTGCTTGTCCCCCATTCCGACTCCATGCGCCGCTCATCCTGAGCTGATTCGCTTCTTTCGCTGTTTTCAAATCGCGTAACGCCTGGAGTATTCCTATGCTGACCTTCCTCGGCTTTGCCATGGTCGTGGCTTTCATGTACCTGATCATGAGCAAGCGCATGTCTGCGCTGATTGCCCTGATCCTGGTACCGATCATTTTTGCCCTGTTCGGCGGCTTTGGTGCCGACATCGGCCCGATGATGCTCACCGGTATCACCAAGCTGGCGCCAACCGGCGTCATGCTGATGTTCGCCATTCTCTACTTCGCATTGATGATCGATTCCGGCCTGTTCGACCCGGCCGTGCGCAAGATCCTCAAACTGGTCAAGGGTGACCCGGTCAAGGTCTCGGTAGGTACTGCCGTGCTGGCCCTGGTGGTGTCTCTTGATGGCGACGGCGCCACTACCTACATGATCTGCGTGGCCGCCATGCTGCCGCTGTACAGCCGCATCGGCATGAGCCCGCGGATCATGGCCGGTCTGATCATTCTGGCCGGTGGCGTGATGAATATGACGCCTTGGGGCGGCCCTACCGCACGGGCGGCCAGTGCGCTGCATGTCGACCCTTCGGCGATTTTCGTGCCGATGATTCCGGCGATGCTGGCTGGTGTCGTGGCGATCCTGGTCATCGCCTACTTCTACGGCAAACGTGAGCGTGCTCGCCTTGGTGAGCTGCACGTCGTCGGCGATGAAGTGGATCACAGCGAAATCAGCGTCTCGCAATTCCCTGACGCGCGTCGTCCCAAGCTGATCTGGTTCAACGGCGCCCTGACCCTGGCCTTGATGGTTGCGCTGATCATGGGTCTGTTGCCGCTGCCGGTGCTGTTCATGATTGCTTTCAGTATCGCCATGATCGTCAACTACCCTTGTCTGCAGGCGCAGAAGGATCGGGTTGCGGCCCATGCTGGCAGCGTGCTCGCGGTGGTCGGACTGATCTTTGCGGCAGGTATTTTCACCGGTATTCTGTCGGGTACAGGCATGGTCGATGCCATGTCCAAGAGCCTGCTGGCGGTGATCCCGGATGCCCTGGGCCCTTACCTGGCGGTCATCACGGCTCTGGCCAGTATGCCTTTCACCTTCTTCATGTCCAACGATGCGTTCTACTACGGCGTGCTGCCAGTACTTGCCGAGGCTGCCGCCCACTACGGCATCAGTCCGGTCGAAATGGCCCGAGCTTCTATCGTTGGCCAGCCGGTACACCTGCTCAGCCCGTTGGTCCCTTCGACTTACCTGTTGGTCGCGTTGGCCGGCATTGAGTTTGGTGATCACCAGCGCTTCACTCTCAAGTGGGCTGTGCTGGTGTGCCTGTGCATCCTGCTCGCTGCCTTGCTGATGGGAATCTTCCCGCTGTTCAGCACGCTTTAATACACAACACCCGCCTCGCTGCCGCTCCCGGCAGCGGGGTTTTATCGTGCAAAGGAATACCTTATGGAATGGCTGCTCAACCCGGAAATCTGGGTTGCTTTCTTGACTCTGACCGCCCTCGAAATCGTGCTGGGCATCGATAACATCATCATGATTTCGATCCTGGTCAGCCGCATGCCCAAGGCCATGCAACCGCGTACCCGGCTCTTCGGCCTGGCCCTGGCGATGATTACGCGGATCATGCTGCTGCTGTCGATCACCTGGGTCATGCGCCTGACCGACGATCTGTTCGCGGTCCTGGGCCAGGGCATTTCCGGACGCGACCTGATTCTGTTCTTTGGTGGCCTGTTCCTGCTGTGGAAAAGCTCCCAGGAGATCTACCACGGGCTGGAAGGCGAAGAGGAAACCCTGGACGAGCCCAAGGGCAAGGGCGGCCTGTTCCTCTACACCATCATTCAGATTGCCATTATCGACATCGTGTTCTCTCTGGACTCGGTCATCACCGCGGTAGGCATGGTGTCCAACGTACCGGTCATGATCGCGGCAATCATCGTCGCGGTATTGGTGATGATGCTCTGCGCCGGTGCCATCAGTGATTTCATCGACAAGCACCCTTCCCTGAAAATGTTGGCCCTGTCGTTCCTGATCGTGGTCGGTACCGTGCTGATTGCCGAAGCCTTCGATGTGCATGTGCCAAAGGGCTATGTGTACTTCGCCATGGCGTTCTCGCTGGCGGTGGAAGCCATCAACATCAAGATGCGTACTGCCCGGGCTAAAAAGGAAGCCCAAAGCGAGCCAGTGAAACTGCGCAAGGATGTACCGGGTCAATAAATCGCCCCAAAACTGTGGGAGCGAATTCATTCGCGAAGGGGTCGGTACATTCGATACACCTTCAGCGCCTGGAATCGCGTTTTCGCGGATGAATCCGCTCCCACAGGCTTTCATTTTTGACAAATTCAATAGCGGCGCCCATCAATTCCAGTAACCGCCAAACTGTTCAAAATCTGAACAAAACCTTGTTTTGTGACAGATTTATTTCAAATGCAAGTTTCCCTATGCCATGCTGGCGCTCTGGCTAAAGGCCAACTAAAGCTTAGTTGGGCGCAACCCATCACCCACTTCGCGCTCTACATCGCCATATCTTCATCTTCTTGCCTTCCAATGGCACATTTCAGGGGGCTTTCCGTATGCTGACCCTGCTCGATTTATTGTCGGCGGTTTCCCTGTTGATCTGGGGCACTCACATCGTTCGCACCGGCATCCTGCGCGTGTATGGCACGCAGCTTCGCCGTGTGCTGAGCCAGAACATGTCGAAACGGCCACTGGCGTTCATTGCCGGGATTCTGGTTACCGCACTGGTGCAGAGCAGTAACGCCACCGCTATGCTGGCGACCTCTTTCGTTGGCCAGGGGCTGATGGCGCTGACCCCGGCCCTGGCGATCATGCTCGGTGCCGACGTCGGTACGGCGTTGATGTCGCGGGTGCTGACCTTCGACCTGTCCTGGTTGTCGCCGCTGCTGATTTTCCTCGGGGTGATTTTCTTTCTGTCGCGCAAGCAGACCCGCATCGGCCAGTTGGGCCGGGTTGCCATCGGCCTTGGCCTGATCGTGCTGGCGCTGCAACTGATCGTCACCGCCGCCGCGCCCATCACCCATGCGGCCGGGGTCAAGGTACTGTTCGCCTCGCTGACCGGCGACCTGCTGCTCGATGCCCTGATCGGCGCCCTGTTCGCGCTGATCTCCTACTCAAGTCTCGCGGCGGTATTGCTGACTGCGACCCTGGCCGGTTCCGACATCATCAGCCTGCACGTGGCCATCGGCCTGGTAATCGGTGCCAATATCGGCAGCGGCCTGCTGGCCTTTCTCACCACCAGCATGCAGAACGTTGCCGGGCGCCAGGTGGCCTTGGGCAGCTTGCTGTACAAACTGCTGGGGCTGGTGCTCATCACCCCGGTGCTCAATCCGTTGGTGGTATGGATGGACAGCCTCGGCTTCAGTTCGTCGGATATGGTCATCGGCTTCCACCTGAGCTACAACACCCTGCGCTGCCTGCTCATGTTGCCCACGGTCGGGCCCATGGCGAAGCTGTGCGAGAACATCCTGCCGATGCGCGCCGAGGTCAATGGCCTGGCCAAGCCCCGTCATCTCGATCTGACAGCCTTGGCGACCCCCAGCCTTGCCCTGGCCAATGCCGTGCGCGAAACCCTGCGCATGGGTGATCTGATCGAAGCCATGCTGGCGTCGATGCTGGAAGTGCTGCGCGGCACGCAAACCGCCGTGACTCAGGAAATGCGCCGTCTCAATGACGACGTCGAGGCGCTGTACAGCGCGATCAAACTGTACCTGGCGCAGATGCCCCGGGATGACCTCAGCGAGCAGGACAACCGTCGCTGGGCCGAAATCATCGAGCTGACCATCAACCTGGAGCTGGCCAGCGGTCTGATTGAGCGCATGTTGCGCAAGATCCAGCAGCAGAAGACTTCCCAACGCCGCTCTTTCTCGGAAGTCGGCCTGGAAGAACTCAGCGACCTGCAAAGCCAGTTGCAGTCCAATCTGCGTCTTGGCCTGTCGGTATTCCTCAGTGGTGACCCTGAAAGTGCCCGTCAGTTGCTGCGCGAGAAACGCCGCTTCCGCGCCCAGGAGCGGCGTCTGGCCCATGCCCACGTCAGCCGCTTGCAGCGCAAAGTGGTGCAAAGCATGGAGACCAGCTCCTTGCACCTGGAGTTGATCGCTGATATGAAACGCCTCAATTCGCTGTTCTGCAGCAGCGCCTATGCGGTCCTCGAGACAGCTGAGACCGGCGCTCTATCCAGTGAAGTTGAAGCGGATCCTGCTCTGTAGGCTAATGAATTGCAGTGGAAACGGCTTTAGCCGGGAAGGCGTCGGGATGATCATGCATATGCAGTGCATGTACCGACCCTTTCCCGGCTAAAGCCGGTGCCACGGTTTGCCATGCGACAGCCCGAACATGTGAACGTAAACAATCTACTGAAGTCTGTTACACGTACTGGCCCGCAAGGAAGCCTGTTTTATGCGTTGCCTGCTGTTCGCTTGCCTGCTGCTGATTTCATTGCCTTCGATGGCCCTCGACCGCTTTCAGGTGGAGGGCTATATCCTGCCCAATGGTTTGCAGGTACTGCTCAAGCCCGGCTATGAAAAAGGCCATGTGGCGATTCGTCTGGTGGTGGGCGTCGGTTTCGATGACTTCCCCTGTGCAGACAAGGAACTGCCGCATCTGCTCGAACACCTGCTGTTCAGCGGCATAGACGACGGCGGCGAAGGTGCGCTGGAAGAGCGCATGCAGGCTCTGGGCGGCGACTGGAACGCCTTCACCAGCAACGCCGACACCACCTTCGTCATCGAAGCCCCGGCGCAGAACCAGCGCAAGGTGCTGGACCTGCTGCTGGCGATCCTTACCCGTACCCGCTTCGATCAGAGCGACCTCGACACCGCCCGGCGTATTGTCGAGCGTGAAGACGGCGGTCATTACTCGCACCTGCAACGCTGGCTCGACCGCCGCGACCTTGGCCATAGCGCCAGTGGCCAACTTGCCGTGGAACTGGGGCTCAAATGTGCCGAGCGCCCCGAAGCCGACGGGCTGACCCTGGCGCAGGTCGAAGGCGTCTACAAAGGCTGGTACGCGCCCAACAACATGACTCTGATTGTGGTCGGTGATCTCGATCGCCTGTTGCCGAGCTATCTGGAGCGCACCTTTGGCCAGATGACTGCCGTGGAGCCCACCGATCATCCGCCCTTGCCTGCCGTCGATGGTCACGCCGAAACCCGCCGCACCCTGATGCGCGGCATGCTCGGTGACGGCGCGCGCATGCACCTGATTTATCCGGAGCCCGAACTGGGCGAGCAGCACGATGAAACCCTGGAGCTGCTCAAGGCCTACCTCGACTGGGCGCTGTACAGCGATCTGCGCCTCAAAAGCGGTTTGTCCTACGGGCCATGGGCCGAACGCGAGGTGTTTGGTGACAGCGGCTTCCTCAGCCTCAATGCGGATCTCGATCGCCGGGACATCGACGAAGCAGAAGACGACATCCACAGCCTGCTCCAGCGTCTGAATAAAGACGGCCTGGATCCGGCCACATTTGCCCGCCTGCAGCAGACCCTGATCGCCAGGCAGGCCTGGGCTGTGCAAGGCAACAGCGCCCTGGCCGATTACTATTGGGGCTCGCTGAACGAGTACGACGATGGGCATTTCGATGACCCGGCCAAGCGAATCAAGGCCGTCAGCGTCGATACCGCCAATCAGGCCCTGCACCGACTGCTGGCACAGACACCCTATACACGCATTGAAAAGCCACTATTGAGCTATGACGGCTTATATTGGCTCGTTGCCGCTGTCGCGGGCCTGCTGCTGTTGTGCATGGCGCTGATCTGGCGCAAGCGCAGGTAGACGCTGTTATCCTGCGGCCCCTTTTTTTGTAACGACAAAGCGAACGCCTGAATGCTCGATTGGAACGCCCACATATCCCGCGTGCTTGGCCTGATGAAGCGCTATCCGGGGGTGATTGCGGCGGGCGGTTTCATTTCGGGGATTTGCAGCTTCATTCTGGTCGACCGACAGCAGGGCCTGGCCACCTGGATTGCTACAGTGATGCTGATCAGCTGGCTGTGGCTGATGGTCGAGAACAGTGCCACCGCCCTGTTCACCCGGTTGTTCAAGCGCGAGATTCCCCAGGGTCTGCTGCGCTACGGCACCCAGATGATCCATCAGGAAAGCCTGTTTTTCGTCCTGCCGTTCTTCTTCATCACTACCACCTGGAACAGCGGCCAGTCGGTGTTCACCACGGTACTGGGCATCGCCGGGTTGATTTCCATCACCGACCCGCTGTATTACCACTGGCTGGCACCGCGGCGCTGGCTGTTCATGGCCCTGCACACCCTGACCCTGTTCGCCGCGCTGCTGACGGCGCTGCCGATCATCCTGCATTTGACCACCGCCGAGAGCTACAAGCTGGCTCTGGGCATTGCCATGCTGCTGTCGTTTCCCAGTCTGGCCACGAGTTTCCCCATCAATACCTGGCGCCGAGGCATCGTACTGGTGCTGATGACCTTTTCCATCGGCGCGGCGGGCTGGACCCTGCGCTCCTGGGTGCCGCCAGCGACCCTGTGGATGACCGAATTCGCCGTCAGTACCACCTTCGATGAAAAGAACCGCACGCCCGGTGATAACGTCCAGCAGATCAGCGCCAATCAGATGCGCAGTGGCGGCCTTTATGCCTATACCTCGATCAACGCGCCGCGCGGCCTGGACGAGCAGATTTTCCACGTCTGGTCCCGGGATGGCGTGGAGATGGATCGGATTGCCATGAACATTCATGGCGGGCGCAAAGAAGGCTATCGTGCGTGGACACACAAGCAGAATTTTCCGGCTGATATCATCGGCCACTGGCAGGTTCGGGTGTTGACTGAAGACGGACAAATGATCGGCGTGCTGCGCTTTGACGTGGTTGACGGCGACCAGCCCGCGGTAACCAGCCCTGTGGTCAAACCCCTGGGCCTGAAGCCGCGCGACTATTCGGCCCCTGACAAGGCAGACGCTCCGACGAACTAGAGGTCCCATGACCACGCACACGCTGACCGCACATGGCCAATCTCCGGCAGCCACTGCCCCTGAACGGGCAGGCAGCGCCGTGCTGGATACCTCTACCCAGCCCGCACAGCTGCGTATCGACGGCGACTGGACACTGCCGCACTACCGGGTTCTGAAGCGCCAGACCGACGCCCTTGGTGGCAACTACGATGCCGGCGTGCCGGTGGATATGAGTCGTTTGCATGCGCTGGATACGGCCGGCGCTTCGCTGCTGGTGGAGTTGCTCGGCGCCGACCGTCTGGCCCGGCTGGCGGTGAATGCTCCGGAACTGCCCCTGTCCAGCCGCGCTCTGCTGCAAACCATTCAGTCGGCCTTGTGTGATTATTGCGCCCCGGTCAAAGAGCCGGAAATTGCCGTCGGCGTACAGTTGCTCTCGCGTATCGGCTGCGCGGTGGACAAGGTCTGGACGGACACCCTGCAACTGCTGGGGTTTATCGGCCTGATCCTGCAAACCGTGGTGTTCAACCTGCCCCGCCCCAAGCGCTGGCGCATGACGTCGGTGATCACCCATATCGAACAGACCGGCCTCGATGCCGCGCCTATCGTAGCGCTGCTGACCTTTCTGGTCGGCGCCGTGGTGGCGTTTCTCGGTGCCACGGTGTTGAAAACCTTCGGTGCCAGTATCTTCACCGTTGACCTGGTGGCGTTCTCCTTCCTGCGCGAGTTTGGCGTGCTGCTGACCGCGATCCTGATGGCGGGGCGCACTGCCAGTGCCTTTACCGCGCAGATCGGCTCGATGAAGGCCAACGAAGAAATCGACGCGATTCGCACCCTGGGCCTGAGTCCGGTGGAGTTGCTGGTCGCACCGCGGGTCTTGGCCTTGCTGATTTCCCTGCCGTTGCTGACCTTTCTGGCAATGATCTGCGGCATCATCGGCGGCGGCGTGGTCTGCGCCCTGTCCCTGGATATTTCCCCGGCCATGTTCCTTTCGTTGTTGCAGGCTGATATTGGCGTGCAGCACTTCCTGGTGGGGATCGTCAAAGCGCCGATCTTCGCTTTCCTGATCGCCGCCATTGGTTGTCTGGAAGGCTTTAAAGTCAGCGGCAGCGCCGAATCCGTCGGCGCCCACACCACCTCCAGCGTGGTGCAATCGATTTTCGTGGTCATCGTCCTCGACGCCATGGCCGCACTGTTTTTCATGGAGATGGGTTGGTGATCACGAATCCGCACCCGCGCAGCGAAGCGGTGATCGAAGTGCGTGGTCTGTGCAATCGGTTTGGCAGTCAGAGCGTGCACGAAAACCTCGATCTTGACCTGTATCGCGGCGAGATCCTCGGTGTGGTCGGCGGCTCGGGGACCGGCAAGTCGGTACTGCTGCGCAGCATCGTCGGCCTGCAGTTGCCCAGCGCCGGGAGCATCCGGGTCTTCGGCGAGGATTTGCAGCAGTTGTCCGAGACAGCCCGCTCCCAGGTCGAACGGCGCTTTGGCGTGCTGTTTCAAAAAGGCGCGCTGTTTTCCTCCCTGACGCTTACGGAAAACGTTGCCCTTCCCTTGATCGAACACGCCCGGCTCAGTCGCGACGAAGCCGAGCATCTGGCCGGGGTCAAGCTGGCTTTGGCCGGGTTGCCATTGTCGGCCGCCCACAAGTACCCTGCGTCGCTCTCCGGCGGCATGATCAAGCGCGCCGCTCTGGCCCGCGCGCTGGCCCTGGATCCGGACATTCTGTTTCTCGACGAGCCCACTGCGGGGCTTGATCCCATCGGCGCCGCAGCCTTCGACCAGTTGATCCTGACTCTGCGCGATGCTCTGGGTTTGAGTGTGTTTCTGGTCACCCATGACCTGGACACGCTCTACACCATCACCGACCGGGTCGCGGTGCTGTCGCAGAAACGCGTGCTGGTGGCCGCGCCCATCGACAAGGTCGCGGCGACCAAGGATGAGTGGATTCACGAGTATTTCCACGGGCCGCGCGGGCGCGCTGCCTACTCCGCCATGTCCCTTCCCAAAGAGGTTTGATGATGGAAACCCGTGCCCATCATGTCTTGATCGGCCTGTTCACTGTGATCGTGGTGGCGGCGGCGCTGCTGTTCGGCCTGTGGCTGGCCAAGTCCAGCGTCGACAGCGCCTTCAAGGATTACGAAGTGGTGTTCAACGAGGCGGTGACCGGCCTGACCAAGGGCAGCGCCGTGCAGTACAGCGGCATCACGGTCGGTAGCGTGATGCAGTTGCGTCTGGACCCCAAGGACCCGCGCCGGGTGCTGGCGCAAATTCGCCTGGTCGGCGAGACCCCGATCAAGCAGGACACCCAGGCCAAGCTGGCGCTGACCGGTATTACTGGCACCTCGATCATCCAGCTCAGCGGTGGTACGCCGCAAAGCCCGGAGCTGATCGGCCTCGACGGGCGCCTTCCGGTGATCATTGCCTCGCCCTCGCCCATCTCGCGGCTGCTCAACGACAGTAACGACCTGATGAGCAGCATCAACGAGCTGCTGCATAACGCCAATCAGATGTTCTCCGCCGAGAATGTGCAGAACCTCTCCGCCACCCTCGCCCATCTGGAGCAGGCCACCGGCGCCGTAGCCGAGCAGCGCGACGACATTCGTCAGACCCTCAAGCAGATGGGCCAGCTCAGCAAGCAGGCCAGCGCCACCCTGGAACAGACGGCCGGGCTGATGCGCAGTGCTGGCGGCCTGCTCAACAATGAGGGCAAGCAGGCGTTCAGCAGTGCCGAACAGGCGATGAATTCCCTGGCCCAGAGTACGGCGACCATCAACAGCCTGCTCAAGGACAACCGTCAGTCCCTGGACAGCGGCATGCAAGGCCTGAATGATCTGGGCCCGGCGATCAACGAATTGCGCGAGACCCTGGCCTCGCTGCGGGCGGTGTCCAAACGTCTGGAAGCCAACCCCAGCGGCTATTTGCTCGGGCGTGACAAGAACAAGGAGTTTGAACCATGACAGGCCTGAAAACAGTCGTAGGCCGCTGTTTGATTGCGGGTGCGATGGCGCTGTCCAGCGCCTGTTCGATACTGCCGCCTGCCGAGCCGATGGATGTCTATCAGTTGCGCGGTGGACCGTACTCGCGCTTGACCGGCAACAACGAACTGGTGCGCTGGTCGCTGCGTATCGACCGGCCCAAGGCCAGCGAGGCCCTGGACAGCCCGCGTATCGCCGTCGTGCCCCAGGACAACATGATCAGCAGCTACAAGGGCGCGCGCTGGAGCGATGCCGGGCCGCTGATGCTGCGTAACCAGATTCGCGACCTGTTCGTCACCGACCATCGGATACAGGCTGTCAGCACCGATGACAATAATCTGCAGGCGGATTTTGAGTTGAATGGCGACCTGCTGGCCTTCCAGAGCGAATACCGGGGCTCGGCGATTGAGGTGGTGATTCGCTACGACGCGCGATTGGTCGACGATCGGCAACGCATTGTCGCCAGCCGCCGCTTCGAAGTCCGTCAGCCGGCCAAGGGCAAGGAAGTGCCGGCTGTGGTTACGGCTTTCGACGCTGCGAGCAACGAACTGGCGTGGCAGGTATTGGATTGGACGTTGCAGGAGGGGCGCAAGCATTACGTTGCCCTGCCGAAAACCCCGTGAACGTTGTGGGACCGGCTTTAGCCGGGAAGACGTCGATCCGGCCAATACATTTCTATCGGCTGTCCTGGCCCCTTCCCGGCTAAAGCCGGTCCCACAATTGTGCGCGGCGGGATTTACGCGGTAGCCCCAAAGAACCAATAGCAGACAAAAATCGCCGCAATCACCCCGGCCAGCTCCGCCAGCAAGGCGCAGCCCACCGCATGCCGGGCGCGCTGGATACCGACGGCACCGAAGTAAACCGCCAAGACATAAAACGTGGTTTCGGTACTGCCCTGAATCGTCGCCGCGACCAGCGCCGGGAAGCTGTCCACACCCTGGGTTTTCATGGTTTCGATCAGCATCGCCCGAGCGGCGCTGCCGGAGAACGGTTTGACCAATGCGGTGGGCAGGGCATCGACGAAACGGGTGTCCAGACCCAGCCACTGCACCACGTGACGAATGCCTTCCAGGCCAAAGTCCAATGCTCCCGAGGCGCGTAACACGCCCACCGCGCAGAGCATCGCCACCAGATAGGGCAGCAGGCTCTTGGCGACGTCGAAGCCTTCCTTGGCGCCTTCGACGAACATCTCGTAAACCTTGACCTTGCGCAGCGCGCCGACGATCAGGAACAACAGGATCAGGCCGAACATCATCAGGTTGCCGAGGATCGATGACAGGCTCGCCAGGGCGGTGGCCGACAGGGTCGCCAGCAGCGCCATGAAGCCGCCCAGGACCAATGCGCCGGGTACCAGGTAGGCCAGCACCACCGGATCCCAAAGGCGCAGGCGCTGCATGAAAGCCACCGACAGCAGGCCAACCAGCGTCGAGGCACTGGTCGCCAGCAGGATCGGCAAGAACACCAGGGTCGGGTCCACGGCGCCTTGCTGGGCGCGGTAGATGAAGATCGTTACCGGCAGCAGGGTCAGCGACGAAGCATTGAGGACCAGGAATAGAATCTGCGCGTTACTGGCCGTGGTTTCGCTGGGGTTGAGCTCCTGCAACGAGCGCATGGCCTTGAGGCCGATCGGCGTGGCGGCGTTATCCAGGCCCAGGGCGTTGGCAGCGAAGTTCAGGGTGATCAGGCCAAGGGCAGGGTGCCCGGCTGGCACGCCCGGCATCAGGCGCAGGAACAGCGGCCCGAGGACCTTGGCCAACCAGTCGACGATCCCGGCCCGCTCGGCGATGCGCAGGAACCCCAGCCACAGCGTGAGGGTGCCGAACAGTACGACCATGACTTCGACCGACAGCTTGGCCATGGCAAAGATGCTTTCCACCATCGCGGCGAAGATTCCGGCATTACCGCCCACCAGCCATTGCGCCAGTGCCGACACCGCTGCGACGAGAAAAAAGCTGAGCCATAGGCCATTGAGCATCAGGCGGATCCTTCATTGTTTGGAATGAGGCCCTGTGGGAGCCGGCTTGCTTGCGATGGCGGTATTACAGGCAACATTTTCATTGACTGAGCTGATGCCATCGCCAGCAAGCCGGCTCCTACGGATCTGTGTTGTTGCGACTTGGCGGCGATGATAGCGGTGGCACGTCAGAAACAACAAACCCCGACGATGTCGGGGTTTGGGTGTGCAACGTTTTATGGGTTATTCCGCAGCGGCGCGGCCGGCAGGAACGGCTTCCTTGCTGCGCCAGTGCGGCAGGGAGTTCCAGTAGCGCTGGCCCTTGGCATCGTCGTACATGCCTTCCCAACGTGCGATGACCAGTACGGCCAGGGCGTTGCCGATCACGTTCAGCGCAGTACGTGCCATGTCCATGATGCGGTCCACGCCTGCGATAAAGGCCAGGCCCTCCAGCGGGATGCCGGCGCTACCCAGAGTGGCGAGGAGGACCACGAACGACACGCCCGGTACGCCGGCGATACCCTTGGAGGTCACCATCAGGGTCAACACCAACATGATCTGCGCGCCAACCGACAGGTCGATACCGTACAACTGGGCGATGAAGATGGCCGCGATGCTCTGGTACAGGGTCGAACCGTCGAGGTTGAACGAGTAGCCGGTGGGCACCACGAAGCTGCAGATGGCTTTCGGCGCGCCATAGGCTTCCATCTTCTCGATGACCCGAGGCAGCACGGTTTCAGAACTGGCGGTGGAGTAAGCCAGTACCAGCTCATCCTTGAAGATACGCATCAGCTTGATCACCGAGAAACCGAACAGGCGGGCGATCAGGCCGAGGATCACAAAGGCGAAGAAGGCAATGGCGACGTAAACCAGTATCACCAGCTTCGCCAGTGGCAGCAGCGAGGCGAAACCGAAGTTGGCGACGGTCACGGCGATCAGGGCAAATACGCCGATCGGGGCGTAGTTCATGATCATGTGAGTGACCTTGAACATGGTTTCCGAGACGCCTTGGAACACTTTCACCAGGGGTTCGCGTACTTCGTCCTGCAAGGCCGAGAGACCCATGCCGAACAGCACCGAGAAGAAAATGATCGGCAGCATGTCGCCACGAGCGATGGCGGCGAAGATGTTCGACGGGATCAGGTTGAGAATGGTCGCGATAAAGGCGTGATCATGCTGAACCTCGGCAGTGGTCTTCTGATATTGGGAGATATCCACAGTGCCCAGGGTGCTCATGTCGATGCCGCTGCCCGGATGGAACAGATTGGCCAGTACCAGGCCAACGAGGATGGCGACGGTGGTGACGATCTCGAAATAGATGATGGTTTTAAGGCCGATGCGGCCCAGCTTCTTGGCGTCCCCGACCCCGGCGATACCGACGATCAGCGAGGAAACCACGATCGGGATGACGATCATCTTGATCAGGCGAATGAAAATATCGCCTGCCGGTTGCAGAATATTGCTGATCCACCAGGCCTTGTCGGCGCTGAAGTGATTGAGCAGCGCGCCCAGTGCGACACCCAGTACCAGGCCTATGACGATCTGCCAGGCGAGGCTCAGTTTTGCCTTCTTCATATCGTTACCCTTGTTTTCAAGTGGTCAGGGTGTTCTGAAACCGACATTTCCCGTGCCGTTTTAAAGCATGGTTGTTTAATGCCGGACTGGATCCAGAATTACCCTGAAGATCACTGCAGATGAGCGTCCCAGCTCCGTAGCAGGCGAAAAAAGGCGCAACTATTCCGACGCGGGCGGGGTGCGTCTAATGCCGTAAATGACTACCCTATGCCGAATCGGCATAATGTTGTAGGGCGAGCAATGCTTGGGGCGGAGGCAGGGAGGGGGTGACGAAATGCCGCTATTCGGCTTCAGGCTGGCTAAAACGTCGCCTGTAGCGTGGCAAGGGAAAGGAACAAGAAATGTATTTCAAATAAAGAACGTCATCCCGCCGATGCCGCGCGAGGACAAAGTTTCTCGATAAGTGGCTGATTTTACTTGAGGTCAACCCGTGCAGTAGCTGCTTGATAAGGTCGAGCAGGACCGGCTTGACCGCAAAGAGGTCATTGACGTCCATACGGCTTAAACCGGTCCCACCGCCTCACCTGACCTGGCCCTCATCGGAGGCACTCCCTGTGCCCCTAGGTCACGCCGACCAACATCATCAGCGCATCCCGGCCCCCTGGTCATGCGCGCACCGTCCTCGGGTGGCGCAGCGTTCGGAGAGCACAATGTGCTCTCGTCGTGATTCAGTACCAGTTCGGGTCTTTACGCAGCTCTTCTTGCAACAGAGCCTGCATGCCCTCATTGGGTTTGCCCAGATAACGAATGGTGTCATGGCGAGTCGGCGACTTGTCCGCCGGCAGGCCGGCAGGCACCTCGACCAGCATCGCATAGGCACTCTGCTTGTCGAAACTGAAGGCCACGATCAGACGCTTGTTTCGGCAACTGTCCGCTGTTTCACACAGCGGGCCAACCAGGTATTTCTTGCCCTTTTCAGTTGTGGCCGACATCTGTTCGGTACTGGCACCGGAGAGATTGATCACCCAATCGGGTAGACGTTCCTCACGCCTGACCAGACTCGTCCAGGTGTCACGGTATTCGGGAGCTGCATGCAGCAGCTCATTGACCCGAAATTGCCCGTCATTGCCTGCCATGGCGCTGGCGCTGCCGCCCAGTAGCAGGGCGGCGACCAGTGACTGCCAACGAGTCAACATGTTCAGCCTCGACCGCGACGACCAAAGAAGAACGACACTACGAACATCACCAGGAACACGATGAACAGGATCTTCGCGATACCGGTTGCAGTGCCTGCTATACCACCGAAGCCCAGTACGGCAGCGACAATGGCGATGATCAGAAACGTGATAGCCCAACTCAACATGGTGAATCTCCTTCTTTGCGTTTTAAATCGGGTAAGCAACAGAGGGATCAGAAGATCCAGCTTTGACGTTGCGGCATTTCACCCACTTCTTTGGCTGCCGCCTGGTTTTCCACAGACGTGAAGCTCAGCGCCGCGTCCTTGGTAGCGGGTGCGGTCACTGCGGTGAACGGGGTGTGATGGATCATGGAAATTGGGTTGACCGGAGCGGTCTGGACGACGGATGTCCAATGGACGACCTGCTGAACCACGATCAAGGTGATCAACAGCGCAAGGCTCAGAAACAGGCCTTGTTGCAGGTGCGCTGGGGAAACCTTTGATTTGGCAAAATGCAGGCTGTTCATCAGAAGCTCCTTCCACCTGGGTGGCAATCAATCTTGTTTGGGCCGATACATCCCGGCCTTGCTTGAAGGAGTTATTGCAGCCTGCATGCCAGCTTTTTTTAAATAAAAATATCAATAAAATCAGTATGTTACGATTGTCGTGGGAATCTTCCTGCGAGCATCCTGCACGATTAAACATTTAGCGTCGTGCGTTTTGCATGATCCCTGTCTATGAGCCGTATCAGCCTGTGCTGCGTGCCATCACCTTGAGCGCATCGGCATTCACGCCCTTGACGCCCCGGATGTTGCGGGTGATTTCAACGGCCAGCTCTTTTTCGGCGAAGTTGGCGACCACGCCATTGAGGGTAACCAGGCCGTCCCTGGTCTCCACTTTGATGTTCATGCCGTCCAGATTACGGCTATAAATCAGGCTGGATTTCACCTTGCTGGTGATCCAGACATCGCTGAGCTGCTCGGCGGGGTTGCTGGTCTGGGGATCGGTGCGCGACGCGATGGAGTCGGCGGCACTGATGCTGATCAGGTTATTTACGCTGGTCACGCCATCGGTATTGCTCGCCAGGCTACCGGCCAGGTCCTTGCCCTCGGGGCTGTTCGCGCGGCCCTTGAGGGTAACCACGCCGGCCTCGCTGTCGACGTCGATGTTCAACGCCTCCGTCACGCTGTTCCACAGCAACTTGGATTTCACCGTTGCGGTGAGGGTCGCGTCCTCGAAGCGCTGAGCGATATTGGCCTTGGTGCCCGGCTCGGCGGCAACGTTGGCGTCGATTTCCAGCTGGTTGTCGACCTTCTGAATGCCTTGAATGTCCAGGGCAATGCGTTCGGCCAGTTCGCGGTCCACCTGATTCTCTACCTTGCCCTTGAGCAGCGCAGTACCTTGTTCGACATGCACGTCGATCTTGAAAGGGCTCAGGTGTCGATTGAGGGCGAAGGCAGTCCAGATTGAACCTTCCTGACGAGCTTCTGCCAATTGAGTGGGCAGGTCATTCTGGGCAGCATTGCCCATGAGTGGAGTCAAGCCCAAAGCGATGGTGGTGGCGGTGGCCAGGGCGAGCTTTTTCAGCGGGGGCATGGCACGTCTCCATTGGTGGCGATGCGAGAATTTGTGATGCGTCGTGTACTACGACAAGCCAAAGATACCCGCAAGCCATGTGCCAGCTCCGAAACAGGCTGAATACTGATTAAATTCATGTCGTTAAGAGGATTGTGGGCAGATAGATACCATGCAGCCCGCATAATCAATCAGAATTCGCCATGCAACTTGCACGATTATTCCGTGACTAACCAAGATCATTCACTTAGGAGCGTAGGAAAAATGGAAGAAGCCACTGAGATTCAGGGCCGTATTCTGCTTGTGGATGACGAATCCGCGATCCTGCGAACGTTCCGCTATTGCCTCGAAGACGAAGGCTATACAGTCGCCACCGCGAACAGCGCGGCCCAGGCTGATGCGCTGTTGCAGCGACAGGTGTTCGACCTGTGCTTCCTCGATCTGCGGCTTGGCGAAGACAATGGCCTTGAGGTACTGGCGCAAATGCGTATCCAGGCGCCGTGGATGCGCGTAGTCATCGTCACCGCGCATTCGGCGGTAGATACGGCGGTCGACGCTATCCAGGCCGGTGCTGCCGATTATCTGGTCAAGCCTTGCAGCCCGGACCAGTTGCGTCTGGCCACGGCCAAGCAGCTGGAAGTGCGGCAGCTGTCGGCGCGCCTGGAAGCGTTGGAAGGCGAGGTGCGCAAGCCCAAGGACGGTCTGGATTCCCATAGCCCGTCGATGATGGCTGTACTGGAGACCGCACGGCAGGTGGCCAATACCGACGCCAACATCCTCATCCTCGGCGAGTCCGGCACCGGTAAGGGCGAGCTGGCCCGGGCCATTCACGGCTGGAGCAAGCGGTCCAAGAAGTCCTGCGTGACCATCAACTGCCCGTCCTTGACAGCCGAGCTGATGGAAAGCGAATTATTCGGTCACAGCCGCGGCGCGTTTACCGGTGCCAGCGAGAGCACACTGGGCCGGGTCAATCAGGCCGATGGTGGTACGCTATTTCTCGATGAGATCGGCGATTTCCCCCTGACTCTGCAACCCAAGTTGCTGCGCTTTATTCAGGACAAGGAATACGAACGGGTCGGGGACCCGGTCACCCGCCGCGCCGACGTCCGCATTCTGGCGGCCACCAACCTCAATCTGGAGGACATGGTGCGTAACGGGCGCTTCCGTGAAGACCTGCTTTATCGTTTGAATGTCATCACCTTGCATCTGCCACCTTTGCGCGAGCGCAGCGAAGACATCCTGACCCTGGCCGACCGTTTCCTCGCCCGCTTCGTCAAAGATTACGTGCGCCCGGCCCGCGGTTTCAGTGAAGAGGCTCAAGCGGCGCTGCTCAACTACCGCTGGCCCGGCAATATTCGCGAGCTGCGCAACGTAATCGAGCGCGCCAGCATTATCTGCGGGCAGGAGCGGGTTGAAGTCAGCCATCTGGGGATGGGCGAGCAACCGACCAATAACGCCCCCCGCGTCGGCGCGGCCTTGAGTCTTGACGAGCTGGAAAAAGCCCACATCGGCGCCGTACTCGCCACCAGTGACACCCTGGATCAGGCGGCCAAGACCTTGGGTATCGACGCTTCCACTCTCTATCGCAAACGCAAGCAGTACAACCTGTGATCCGCGCATGAAACTGGCGATGAAGTTACGAACCCGACTATTTCTCAGCATTTCGGCGCTTATTACCGTGGCTTTGCTGGGGTTGCTGCTTGGGTTGGTCAGCGTCGTGCAAATGGCCAAAACCCAGGAAGCGCTGATTCAGCACAGTTTTGAAACCCTCGATATGGGGCTCAAGCTGCGGCAGAACCTGGGTGATCAACTGGTGATCATGCTCAAGGGCAGGCCGGAAGGCGATGCATTGAAGAGCGCCCAGGCGCAATTCAGCGAGTTATTGACCGCCGCGACTGAATACGAGCGCGAGAACCGCCTGCGCACGGGCTTCAGCGACGTTGCCCTGGCTTATAAAAGCTTCATCAATACCTATGATCAGTCTGACGGGGGCTCGCGCAGCCTGCATGACAACCTGGCGTTGAGTTCCAGCTTCAATGCGCTGCGCACTTCATTGCTGAATTCGCACAGACTTGCTTTGGAGAGCATCAGCGACGCCGAGAGTGATTCGCGCCAGCGTGCGCTATGGATAGCCGCGCTATTGGGGCTGGTCGGTATCGCCGTACTGGGTATCGGTTTCATCACGGCTCACGGCATTGCTCGCCGTTTCGGCGCGCCCATTGAGGCTCTGGCCAAGGCGGCAGACAACATTGGGCAGGGCAATTTCGAAGTGACACTGCCGCTCTCGTCGGCGGCCGAAATGAACCAGTTGACCCGCCGCTTCGGCATCATGGCCGAAGCCTTGCGCCAGCATCAGGCCACCAACGTCGACGAGCTGTTGGCTGGTCAGCAACGCTTGCAGGCCGTACTCGACAGTATCGATGACGGGCTGTTGATCATCGATCGCCAGGGGCGTCTGGAGCACCTTAACCCCGTGGCTCAGCGGCAACTGGGCTGGGACGAAAGTCGGCTCGGCCAGGGGCTTGGCGAGGCGCTGGAGCGCCCGGAAATGGACGAGCAACTGTACCTGACCCTGCGCGGCGGTATGCCGGACCAGGCGCCTGAAGACCTGAGTGTCGAAGTGGATGGCGAGTCGCGCCTGCTGACCTACAGCCTGACTCCGGTCAGCCATACCAAGGGCCATATCCTGGGTGCGGTGATGGTTCTGCACGATGTGACCGAACAGCGTGCATTCGAGCGGGTGCGCAGCGAATTTGTCCTGCGCGCCTCCCACGAGTTACGTACGCCAGTGACCGGTATGCACATGGCGTTCGGGCTGCTGCAGGAGCGTTTGCATTTCCCTGCCGAATCCCGGGAAACCGACCTGCTGACCACGGTCAACGAAGAAATGCAGCGCCTGATGCAGTTAATCAACGATTTGCTGAATTTCTCCCGTTACCAGAACGGGCTGCAAAAACTCAGCCTTACCGCTATTTCTGTCGACGATTTGCTCGAGCATGCTCGCGAGCGATATGAAGCCTTGGCCCTGGAACGCGGGATTGTGCTTATGGTGGAAACGCAGGGCACCCTGCCGCACTTGCATGCCGACCGCGCGCAACTGGATAGGGTGCTGGAAAACCTGCTCGACAACGCCCTGCGCCACACCCCGGACAACGGCTTGATCCGCCTGCAGGCCCGGCGTCACGCCGAGCGGCTGATCATCGGTGTTGAAGATAACGGTGAGGGCATTGCCTACGGGCAACAGGGAAGGATCTTCGAGCCATTCGTCCAGGTCGGTCGCAAGAAGGGCGGCGCGGGCCTTGGGCTGGCGCTGTGCAAGGAAATCGTCCAGTTGCATGGCGGACGCATGGGGGTTTATTCACGACCGGGGCAGGGTACGCAGTTTTATATGGCGTTGCCGGTTTAGGAGTACGTCTAAACCTTGTGGGAGCGAATGAATTCGCTCCCACAGAGCTCGCTTTTACCTTTGACTTACGCCACATCATCCGTGCGCCGCCCTCTCTGCCTGCGCCGTCCACCCGTCACCAACTCCCTGAACTGGCTCGCGCTCAGCGGCCGGGCGAACAGCCAGCCCTGGCCATAGCGCACCCCTTCACTCTGGAGCAGCATTGCCTGAGCTTCGAATTCGATGCCTTCGGCGATCACACGCAGTTGCAAGGCGTGGGCCATGCGAATGATATGGGGAGCGACGCCACTGCTGGCTGCGTCGTGGCCGAGGGCGTCGATGAATGCCTTGTCGATTTTCAAGCAATCCACCGGCAGAGTCTGTAGATAAGCGAGGCTGCAATAGCCGGTGCCAAAATCGTCGATCAGCACCTGATGGCCGCGATCACGCAGGGTTTGCAGATGATTGCGGGCTACGACTACGTCGATCAGCCCGCGCTCGGTCACTTCGAAGGCAATCTGCCGTGGCGCGACTTTATGCAGGGCTAACAGGCGCGCGGTGACCCGGCCTATACGCGGTGCCATGACGTCGCAGGCCGCCAGGTTGACCGAGATATATAGCTGCGGATTGGCGCGTAGCAACGGCCCCAGTTGTTCCAGCGTCTGTTGCAGGACAAAATCAGTGATCTGGCGAATCTGCCCGGTGTTTTCTGCTAAAGGGATGAACAGGTCGGGGCTGGTCAGGGTGCCATCCGGGCGCCGCCAGCGCACCAGGGCTTCGGCACCGACACACAGACGGCTGTCGAGGTCGAAGATCGGCTGATACAGCACCTGCAACTCGCCACGGCGCACAGCGCCATGCAGCTCGCCGCCGAGGGAGCGGCGTTGGCGGGCCAGTTGCAGTACCAGTGCGCCGATACACAGTGCGACCAGCAGGCTGACCGGCACCAGTAGCCACCAGGCGGTGGTGATGCTCTGCTGGAGGCTGCTGCGCGGGGTGATAACCACCAATTGGTATTCGGGGCTTTGTGTCGGCATGCGGTAAATCAGCCGCGTGCCGGTACTGATCAGTGTCTGCGGGCTGGTGTTGGACCAATCCCGTGTTGGCGGCCAGGGCTGATCGGCGCCGAGTACCGGTATCGCCTTCAGGCCGTTATTCAGTACCACCAGCAGACTCCCTTCGGCCGGAAGGTCGACTACGTCGGTCAGGTGGCCGCGGGAGGTAGAGACCCGGAAATCCCCGCGACCGAGCACCAGTGCGGCGAGATTGTCATCCGGCTGGGCCGAGGTATTGAGCCAGTAATCATAAGTAGGCCCGCGAATGTCCGGAGCCCTTGACTGCGCCAGCATGCTGGGTCGCGACCAGCTGGAACAGGCCTGGTCGCCGCCCACGTATGCCGCTTCGTAGATGAAGCGATAGCTGAAAATCACCTGGCGCAAGCGCTCGACCAGCGGCGGCGTGCACTGGCGCAGGGGTTGCGCCTCCAGTTGATCCAGCCCGGCACGCAACTGCGCAAACAGTTGTTCAAGGCGGATCAGGAAGCGCTGGCCCTGAGCGTTCATCTGTTCGCTCTCGTTTTGTCTGGCTTGATGCACCGCCAGCCCGGCGCTGCCGCACAATAGCAGTACGGCACTCAGCAGTGCTGCAGACAAGGCCAGTGGCAAGGGGCGGCAGAGCAGTATTCGCAAGCTTGCAGCGTTGTACATTGCGGGCATCTCTGTGGATACCCATCAGGTATAGCAAGCGTCAGAAAAAATGCTCGCCCATGCGGCGAACGGCACTGATCAAGATAAGTACGCGCCGTTATTCGCTTTTATTCAACACCTGCAGAATCGCCGCGCTTTGTACGTCGGCCTCGCCATCAAAGCGCTCGGGGCGGTAGTGCATCTGGAAGGCTGCCAGTACATGGCGGCTTGCAACGTCCCATTCTCCAGTCTGAGGCGTGGCGTAGCCCAGGCGCGCCAATTGCTGCTGGAACCAGGCCGGGCTGGGGATTTCGTCGATCATGATGGCCTGACGTCGGGCAACCTCGGCCTCATCGGGCCAGATGCCGATACCGGCCTGGGCCAGGCGCTTCCAGGGGAACATCGGGCCGGGATCGAGCTTGCGCAGAGGGGCGATATCACTGTGGCCAAGGACGTGGCGTGGGTCGATATGATTGCGCGCGATCACATCTTTTAGCAGCACGATCAACGCCTGTACCTGATCTTCGTTGTAGGGGTACCACACGCGCCCTGTCGGCGAGTCGGTATAGCCAGGGTTGACGATCTCGATGCCGATGGAGCTGGAGTTCAGCCAGGTGCGGCCTTCCCACTCGCTTTCCCCGGCATGCCAGGCGCGGTCGTTTTCATCGACCAGCTTGTAGACGGTCGCCGGAGAATCGCCGATCAGGTAGTGGCTGCTGACCTCGCCATGGGTCAGCAGCTGGAGGGAGCGTTCCAGCGAGGCGGAGGTGTAGTGGACGATAACGTATTGAATACGGCTGTCATGGTTGGTGGGCGTCAGGTGGCTGGTGTCATACCGGTTGTTGGTGACACAAGACGTCAGCAGAACGAAGAAAAACAGAGATAGCAGCAGTTTCATGACGCACCGGGCCTGGCTGGCAGGAAATGCAATAGCATAACGTAATGCTGCGCCCGGGTTGCATATTGACTGCAGCAGTAATGTGTCAGGCTGTTAACCCTGTTCGACGCGGTTGCGGCCGTTTTCCTTGGCGCGATACAGGGCCTGATCTGCGCGCTTGAGCGCCACATCGGTACGCTCGCCCTGGCGCAAGGCGGTTACGCCGATGGACACGGTGATGGTCACTGGCTCGCTCTTGAAGTGGAACGGGCAGGCTTCAACTGCGGCGCGCAGTTTTTCCAGGTGAGCGAGGCCGGTGCCCACGGTCGTGTTGGGCAGCAACATGACAAACTCCTCGCCGCCGAAGCGGGCGATGAAGTCCTCGGAGCGCAAGCGCTGCTTGAGCTGGGTTGCGATAATCTTCAGTACCTTGTCGCCAGCCAGATGACCATAGCCATCGTTGATGCGCTTGAAATTGTCCAGATCGAATATGCAGATCAGCAGGCTGCTTTTGTTCTTCTGCCAACGGTCGGTTTCCTGCTCCAGGCGTTCACCCCAGGCGGCGCGGTTGGGCAGGTTGGTCAGCGGGTCGATCAGCGCTTTCTGCCGCTGTTCTTCAAGGTGGCTGCGGAAGCCCAGGGCCTCCTGTTCCATGGTCGCCACGCGCGCAGACAGGCCTTGCAGTTTGGCCGCCACTTCCTGCTCGCGGGCATCGCGTTGCCGCTGATGGTGATCCATGGTGCCGATGAGGGTTTCCAGGCGGCTTTCCAGGATGTGTTTAAGGGTCGGCAGGTCAGCCGCCCCTTGAACGCTGCTCTGCAAGCCGCCGACCTGCTCGCGCAGCTGGCTGTCGTACTGGCGTGACGTGGCGTGATGATCAGCGTGGTCGTCACTGGCCGCTTGAAGATTGTTCTGGAAAGACTCCAGGCGCTCGTTGAGTTGCTTTAGGTAGACTTCAAACTCATGCTGACCACCGTCGGTTATTGCCAGCATCAACACCGCTAGATCGTCGAGGATCGGCAGCAGTTCATACCAGTTGAGCCCGTGTTCAAGGCGCACGCGCATGGCTTCGGCCTGGGGGCGGTGATGCTCAGGCAGGACCAGGTCGTTGAGCAGGCCCAGCAGGGTTTCTTCGATATGGGCGGCGACCGAGCTGTAGCTGGGCTCGGGAGAGGTTGGCAGGGCAAATTCACCTTCGCCTTCGCCCTCGACATCTTCGCCTTCTTCGCCGCTTTCTTCATTTGCGCCCTCCACCGCTGCTGCCAGCCGATAGTCGAATTCCACCACTGGCGTGGGTGCCAGCATGAACTCCAATGCCGGATCGACAGCAACTGCCACCGGCTGGGGCGCGGATTGAGTGGTGAGCAGTGTAGCTGCGGGTACCGGTGCCGCAGAGGCGGCTACGGGCTCATCCTGAGCTTTGACCGGCACAGGTTCGGTCGCGGCGAGCGGCTCTGGCGTTATGGCTGGAGTCGGTGCGGTGACCACTGGTGGGGCAGACGCCACTGCTTCTGCAATGGTTGCGGCGGGTGTGGCGGGTTTTGCTGTCGCTATCGGCGCTGCGGCCAAAGGAGCGGGCGGTGAGATGATGGCGTCATCTTCGTCGTCATCCTCATCCTCATCCTCACCTTGCTGCGCGGTCTGCGGCGCACTGGTGGCTCCAGGGGCTGGCGCCGCCTGCGTCTCGTCATGAGTGGGTTGCGCGCCTTCCTTGCTGCCAAACAGGCGTTGCAGCAGGCCGGGGCGTTCAGTTTCGTCTTTTTCCAGATAGGTCAGCGCCCGACCTTGCAGGCCACTCAGTTCGCTGAGCAATAGCGGCAGCTCGCGAGCCTGGCCGGCGCGCTCTTCAAGATCCTTGGCAAAGCGCTTGAGCGGTTTGCTGACATCCCGCGGCAGCGGCAGGGTTTGCAGTTGCGTGACCAGTGCGGCCAGGGCGCTGCTGATTTGCCCTACACGAACTTCGCGGCGCTGCTCGGAGTCGAGCACGGCTTTTTCAAGGCGCGGGATAAGGCCCGCAAGGCCGGCGTCCATGTCGTCCTTGCGCACGATTTCGCGCATTTCCTTCATGCACAGGTCGACCGCCTTGTCGGTGCCTTCCGCCGCCAGGCTGCTGCGCACCAGGCCACGACGCAACAGGTCGAGGCGGGCGTTCCAGCGCCGCTCGAGCTTGTCCTGTTGTTCGATGCCCTTGAGGTATTTCTCTTTCCAGCGCTCTGCTTCTTCGCTCATGCAACGGGTCCGACGGGGTTACCTGGCACAGGCAGCGAGTCCTTGCGCAGCGAATCGGGGAGGCGGATCTCCACGGCTACGGGCAGGTGATCGGAGATGGGTTGGGCCAGCACTGCAACCCTTTCGAGGGTCAGTGTAGGGCTGAGCAAAATATGGTCAAGGCAGCGTTGCGGCCGCCAGCTGGGAAACGTCGCTTCGACTTGCGGGGCGAGTAATCCGAGGTCGCGCAATGGCGAGTGTTCCAGAAGATCGACGGCGTGGGTGTTCATGTCGCCCATCAGAACCTGGTGCTTATAATCGCCGATCATGTCGCGAATGTAGGCTAGTTGCATGGTCCGGGTGCGCGCGCCCAGAGCCAGGTGCATCATCACCACGACCAGGGCGTCGGCGCCTTCGCCGAAACGTACGAGAATCGCCCCGCGCCCGGCAGGGCCTGGCAGTGGGTGATCTTCCAGTGCGGTAGGGCACAAGCGGCTGAGTACGCCGTTGCTGTGTTGGGCAAAACGCCCGAGATTGCGGTTGAGCTGCTGATACCAGTAAGGGAATGCGCCGAGGTGAGCCAGGTGCTCGACCTGATTGACGTAGCCCGAGCGCATGCTGCCGCCGTCGACTTCCTGCAGGGCAACCAGATCAAAATCGTTGAGCAGGTTGCCGATCTTCTGCAGGTTGTTGGCGCGCCCGGTGTGCGGCAGCAGGTGCTGCCAGCTGCGCGTCAGGTAATGCTGGTAGCGCTCGGTACTGATACCGACCTGGATATTGAAGCTGAGCAAGCGCAGTCGGCCATCGGCCGGGAGTGCGCTCGCTTGCAGGTGGTGTTCGTTGACCTTGGGGTCAGGTCGACCGACGACACGCTCGCTACGCCAGCGACGCATGGCGGCTTACTGCTTCACAACTGCCGCGCGTTCTTTGGCGATAAGGTCGTCAGCCAGTTTCAAGGTTGCTTCCGGGCCGCCGGCAGAGGAGATGTCGAAGCGGTACTTGCCATTGACGATCATGGTCGGTACGCCAGTAATCTCATACTTCTTGGCCAGTTCCTTGTACTGCGCGATCTTGCCCTTGACGGCGAACGAGTTGAAGGTTTCCAGGAACTTGGCCTTGTCGACGCCTTGGGTGGCCACGAATTCTGCCATGTCATTTGGATCGGTCAGGCGCTTGCCGCCTTTCTGGATCGCGTCGAACACGGCTGCGTGAACCTTTTTCTCTACGCCCATGGTGTCCAGCGTGATGAACAGTTGGCCGTGGGCATCCCATGGGCCGCCGAACATGGCTGGAATGCGGACGAAGTGAACGTCAGCCGGCAGCTTCTCGATCCATGGATTGATAGTCGGCTCGAAGGCATAGCAGTGCGGGCAGCCGTACCAGAACATTTCCACAACTTCGATCTTGCCTGGCTCAGAGACAGGCACAGCGCTCTTCAGCTCCACGTAGGGTTGTTGACCGGCACTGGCTGGCTCAGCCGCCTGTGCGGACATACCGAATGCACTGGCAACCACCAGTGCGGCGCTGAGAATCAGATTACGCATGCTTAACTCCTGAGGCAGTGTGAGTCGTCTTCCAATGACCGTAATAGACCGATCGCGAAGACATCAGTTCGCTAGTGTACCGCTGGCAGACACAAAAAAGGGCAGCCAGGGCCGCCCTTTTTAACACCGTGTAGCTACTCAAATCATGTGAAAAGATTTCTATTTATTTGAGCCGATTTCTTAACGATCCCTTAATAATCAATGCAGGCCCTGGATGTACTGCGACAGGGCTTCGATATCCTTGTTGCTCAGCTTGGCGGCGATGGAGCGCATGACGGTGGTGTCGCCGTCATTGGTACGCTCTCCTTCGCGGAAGGCTGTCAGTTGCTTGGCGATATAAGCCGCGTGCTGGCCACCCAGGTGCGGGAAGCCGGCCGGGGAGTTGCCTGCGCCGTCGGGCGAGTGGCAGCCGATGCACGATGGCATGCCCTGGTCCAGCTTGCCGCCGCGGAACAGCGCTTCACCCTTGGCGACCAGATTCGGATCTGCGGCCCCCACCGAGCCTTTCTGGCTGGAGAAGTACGCGGCGATATCAGCCATGTCCTGATCGCTGAGGTTGGTCAGCAGGCCGGTCATCTCCAATACGGTACGCTTGCCTTCCTTGATGTCATGCAGTTGCTTGAGCAGGTAGCGATCGCCCTGGCCGGCCAGCTTCGGAAAGTTGGGAGCCATGCTGTTACCATCCGGACCGTGACAGGCCCCGCACACGGCGGCCTTGGTTTGTCCGGCTGCAGCGTTGCCGATCAGATCGGCGGCCTGGGTCGCACCGCAGATGCCCAGGCTCAGGAGCAGACTCACGAGTATTTTGTTCATCAGGTAATCCAAATCGGCTTTAAGGTGAAAAGTTAGTAGAGGGATCGGGCTTGCTCACTTTTTTTTGGTGATGGTTCACAAGCCCGCACTACTGCTGTCCCTGCACTGTCCACGCATTGGCATCGCTTTGAATCCCCTGTCGCGAACGGCGCCAAAGTCTTCATGGCTAGCGAAACCCTTATCAGGTTGAAAGCGGATTGCGTTCTAATGCGCAATATTGGTTCTCGCTATAGCGGTTTTACCCGCGAACGGGACAAAACACACACAAAATCTGCGGCATTATATACTTGCGTCGCTTAAACGGAAATGACACCTCTTGCCGCACCCCTGCTGGCGCTGGCCTCACCGGAAATCACATGCAACTCAAGAATCCAATCCTCGGTCTGTGCCAACAGGCAACCTTCATGCTCAGCGCCGCCAAAGTCGATCAGTGTCCTGACGACGAAGGCTTCGAAGTGGCGTTTGCCGGTCGCTCCAACGCTGGTAAGTCTAGTGCACTGAACACCCTGACCCACGCCAGTCTTGCGAGAACTTCCAAGACCCCGGGCCGCACCCAGCTGCTCAACTTCTTCCAGCTCGATGACGAGCGCCGCCTGGTCGACCTGCCGGGTTACGGCTACGCCAAGGTGCCGATTCCGCTCAAGCAGCACTGGCAGCGTCACCTGGAGGCTTATCTGGGGAGTCGTGAGAGCCTCAAGGGGCTGATTCTGATGATGGACATCCGCCATCCGATGACCGACTTCGATCTGTTGATGCTCGACTGGGCCATTGCCAGTCAGATGCCGATGCACATTCTGTTGACCAAGGCCGACAAGCTGACCTACGGCGCAGCCAAGAACACCTTGCTAAAAGTGCAGTCGGAAATTCGCAAGGGTTGGGGCGAAGCGGTGACCATCCAGCTGTTCTCGGCGCCCAAGCGCATGGGGCTGGAAGAGGCTTACGGCGTGCTGGCGAACTGGATGGAACTGGAAGACAAGGCGCCCGCCGAGTAAATCGCGGGCAAAAAAAACCCCGGACTTCATATGGGGAGGGGAAGTTCGGGGTTTAAGTCCGGAACCTTAGGGTGGGTTCCAGATATCTGCCAACACTTAACACAACTAGGAGCATTGAAAGGCTTTTCGGCCAATCGCAGGATCAGACCGGGCTTTTGTCTGCAAAGTTCCGTAGCGTCCGAAATCTCTTTTTGCCCGACCGGTACCTGTTGCTGAATGTGGAACCGGCTTTAGCCGGGAAAACAATGCGGCACAGGATACAAATGTATCGATCATGCCTGCGCCTTCCCGGCTGAAGCCGGTCCCACCTGTCTTGTGTTCTCTAAGCGATGAGGCCGATCAATGCGCCTCATCCCAGTTATCGCCCACACCCACTTCAACCAGCAGCGGCACGTCCAGTTGCGCCGCGCCGCTCATGTGCGGGCGAATCTGTTCGCTGACCTGTTCGATCAGGTCCTCGCGCACTTCCAGTACCAGTTCATCGTGGACCTGCAGGATCACGCGGGCGTCCAGGCCTGAGGTTTCTAGCCAGCCATTCACCGCCACCATGGCCTTCTTGATGATGTCCGCCGCAGTGCCCTGCATCGGCGCGTTGATTGCCGTACGTTCGGCGCCAGCGCGTTGCATCGGCTTGTCGGAGTTGATTTCCGGCAGGTACAGGCGACGACCGAACAGGGTTTCTACATAGCCCTGATTCGCCGCCTTCTCGCGGGTCTGGTCCATGTATTCACGAACGCCCGGGTAGCGGGCGAAATAGCGGTCGATATAGGCCTTGGCCTGTTTGCCATCGACGCCGATCTGCCGCGCCAGGCCCTGGGCGCCCATGCCATAGATCAGGCCGAAGTTGATCGCCTTGGCGCTGCGGCGCTGGTCGTTGGTCACCTGATCCAGCTCCACCGCAAAAACCTCGGCTGCCGTAGCCCTGTGCACATCGAGGCCTTGGCGGAACGCGCTGAGCAGCCCTTCGTCCTTGGCCAGGTGGGCCATGATCCGCAGCTCGATCTGCGAATAGTCGGCCGCCAACAGCTTGTAGCCTGGCTGGGCAATGAATGCCTGACGGATTCGGCGACCTTCAGCGGTGCGCACGGGGATGTTCTGCAGGTTCGGCTCGCTGGACGAGAAACGGCCGGTGGCTGCACCCGCCTGGTTGTAGGACGTATGCACGCGCCCCGTACGAGAGTTGATCTGCCCCGGCAGGGTGTCGGTGTAGGTGCTTTTCAGTTTGCTGATGGTGCGGTACTGCAACAGCACCTTGGGCAGCTCGTGGTCCGCTTCGGCCAGTTTGACCAGTACTTCTTCCGCAGTGGACGGCTTGCCCCCCGGCGTCTTGCCGAGGATCGGCAGGTTCAGTTTTTCGTAGAGAATTTTGCCCAATTGCGTAGGCGAGCCCAGGTTGAACTCTTCACCGGCGATGGCGAAGGCTTCACGCTCCAGCTCAACCATCCTGGTGCCCAGCTCGACACTCTGCAGACCCAGTAACTTGGCGTCGACCATGGCGCCTTCACGCTCGATCTTCGCCAATACCGGCACCAATGGCATTTCAATGTCAGTGAGCACGCTGAGCAGGCGGGGTTCTTTTTCCAGTTTCTCGAACAGAACCTGGTGCAAGCGCAGGGTGATGTCGGCATCTTCGGCGGCGTAGGGGCCGGCCTGCTCCAGGGCTATCTGATCGAAGGTCAGCTGTTTCTTACCTTTGCCGGCGATGTCGGTGAAGCTGGTAGTCTGGTGTCCCAGGTACCTCATCGCCAGGCTGTCCATGTCGTGCTGGGTCGCGACGGAATTCAGCACGTAGGACTCGAGCATGGTGTCGAAGGCCACGCCCTGAACAGCGATGCCGCATTCCGGATCGCCGCCGATAGCGCAGTTGGCAAGGATATTCATGTCGAACTTGGCGTTCTGACCGACCTTGGCCTTGCTCGGGTCTTCCAGCAGTGGCTTGAGTGCGCGCAGCACGTCGTCGCGATTCAACTGCTCGGGCACTCCCATGTAGGAGTGGGTCAGCGGAATGTAGGCCGCTTCGCCTGCCTTGACGGCAAAGGACAGACCCACCAGTTGCGCCTGCTGGGCGTCGAGGCCCGTGGTTTCGGTGTCGAAGGCAATCAGGCTGGCGCCGCGCAGCTTCTCCAGCCATGCGTCGAAGCGGGCCTGATCGAGGATGGTTTCGTAGCTCGACTCGGCAGGGGGTACTACCTCTACCGGCGTAACCTCCAGCCCCGCGCGCTTGGCATCGCGCTCGATCTCGGCGATCCAGCTCTTGAACTCCAGCTCGGTGTAGAGTGCCAGCAGGGCAGCGTGATCCGGCGTTGCGCAATGCAGCGCGTCGACTCCCACGGCCAGAGGCACGTCAGTCTTGATCGTCGCCAGGGCGTAGGACATGAACGCGGCGTCGCGATGCAGCTCCAGCTTGGGTGCCAGGGTTTTTGCGCCGCGAAATGGCAGGCCGGCGATGGCGTCGAGGTTGTCGTACACCTCTTTCAGGCCGCCGCCGATGCCGACGAGCAGACCGACGGCGGTCTTTTCTCCGACACCCGGCACGCCGGGAATGTTGTCCGACGAATCGCCCATCAGCGCGAGCAAGTCGATAATGTGCTCAGGACCGACGCCAAATTTCTCCTTTACGCCAGCAATGTCGCGCACGCTACCGGTCATGGTGTCGACCACGGTAATGTGACCATCGACCAACTGCGCCATGTCCTTGTCGCCCGTGGAGATGATCACCGGTCGCGACGCCGCCGCGCTGCTGCGGGCCAGGGTGCCGATCACATCGTCGGCTTCCACGCCCTCGACGCACAACAGCGGATAGCCCAGGCCCCTGATGCAGGCATGCAGCAAGTCGACCTGCACGCGCAGGTCATCCGGCATGCTTGGGCGGTTGGCCTTGTACTCAGGGTACATGTCGTCGCGGAAGGTCTTGCCCTTGGCATCGAAGACCACGGCGAACGGGCTGTCGGGATATTGCTTGCGCAGGCTCTTGAGCATGTTCAGCACGCCCTTGACTGCACCGGTCGGCAAGCCCTTGGACGTATGGAGGTCTGGCAGCGCGTTATAGGCGCGGTACAGGTAGGACGAACCGTCCACCAGGACGAGGGGAGCTTGGCTCATGGGCAGAATCAACCTTTTCGGCGGGCGCGGCGCTAGAATGCGCGGACCATTGACGACAAAGCGACAAGGTTATCATGCGCAAAGAAAATCGCCTGTTGCTGGCAATCCTGTTGTTGTCCTCCTCGTTGCTGGGCTGCGCAGGGAGCGGCGCACAGAAAGACCCGCTGGCAGCAGAGCCGGGCGTCACGGCGCATTACGATCCCGAGACGCGCATCACCGAGTACCGCAAGAATGGCGCCGTGTATGCGGTCAAGGTCACGCCGGAGCACGGCAAGCCTTATTTTCTGGTGCCGCCTGACGGTTCCAGTGCCGGTTTCACCCGCCCGGATTCGCGGGAAATGCTGATTCCCCAATGGGAAATTTTCAGTTGGTAACGCCCTATATTCACTTTTTTGACTGGCAGTGCTGATATGTCCGTGTTCACTCCCCTGACTCGCCCCGAGCTGGAATCTTTTCTGGCGCCCTACGGCCTGGGCCGCCTGCGTGACTTTCAAGGCATTGCCGCCGGTAGTGAAAACACCAATTACTTCATCAGCCTGGAACAGGGCGAGTACGTGCTGACCCTGGTCGAGCGCGGTCCTGTGCAGGAGATGCCGTTCTTCATCGAGCTGCTCGACGTGCTGCACGCCGCCGACCTGCCGGTGCCTTATGCCCTGCGCACCACCGACGGCGCCGCCCTGCGTGAACTGGCCGGTAAACCGGCGTTGCTGCAGCCACGCCTGCCGGGCAAGCACATCAAGGATGCCAACGCCCAGCATTGTGTGCAGGTGGGTGAGTTGCTGGGGCATCTGCACCTGGCGACCCGTGACAAGCCCCTGGAGCGCAAGACCGATCGCGGTCTGGACTGGATGCTGCGTGAGGGCGGCAACTTCCTCTCACACCTGCAACCGGACCAGGCCGCGCTGTTGCGCAGCGCGCTGGAGGAGATCGAACCACGCAAGGAGCGGATCCTCGGCCTGCCCAAGGCCAATCTGCATGCCGACCTGTTTCGTGACAACGCCATGTTCGAAGGCACGCACCTCACCGGCCTGATCGACTTCTACAACGCCTGTTCGGGGCCGATGCTCTACGACGTGGCGATTGCCTTGAATGACTGGTGCTCCGACGCCGAAGGTCAGCTCGACGGTGCCCGGGCCCGGGCGATGCTGGGGGCCTATGCGGCGCTGCGGCCGTTTACCGCCGCCGAAGCAGAACTATGGCCGACCATGCTGCGGGTCGCCTGCGTGCGTTTCTGGCTGTCACGCCTGATCGCCGCAGAGAGTTTTGCCGGGCAGGACGTGCTGATTCACGACCCTGCGGAATTTCAGACGCGCCTGGAGCATCGCCAGGGCGTGTTGATCGCGTTGCCGTTTGCGCTCTGAAGAGCGCTGACATTCTGTGGGACCGGCTTCAGTCGGGAAGGCGCCTTCCCGGCTGAAGCCGGTCCCACAGGGTTTCATTTCAATTTGGTGCTAACGCGCGGTTACAGACTCTCCAGGCACCCCGCCAGATCATCCCCCAACTTTTGCAACACCAGCTCATAGCCATTGGCCGTTGCGGGTGTATAGCCGCCCAAGCCATCGAGTTCCGCCAGTTTGACCGGCAAGCCGGTGGTCAGGGTTTCGGCCAGGCGCGGGCGTAGCGGTGGCTCGCTGAATACACAGGTCTTGCCCGCTTCGGTCAGGCGCGCGCGCATCGCGGCGACGTGCTGGGCGCCGGGCTGGACTTCGGCGGCGACGGTGAATACCCCGGCGTGTTTGAGGCCATAAGCCTCCTCGAAGTAGTCGAAGGCTTCGTGGAAGACAAAGAATGGCTTGTCAGCGACCTTGGCTACCCGCGCCTTGATCTTGCCATCCAATGCATCCAGACGACTGATAAAAGCCTTGGCGTTGCTCTGGTAGCGCTCGGCATGGGTGGCGTCGGCGGCACTGAGGTCGTCGGCCATCTTCTGCGCAATGACCCGGGCGTTGACCGTGGACAACCATAGATGAGCATCCAGGCTGCCGGGGCGGTGATCATGGTCGTGTTCGTCAGCATCATCCTCATGGCCATGGGATGCGCCATCAGCGGCGAAGTGGCGCAGATGCATGCCTGGCAATGATTCCACGGCAACGCTCGGCAGGGTCCGGCCCGTCAGTACACGAGGCAGGAAGCTCTCCATGTCCGGGCCTATCCAGTAGAACAGGTCGACGTCATGCACGCGCCGTACGTCGGATGGCCGCAGGGCATAGTTATGTGGCGATGCGCCAGGCGGCAGCAACACTTCGGGAATCGCTACGCCGTCCTGCACGGCGGTGGCGATCAACTGCAAGGGTTTGATGCTGGTCAGGACCCGAACATCGGCCTGGGAAGGGGCAGCGGCCAACAAACTGGCCGAGAAAACGACAAAAAGGCTAAGAAGACGGCGCACGTAGAGCACTCATGGAGGACCGGAACGGGTAACATAATAACGTCTCTCACAAAACGCGTCGCTGCTCATGCCCAAAACTCCCCTGGCCAGTCGCCCACACGATCACTCCCACTGCGTGCATTCCGCACTCGCCGAAGCGGATGCCCTGTGCGCCCGTAAAGGCCTGCGCCTCACCGCACTGCGCCGCCGCGTGCTGGAACTGGTCTGGCAAAGCCACAAGCCCCTGGGCGCCTACGACATTCTCGCCGTGCTCAGCGAAGAAGACGGCCGCCGCGCTGCGCCGCCGACGGTGTACCGCGCGCTGGATTTCCTCCTGGAAAACGGCCTGGTGCACCGCATCGCCTCGCTCAACGCCTTTACCGGCTGCAACCACCCGACCCACGCGCATCAGGGTCAGTTCCTGATCTGCCGGGAGTGCCATGCCGCCATCGAATTGCAACATCCTGTTATCAGTGAAGCGGTAATTGCCGCCGCCGCCGAAGTCGGTTTTCAGGTCGAAGGGCAAACCGTGGAAGTCATCGGGGTCTGTGCCGGGTGCAAGGCGGCCTGATGAGCGATGCGCTGATCCGTCTTGAACAGGTTGCGGTGACCCTGACCGGGCAGAGCGTGCTGGACAATATCCAGTTGAGCGTCAGCCCCGGCGAAATCGTCACCCTGATCGGCCCCAATGGCGCGGGCAAGACTACGCTGGTGCGTGCGGTGCTTGGTTTGCTCAAGCCCACTTCCGGCAGCGTCTGGCGCAAGCCGAAGCTGCGCATCGGTTACATGCCGCAAAAATTGCACGTGGATCCGACCCTGCCACTATCGGTACTGCGCTTTCTGCGCCTGGTGCCCGGTGTTGACCGCGCCGCCGCTTTGGCTGCATTGGTCGAGGTCGGCGCCGAGAAGGTCATCGACAGCCCGGTGCAAGGGATTTCCGGCGGCGAGATGCAGCGCGTACTGCTGGCGCGGGCACTGTTGCGCGAGCCTGAGCTGTTAGTCCTTGATGAGCCGGTGCAGGGCGTCGATGTTGCCGGGCAGGCTGAGCTGTACAGTCTGATCACCCGTCTGCGTGATCGTCACCGTTGCGGGGTGCTGATGGTCTCCCATGACCTGCATCTGGTCATGAGCACCACCGATCAGGTGGTCTGCCTCAATCGCCACGTTTGCTGTTCCGGTCATCCGGAGCAGGTCAGCCATGATCCGGCGTTTGTCGAGCTGTTCGGCAATCACGCGCCGAGCCTGGCCATCTACCACCACCATCATGACCATGCCCACGACCTGCACGGCAGCGTGGTCGAAGACGTCGCGTCCGCCACGGCGCATGTTCATACCCATGTTCACGGAGACGGCTGCAAGCATGGCTGATTTTCTACTCTATGCCTTGCTCGCGGGCCTGGCCCTGGCTGTGGTGGCAGGCCCTCTGGGGTCGTTCGTGGTCTGGCGGCGCATGGCCTATTTTGGCGACACCTTGTCCCATGCGGCACTGCTGGGCGTGGCACTGGGCTTTCTGCTGGACGTCAGCCCGACCCTGGCGGTAACCGTCGGCTGTCTGTTGCTGGCGATCCTGCTGGTGACCCTGCAACAGCGCCAACCCTTGGCGTCGGATACGTTGCTGGGGATCCTGGCACCGAGCACGCTGTCCCTCGGGCTGGTGGTGCTGAGCTTCATGCATGAAGTGCGTATCGATCTGATGGGCTATCTGTTCGGCGATCTGCTGGCCATCGGCACCACCGATCTGGCCTGGATCCTCGGCGGTAGCGCCGCCGTGCTGGTGTTGATCATCGCGCTGTGGCGACCGTTGCTGGCCATTACCGTGCATGAAGAGCTGGCGAAGGTCGAAGGCTTGCCGGTCGCGACCCTGCGCATGACCCTGATGTTGCTGATTGCCATTGTCATCGCAGTAGCCATGAAAATCGTCGGTGTACTGCTGATTACCTCTCTGCTGATCATCCCGGCGGCTGCGGCACAACGTCACGCCCGTTCGCCCGAGCAAATGGCCTTGGGTGCCAGTGTGATCGGGATACTGGCTGTTTGCCTTGGCCTGGCCATGTCCTGGTTCAAGGACACCCCTGCAGGCCCGTCTATAGTGGTATCTGCGGCCGCGTTGTTCTTGTTGAGTTTCGTTTTACCCAAGCGATAGAACCTTGTGCCGGATTGCGAGTCATACTGCGCAGGTAAATAGCGGCAATATGCAATGACGGCTCTGTCAAGCCCGTGCAGATTGAACAGTTATTTTCGGGGCAGGGTCATTATGTGTAGACTTGCTCGTTTTTTGCGCAATTAGAGAATCGCAGGAATGAAGCCGTTCGCATCCCGTTATCTGCTGCTTGCCGCATTTTCCATACTGTTGGGCGCCTGCCAGAACACACCTCAAGTCGAGGCTCCGGCTGCGGTCGAAGCGCCCGACCCGTATGCCCAGCTTGAGCAGAGCATCAACAGCAAGGAACTGGCGACTGCCGAAGACCAACTGGCAGCATTGCAAGCCAAAACCCCCGATGACAGCCGACTGGAGCAATACCAGCGCCAGCTGGCCGAAGCCTATTTGAGCCGCAGCCAGATCGTGCTGCAAAAAGGCGACGTCAATGCCGCTGCCACGGCCCTGAGCCGTGCCCGTGCGCTGATGCCGAAGGCCCCGGCCCTGACCAGTGGCGTCAATGGCGCCATTGCCCATGCGCGCAAGGCCGAGCTGGACAAGGCCGAAGCCGAATTGAAGGTCGCCGAAGCCAAGCGCAGCGCCAAGATCATTGATCCCACCGCCGAAACCAGCGTGGTAGAGCTGAAAATCGGTCAGATGCCGCAATTACGCAAGCAACTGGACGCAATTGCCGCCGATATCGTTGCTTTCAACTGCGAAGTGACACTACAGGTGCCTCGCGTCGATGACTATCCTTGGCTGTCGACCCTGCTGGCCAAGCGTATCGTCAAGCTCAACCCGAACTTCGAGCTGCATCTGCAACGCCAGATCGAACGTAGCGCGCCGGCCCAACTCGTGATCAAGCCCGCCCGGCTGTAAGCCCTGCCATGGCCTTCGCGCTCCCGGCGCGAGGGCCCGCGCCGCTGATCGCGTTATGCCATAAACAATGGTTTGTCGCGAAATAAATGCTAAGAACCTCCCGGCGGACAGGCTAAAATGCGCGCCCGGTTTATCCAGCCGATGCGAAACAGCCCGCGCGCGCCCAGCCCGTCGCGCTGAATTTATTACCGCGCCCCACAAGGTTCGCTCAGTGATCGAGTTTCATAACGTCCATAAAACCTATCGGGTTGCAGGCAAGGAAATCCCTGCGCTGCACGCCACCAGCCTGCGCGTCGAAGACGGCCAGGTGTTCGGCCTGATCGGCCACTCCGGTGCCGGTAAAAGCACCCTGTTGCGCCTGATCAACCGCCTGGAAACCCCCAGCGGCGGCCAGATAGTCGTTGACGGCGAAGACGTCACGGCCTTCGACGCCAATGGTCTGCGGCGTTTCCGCCAGCAGGTCGGCATGATCTTCCAGCACTTCAACCTGCTGGCCTCGCGCACTGTCGCTGATAACGTGGCCATGCCGCTGACGCTCAGTGGTGACATGCCCCGAGCCGAGATCGACCAGCGTGTCGCCGAGTTGCTGGCGCGGGTCGGGCTGTCCGAACATGCGAAGAAATATCCTTCGCAGTTGTCCGGCGGGCAGAAGCAGCGCGTAGGCATTGCCCGTGCCCTGGCGACGAAACCGAAAATTCTGCTATGCGACGAAGCCACCAGTGCCCTTGACCCCCAGACCACGGCGTCGGTCCTGCAACTGCTGGCCGAGATTAACCGCGAGCTGAAGCTGACCATCGTGCTGATCACCCACGAGATGGACGTAATCCGTCGGGTTTGTGATCAGGTTGCTGTGATGGACGCCGGGCGTATCGTCGAGCAGGGCGCAGTGGCCGATGTGTTCCTGCATCCGCAGCACCCGACCACCAAGCGTTTCGTTCAGGAAGATGAGCAGGTCGACGAGAACGAGCAGCGCAACGACTTTGCCCATGTTCAGGGTCGTATCGTGCGTCTGACCTTCCAGGGTGAAGCGACCTACGCGCCGCTGTTAGGTACCGTCGCCCGCGAAACCGGCGTGGATTACAGCATCCTGGCCGGCCGTATCGATCGTATCAAGGACACCCCCTACGGGCAGTTGACGCTGGCCATTACCGGTGGCGACATGGAAGCGGCGTTTGCTCGCTTCACCGCTGCTGACGTTCACATGGAGGTGCTGCGCTGATGCAAGCCCTGATCGCACTGTTTTCCAATGTCGACTGGTATGAGATCTGGATCGCGACCGGCGATACCCTGACCATGCTCGGCATTTCCCTGGGGTTCACCGTGCTGCTGGGCCTGCCCCTGGGCGTGCTGATGTTCCTCACCTCGCCGCACCAGTTGCTGGAAAACAAGCCGCTCTACACGGCGGTCGGCCTGGTGGTGAATATTCTGCGGGCGCTGCCGTTCATCATCCTGCTGATCGTCATGATGCCGTTGACTGAAATCATCACCGGCACTTCCCTGGGTATCCTCGGCACTTTGCCGCCACTGATTGCCGGGGCGACGCCGTTCTTCGCCCGCCTGGTGGAAACCGCCTTGCGTGAAGTGGATCGCGGCATCATCGAAGCCACCCAGGCCATGGGTGCCACGACCCGCCAGATCATCATCAAGGCCCTGTTGCCCGAGGCACGCCCCGGCATCCTCGCGGCCATTACCGTGACCGCCATTGCTTTGGTGTCCTTCACCGCCATGGCCGGTGCCGTGGGTGCCGGGGGGCTGGGCGACCTGGCCATTCGCTACGGTTACCAGCGCTTCCAGAACGATGTGATGTTCGTGACGGTCGTATTGTTGCTGGTGCTGGTGCAGATTCTGCAAACCGTCGGCGACAAACTGGTCGCGCATTTTACATACCGTTAAAAAAGGATTTGTCTCATGAAGAAGTTGCTGGCCATCGCGGCCGCCCTGGTTGCACTGTCCGCCCACGCCGACGAAACCCTGACCGTCGCTGCCAGTGCAGTACCTCACGCCGAGATCCTCGAGTTCGTCAAACCGACCCTGGCCAAGGAAGGTGTGGATCTCAAGATCAAGGTATTCAACGACTATGTACAGCCGAACGTGCAGGTCGATCAGAAACGTATGGACGCCAACTTCTTCCAGCACCAGCCCTATCTGGATGAGTTCAACAAAGGCAAGGGTACCGACCTGGTCGCGGTCGCCAAGGTGCATGTCGAACCTTTCGGGGCTTATTCTGACAAGATCAAGAACATCGCTGACCTGCCTGACGGTGCTGTGGTGGCGCTGCCCAACGACGCCACCAATGAAGGCCGCGCCTTCCTGCTGCTGGCCAAGGCCGGGCTGATCACCCTCAAGGACCCGACCAGCATCCTGGCCAAGCCAAGTGATGTTGCGCAGAACCCTAAAAACCTGAAATTTCGTGAACTGGAAGCCGCGACCCTGCCGCGCGTGCTGACCCAGGTGGATCTGGCGCTGATCAACACCAACTATGCCCTGACCGCCAAGCTGGACCCGATGAAAGATGCGCTGATCATCGAAGGTGCTGAATCGCCCTACGCAAACATTCTTGTTACCCGTCAGGACAACAAGGACAGCGATGCGGTGAAGAAGTTGGTGGCGGCGTTGAACAGCCCGGAAACCAAGGCCTTTATTCTTGAAAAGTACAAGGGCGCGGTGGTTCCGGCGTTCTGATCAGGCTGGGATAGATACGATAAAGCGGGAGCGGATTCATCCGCGAAGAGGCCATGCAATCGATACATATCTATGGCCGGGTTACCGCCTTCGCGAATGAATTCGCTCCCACATGTTTATGTCGCTTGCAAGCCGTTAAACCCGACTGGTTTCAAACAGGAACCAGGTACGGCGTTCAGCCTCGTCGATCCAGTTTTCCAGCAGGCTGGCGGTGGCGACGTCATTGTGCTCGTCGCACAGGGCGTGAGTGCCGCGCATGTAGGCGGTCAGTTGCATGTTGTCTTCGCGCAGCTCGGCCAGCATGTCAGCCGGGGTAACGAAGTCGGCGTCGTTATCCAGCAGGCGTTGCAGCTTCTTGATATGGCCGGTGGAGCGCAGGGTGGTGCCACCCAGTTTGCGTACGCGCTCTGCTACGGCGTCGGTGATGGCGAAGATCTGATCGGCCTGCTCATCGAGCAGCAGGTGATAGTCGCGGAAGTTCGGGCCCGACATGTGCCAGTGGAAGTTCTTGGTCTTGATGTACAGGGCGAACGTGTCAGCCAACAGGGCATTCAACTCTGCCGACAGATCGCGGCGGGCCTCTTCGCCCAGTTGATTGGGCGTATGCAGGTCGGCTTTTCTGATTGCTTGAGCGGCTTCAAGATTTTTCATCGAGCGTGTCCTCTATAAGCGAATGGGTGGTCGGGCTCCAGAAGCGGGGGCCGTCTTTCCGACAGTTGAGACAAGATTGCCAATGCTACACCTGCCATGACTAATGCAAATTGGCTATGGTCAGTCTTTAGCACATGCATGATAAAAATGCGTGGCCATAATTCTGCGGTGGCAGCACTCCGGACAGCGTTATTCACAAGCGCGATTAACCACTACCGCTTCATTGCGTTTTTTGTGGAGCGCTTCTCAGCATTCTGTAAGGCCTTGTATTTACGGGGCTTGCAGGACGGATTGAAAAAAGACCGTTGGTCGATTTATCCGGCAGGCCAGTTTTTCGACACAGGTAATCCCACTTCCATCAACAGAGTTATCCACAGGCTTAATGCTTGATCTGGATCAACGGCGCTCGGCCAACAACAACAGGTTGCGCGGAGTCAGTTGACTGTCGCAGAAGGTCCCGATCTGCACGCTATAGTTGCGCTCCTGCAGAAATAGCGCGCGGTCCAGCACCAGCCAGAGTTCCAGCGGGCGCCGGAACAGATTACGCAGCAGCTCAAGATTGCGTACCTGCGCCAGGCGTTGCCAGCCGGCGGCTTCGAGGGCGGCCCAGTCGGGGTTGCCCAAGGGGGGCAGGCCCTTGAGTTCGGCCAGCTCTCGGCAATAGTCGGCGAACGACTTGTCGAGCCAGGCGGGCGGCAGCGAAGGTGTGGATAAGTACTGATCGACGCCGCTGATTTCTCGTTGCAGCAGATCGAAGCCCAGGCGCCTGGCCATGGAGGTATCGCGCTGCCGACGCACGCGGGCCCCCGCAGTGACGGTTTCGCTCAGCGGCAGACCCAGATCATCCAGAGAGAGGTGCAAGGCTGATGCCTGGCCCTCGCTGGAGAGCGCCTGATAGCTGGGTGTGCTGATGCGGTTGTAACAGCAGGGTGCGATGGCCAGCTGCGGACAACCGACCTGGCTGGCCAGATGCATCAGTTGTACATGTAGATCACCGCAGGCATGCAGCGCGACGGCCGTATGGTGGTTGTTCAGCCGGCGCCAGGTATCGTCGGCCATGACGTCCTGGCACACGTGTTCGGCGTGGACATGCAGCCGTGCACTGAGCAGGCGTCCGGCCTCGATCAGGGCGGGATCGTATTCCAGACACGTCAGCGCCTGCCCGTTGTGGGTCAGGCGTCGGCCCAGATGACCCTTGCCTGCACACCAGTCCAGCCAGTGCTCGGGCTGTTTGTCAAAGTTCAAGCGGCTGGCAAATGCCTCGATCTGCTGCCACTTGCGGCCTGGCACATCGACACTCATGCGTGCCGCAACCGGTTCAAGCGCTGTGACAGGCAGCGCCATGACCTGGCTCAACGCCGTGGCCTCGGCGGCCAGGGCGTTGAAGGGGAAGGGCGCGTCGAGCTGTTCGGGATGGTTATGCGCGGCCTCTGCTTCGCTCAACGAGCGTTGGCGCAACCATTGGGCCAGTTCCGGATACTGGCTTTCCCAAGGCAGTTGCAGTTGAGTGAAGGGGCGTGGGCGCCACAGCTCCTGATACGCGAACAGGAAGCTGTCCAGCGCGCGGAAGCGACTGTGGATAGGTTCGTCCTGCCAGGTGGGATCAAGGGTCATGTGTTGCGCCTGTTTTTTTCAAACAACACATAACTGTCGGGATGTGTTGAATTTACAGTGGGGGCAAATTCTGCGCGCGAATGTGGGAGCGAATTCATTCGCGAAAGCGGTGTTTCAGACGACAAAGATACGTCGACTATACCGGCCTCTTCGCGAATGAATTCGCTCCCACAGAACCTCCCACGCCTCGCTCCCACATTGGGGTTGCAGTCAAAGAATACTGAACGGGAAGTACTTGTCGTTGATCTTCTTGTAGCTGCCGTCTTCGATAATTGACTTGAGTGCGGTGTTGAGGCGATCACACAGTGGATCGCCCTTGCGTACGGCAATACCGACCTGATCGCGATCGACAACCGGCTCGCCCTTGAATTCGAAGTTCTGTCCGGCTTCGCTTTTGAGCCATTCATAGCCGGCGTATTTATCGGCCAGTAATGCGTAGACACCGCCACCGGCGAGGTCGGCATAGGCTTTCTCCGGGGCGCCGTAGAGTTTGATGGTGATCTCTCTGCCGATCTTGGTTTGCAGCCAGTCACTGGCCTGGGTCTGCTGCAGGGCGCCGATGGTCTCGCCCTTCAGCGTCTGTTGCAGAGTGTTCAGGTCGCTTGGGAAGTCCGTGGACTTGGGCGCAATGAACTGCAGCTTGTTGACGTAATAGGGCGCAGTGAAGTCCACCTGCTGCTTGCGCGCGTCGGTGATGGACATCGAGGAGATGATGAAATCAGTCTGATGCTCGTTCAGCGCCGGGATCAGCCCGTCGAAGTCGGAGGTCACCACTTCGCACTCGACCTTCATCCGGGCGCACAGGGCGTTACCGATCTCCAGGTCAAAACCGGCCACCTGACCACTGGTGTCCATGCTGTTGAAAGGCGGGTTGGCGCCCTGGATACCGATCTTCATCTTTTCCACGGCAAATGCCTGGGGCGTCAGGGCCAGGACGGCGATCGTCGCCAGCAGCATTGTTCTACAAGCGTGCATGCATGTTGCTCCATGTGGGACATGCAGCGTTTATACGCGAGCTGGCGAGGGCCGGATAGCGGGGGCGTGCTTCACTTCATCCGGTACAGCACCGAATGCCCGGCCAATTTATGCTGCAGGACCGCCAGGACATGCCCGGCCACCAGTACGCCCAGGGCTGCGCAGAGGATGTGGTGCACCGTATGCAGCTCGGCCAGGGCATCGACCGAGTAGACCAGTTGCGGCAAAGGCAGCAGCGAAAACAGGGTCACAGGGTGGCTCATCATCAATACGCCGGTCAGCAATACGCCGAAAATCAGCAGGTACAGGACGAGATGCGCCAGGCGGGCGATTTTCTGGCGAATGCTTTGCGCTTCTTCCGGCCCGGCCTTGAGGTAAAGCCACAGGCGCCAGAGGAAAAATGGAATGAATACGGTGGTGAGTTGCGGATTGAGGTTTTCGACCCAGGCGCGCACGGAGTCGTCTTTGGGCAGCAAGGCCACACCGAAACCGCTGAAGGTAGCCCAGATGATCACCACGGCGGATATCCAGTGCAGCAGCACACGGTTGCGCGGATAAGGTCTGGCTTCGCCGAAAGGTTGATGGCGAAACAGCGGGCGGGACTTCATGGCGGACACGACGGGCACTCGAACTGGCGATAGGACACTATTTAGAGGTGTACGCTACGCTTTTGTCCGTCGTGTTGTAAATGCCAATCTTTCTCAGTTGCTTGATTCAGGTCAGCGCACAGTCTTTTCGTTGCGCTTGAGCAGCAGACGCGATGCCTCGTCGTAATCCGCCTGGAATGCCGCGCTGGAGATCCAGGCAATGGCGGCTTCTTCGTCTTCATCGTGGAACAGGCCACGGTAGGTAATCAGCAGGCCCATCATGAAGTCGGTGGCGTTTTCCGGCTCTTCTTCGGCAACTACCAGCTCCAGGACCGGGTACTGCAGGAACACCAGGCACAGGGCCAGTTGGCTGATGGCAGCGGCGGCCTTCATGGCTTCAAACAGTTCATCGAAATGCGCAGGCTCGAAGCCGTTTTCGAGGATGTCCTGAAAGTCGAAGGTGCTCAGGTCCAGTTCGAGATCATCGAATGGCTGGCTGACCAGGGGGGAGGCGAATACGGGGTGCAGGTTGTTCTGTACCGGTTTTTGGCCGGAGCGGTTCTGTTTGGCTTTGACTTTGGCCCGTTTGGCGCGTTTTTGCTGTTTGTCTGGCGAGGCCATGAACGTCGGTCCTGTGGCGGTTGTAGGAGCGAACGTGTTCGCAAGAGATGGCTATTGAAGCGCAGGTCTGCACAAATCGCACCCTTTAAAACGCCAGGCCGGTTTTTGTAGGAGCTGCCGAAGGCTGCAAAAGCGCAGGGTCAGGCAAATTTGTTCGCAGCCTTCGGCAGCTCCTACAGGGGGCATTTCATTCCAATTCAGTGATTGGGTAATGCATATATATGCCGCGATGGCAGGACGCCTCCGTTTCCCGTGAGTGAAATTTCCGATTTAATTGCGACCCCTTGCGCCTCCAAATACAGCGCTCTAGCCTCCTGCCGTCGCTGCATATTCAGCGATCAGGTTTGGTAGATCTGGATTTTGGATGCGCGTTACGACTGCATTATGGCGGTCGTGCGCACGGCGTCTTCTGACGGCCCGGTTTGCTCATTCACCGGATCTACCAACCTGCGTACGGCCGCCTCCCATTGCGTGGTAGTGATGGTGGTGACGGCTTCAGTAAACTGAATGAGACGTCCTATGACCAAACCTATCCCCTTCTTCATCGTCAACGAATCCCTCACCAAAGAACAATCCCTGATCCACGCCTGCGACCTGCTGCGTTATATGAAGGCCATCGGCAATGAATTTGGCGAAGGCCTCACCGGCGAAGATCGTGACAAGGCCTTCGCTCTGGTACACCTGGCCGAGTCGACTTACAGCCTCGTGGAAAGATCGCTGTAATAAATCCGCCACATGCGTCGAACAGGTGCATTTCTCCCGCGAAAAGCCTAAGGTTGCAGGCTTCATTTATGGCGCTATGCCGCTACTGCACACTTGAGCGCTTGAGTTGAGGGCAACAATGTTCGTTACACCGGCAGCTACCTGGCGAGATGACGTAAAAGCTGGATGTTGGGTCGCAGTCGTTGTCTTTCTTGCAGCGCTGTTGGGCATTTTCACCCGCCCGACCGATTACCTCGCCTCTCTGTGGCCGGCCAACGCCCTGCTCGTCGGGCTGATGGTGCGCAACCCGCGTCTGGCAACGCCCTTGGGCTGGATCGGTGCGGTCATTGGCTACGTTGCCGCAGACACCATTACCGGTGGTGCACTGTTCAAGACGGTGATGCTGACAGGTGCCAACCTGATGGGTGTCTCCACCGGCTACCTGCTGTATATGCGCGTGCCTGAGGAGCATCGACGGCTGCGGGTGCCGCGCTCGGTGCTGTATCTGATGCTGGTCGGCGTTGGCAGTGCGGCAGCGTCCGGTGTCGGCGGGGCGATTGTCGATCCGATTTTCTTTCACGAAGGCGCGTTCGCCGCCTGGACCTTCTGGTTCATGGCCGAGCTGGTCAGTTACGTGATTATTCTGCCGGTGGCCTTGAGTGCGCCGAGCTGGCGCCAATGGCGGAATTTTCTACGCTATCTGCGCAGCATGTCCCGGCCTGAACAGTTCGTACAGCAATGTGCGCCTGTGGCGGCCTTTATCCTGTGCTGCATCGCGGGCGTACTGATCGGCGGGCCGGGCGCGGTGATGTTTCCAGTGGCGGCCCTGCTGTGGTGTGCTCTGAGCTACAGCCTGTTCACCACGACACTGATGACCCTGATCTTTAGCAGCTGGACCCTGGTCGCCATCTCCGCGCGTTACCTGGCGTTGTCCAGCGGCAACCTCAACCTGCAACCGGACATGCAGTCGATGCGTATCGGCGTGCTGCTGCTGGCCCTGAGCCCGCTGATCGTGGCGATCATATCCTCGGCGCGTAACGAGTTGTTGCGCAGCGTCCAGTACCTGGCCTCCCACGATCAGCTCAGCGGCTTGCTTAACCGCCGGGCGTTCAACGAGCTGGCAGTAGAAAGACTCAAGCCGCTTGTACAGGGGCGGGACTCTTTCGCCGTCCTGATGCTCGATATTGACCACTTCAAGAAAATCAACGACGCCTGGGGTCATGCCGGCGGCGATCAGGTACTCGTTGCCTTCGCCGGCATCGCCAACGAATGCCTGCGCGACGGCGATGTCTTCGGTCGCATCGGTGGCGAAGAATTCGCGATGGTCTTGCCCAATTGTTCCCTCAACGAAGCCCGGTCCATTGCCGAGCGAATTCGCCAGACCTACGCGAGCACCCCGATCGATATCGGCGAAGGCCGCATCGTCTCATCCACGGTCAGCATCGGCGGCGCCGTGGCCCTGCCGCCCGAAGATCTGGAATCCCTGCTGCTGGTCGCGGACCGCTCCTTGTACAAGGCCAAGCATCTGGGGCGGGATCGGGTGCAGTTGGAGGAGGCTCTGTAGGCTGGCTCGAGCATGTCGAGGCTATTGCTGGGGCGCGCGCTGCCTGGCGCTCGGCCGGTGCAGTTTAATTGAGATCATGAAAAAACCGCCCTCCGGGGTGGTTTTGTATTGGTCAGGAGTGCCGATCGCAAGCTCATCTGGCGCTTTCATGGTGGGCCGCCATTTCCCCGAAAGCCTTTTCCACGAAGCGACTCATGATGATTGCGGTTTTCAGCAAAGGTCAGGATCCATAACCACTGATCCGTACGATGACGTAAATGAGTAACCCGACGACAACCACTCGATAAAGAATGAGCGCGTACCTTCGACGATACTCGACGGGCATTCCATCGCGCTTGTCGGCGGCATCAATCAATAGCAACCACAGAGCCAGCCTGATCAGCACATCAATGACGCCCATCGCGAAGGTCTCTGTTTGTCCGCCGATCGCGGCCCGCTGATTAGCATAGGCAGCTGTTTGGCGAGAACGGTATCACTTCGCCACACCCGAAATCGAGTGATCTAGGAAGGGTAAAAAACTCCAGACAACAAAAAACCCGCACCAGGCGGGTTTCTTGTTTTTCAGATGGCTTTGACACCACCTGAATCTAATTAGTGGTGCCCAGAGACGGAATCGAACCGCCGACACGGGGATTTTCAATCCCCTGCTCTACCGACTGAGCTATCTGGGCAACGGGGCGCATTAGACGTGTTTTTCAGGGGGTCGTCAAGCAGGTTTTTAAAAAAATTTGAATTATTACCGTCGCTTACGACCCACACCGGTGGAAACGCTTTATTTCTCGGGGGCAACGTAGCCTTCAGCCTGGGCGTATTCCTCACCTGAAAGGTACTTGTCCATCTCGGCCTGGAGGAATTTTCGGTCTTCGGCGTTCATCATGTTCAGGCGACGTTCGTTGATCAGCAGGGTCTGGTGTTTCTGCCAGTCGGCCCAGGCTTTCTGCGAGACGTGGTTGTAGATGTCTTCACCCTTGGCGCCCGGATACGGAGGGCGGTCCAGGCCGGGTAGTTCTTCGTGGTACTTGCGGCACATCACGGTGCGGGTCATGACGACTCTCCTGCATTCAATACGTCTGCTGCGCGTTTGAGCAGCTTCTTCACCGGGGCGGCGAGGCCCAGGCGTGGCGGGGTGGCGAGGTTATACCAGAGCCAGTCGGCCTCGGCCACGTGGTGGGTTGCCGCCTCGACTTCGACCAGCCAGGGTTCGATGCTCAACTGGAAGTGGCTAAAGGTGTGGACCAGGCCGGGCAGTTCCCGGTGCTTGCCCAGTTCCAGCGAGTGTTGCACGGCCAGGTGTTGCAGGTCGGCGAAGTCATCCAGTTCCGGCAGGCTCCACAGACCGCCCCACAGTCCTGTGGACGGGCGCCGGTAAAGCAGGATGGCGCCGTCGCGATTGGCCAGCATGGGCATCAGGGTGCGCTTCTGCGGGATGGTCTTGCGCGGCTTGGGGATCGGGTAGCGGGTCTCCAGGCCGAGCATATGGGCTTGGCAGCCGCGCTCCAGCGGGCACAACAGGCAACTGGGCTTGCTACGGGTGCACAGGGTCGCGCCCAGGTCCATCATCGCCTGAGTGTAGTGGTTGACGCGCGCATGGGGCGTAAAGCGCTCTGCGGCGGCCCATAGCTGTTTGGCGACCTTGGGTTCGCCGGGGTAGCCCTCCTGGGCGGTGAAGCGCGCCAGCACCCGTTTGACGTTGCCATCGAGGATCGGCGCGCGCAGGCCCATGCTCAGGCTGGCGATGGCGCCAGCGGTGGACAGGCCGATGCCGGGCAGCTCGGTGAGCTGTTCCACGTCACGGGGGAATTCGCCGCCGTGTCTGGCGACGACGATCTGTGCGGTCTTTTGCAGGTTGCGGGCGCGGGTGTAGTAGCCCAGGCCCGTCCACAGGTGCAGCACTTCGTCTTCCGGTGCTTCGGCCAGGGCCTGCACGGTGGGCAGGGCGCTCATGAAGCGGTCGAAATAACCCAGCACGGTGCTGACCTGGGTCTGTTGCAGCATGATTTCCGAGACCCACACCCGGTAAGGCGTGATGCCCTGTTGCCAGGGCAGGTCGTGGCGGCCATGGCGGTCGTACCAGTCAAGGACCGCGGTGGAGAACTGCTCGGGTTGCATGGGTTTCGCTCAGTAAGTGAAATTATCCTAGCGTTTGAACAAGCCCTTGAGGGCATCCTTGAGTTCCGGGCTGACCTTGTCGCCCAGTTTCTCTTCGAGTTTTTCGCCGAGTTTGTCGGTGGCCAGTTTGGCAGCGATGCGGCCGATGCCTTCCTTGTCCAGCCGGCAGGCCTTGGCACCCAGTTCGAGCGGACCACGGCACTGGATCGGCCATTCGATGCCGACATAGCGCGGATTGACCTTGCAGGCCGGGTCGGGCATGTCGCTCTTGTCGCCTTCGATGATGACGCCCAGGCGGTAATTCATGCCCAGTACGCGCAGGTCGATATCGCCATTGCCGTTAACGCTCAGGCCGGGGATCTGCACCTTGAGGTCGGGATTGCTGGCCACACCGTTGCGTACGGTCAGGCTGCCGTTGAGTTGCTGGAAGGGCGTGTCGTGGCCGCGCGGGTTACCGCTCAGTGTTTCACGGTTGAGCACGGCGATGCCCTGGCACAGTTGCTGTTCGATATTGGCGTTGACCAGCACGCCGTCGTTGATAGCAAAGCTGGTGGTGCCATTGAGGCTGTCGACCAGGGTCTTCTCGCTGTTGCCCTTGGCGCTCAGGTTGTTGTTCAGGGTCAGCAGGCCCTTGACCGGCGGCGTCTGGCCCATGGCCTGAAGGACCCGGTCGACGGGCACCCTGGCGACGCGAGTCTGCACGCTGGCCAGTGGCACGTCAGGGCGCACATCGAGATTGCCCTTGACCTCGAAATTGCCGTTATACAGGTCGCCACGCAGGCTGCTGACGGTGATCACGCCGTCCTGCGCCTGGGTTTGCAGCGCCGCGTTCTGGATCGGCAGCTTCTTGATGATCAGCTTGTCGAAGCCCAGTTCGGCATTCACATCCAGCTTGCGCATGCGCTCCAGCGGGAACAGCTTTTCAGTGCTCCAGGCCTGTTTGGTCGGTTGCTCCGGCAGCGTCGTGGTGCCGCCGGCTGCGGCGTCTTCACCGGTGGCCACTTCAGCCTTGCGCGCAGCGCTGGCGCTTTTCGATTCCGCGGATTCGGCCGGGCGATAGCGATCGGCGTCGAAGGTGTCGCCCTTGAGTTGCAGGCGCAGCGACTGCTTGGCGAAGTCTTCGATGGCGACGCGGCCGGTGAAGCTGCTGTCGTCGAGTTTGAAGTTCAGGCCGTCCAGGGTCAGGCTGGTCGGGTTGGCACTGAGACGGGTAACCAGTTCCAGTTTCTTCAGGCTGCCCTCGGCCATGGCCGGCGCAGGCATGGCGATATTGTCGAGGAAGTTGCGCAGGTCGAACTGGGCGATGGAAAGAGCGCCGCTGACTTGCGGTGTCTTGTCCAGGTCACGCACATGCAGTTCGCCCAAGGCCCGCAGCTGATTGGCCGACAGTTTGAGGCTGGTCCAGTCGGCGACGTTGGCCATCAGGTCGGTGAGCAACTGCCCCTGAGCGCTGAAGGTCACGGTCTTGCCTTGCAGCGGGTCGCCGGACAGTTCGCCCGTCACGCGCATATCACCCAACTGGTAGCGCTTGAGGGCGCGATTGAGGCGCAACTGGCCCGTGAGTTCGGTCTTGGCCCGCAGTACCGGCTGGTTGGTGCCGAGGAAAGCGGTCAGCTTGATCGGAATGTCGGTGTTTTCATGCACCGCACCGGTACTCAACTGGATGCTTTCGGCGCTGAATGTCTGATTCTTGCGGGCATCGGTGTATTCGACGCGGGCGTTATTGACGGTCAGGCTGTCGATATCCAGTTTGATCGGTTGTGACGGCTTTTCAGTCTTGTCGCCCTTGTCGGGCTCGGGAGTCGCCTGGCTCTGGGCTGTGCTGTCAGACGGGGCACGACGGCCGATGTCTTCCCAGTTGCCATGGCCGGTTTCGTCGCGGCTGAGCATCAGGTCCAGGCCTTCCACGCGCACATCGCTCATCTGGATTTCGCGGCGCAGCAGCGGCAGGACTCGCACGGACAGGCCGAGCATCTGCAGGTTGGCAAACGGCTTGGTCGGCGTGACCAGCGTGGCGACGCTGGCATCGTGCAGCTCAAGACCGAGCCAGGGGAACAGGCTCCAGCCGATATCGCCATTGAGGGTCAGTTCGATATGTGCCTTGTCACGGGCAATTTTGCGAATCTCGTCTTTGTAGTCGTTGGGATCAAACAGATGGGTCAGCGCGAAGCCGAGAGCCACGATGATCAGCAACAGCCCGAGAATAAACAGTCCCAGGATTTTGCCGAACGCTTTCATGGGCGAGTCCTTGTATTCGAACGATCAAAAATAGCCCGCGAGTATAGCCTCCTCACGCGGGTTTCCGGGTCATCTCTGACCACACGCAGCTGTTCAATGTTGCAATCAACCTGTCAACAACGGCACGTGGAGTTTGGCCGCCAGGGCCTGGACTGCGGGGGACTCGGCGGTTCCCAGCAAGCGTAGTTGGCTGCCTGCATCCCTGGCGGACTTTTCTGTCAGGGTCACCAGGCGTTCCGCTACGCCACGTCGACGAGTCGGTAGACGCACGCATAAATGAGACAGCAGCCACTGATCCGCCTGGCGTTGCAGGCGTGCCGCACCCAGTAAACGGTCGTTGAAACGGGCGCCGAGTAACTGGCCTTCTGCCCCGGCCTTTTCGAGCAGTTCTGCGGCGTCGGCAAAGGGGGCGAAAAAACCTTCAGGTGCATCACGATAAATTTTCTGCAGGTCTTCCTGGTCTTGATAACTAAGGGTATCTAACGATTCAACTAAGACAGGCATGAGCTTTCCTTCGATAAAGCGTAAGGCGGGTGCAGAAGGCATATAAAAGAGCGGATCAGAATGCTGGCAAATGCTAATCTCCGGTTATTCGCACCTCCTGTAGTGGCTTTTCGCCGCTATTCCGGAATTTCGCAGTCCATATGCAGCTTGCCCAGTGCAAGCAAAGCTATGGCCGCATTAGAGCGAATGTCTTGCGAGTAATACACATCTAGGGGAAATAATAATGAGTACTAGCTCAGCCCTGAGCGGTTCAGTCGCTCAACCTGCGTTCCTGTCAAAGGAACGCATTATTGCAAAATCCGGTTTCAACCGTTGGCTCGTTCCACCAGCTGCTCTGGCAATTCACCTGTGCATCGGCATGGCTTATGGCTTTTCCGTGTTCTGGTTGCCGCTGTCCAAGGCTGTCGGCATTTCCGCGCCGACTGCCTGCGCGCCCGATATGGGCTTCTTTGCCCAGGTATTTTCGTCGACCTGTGATTGGCCGATCTCGATGCTGGGCTGGATCTATACACTGTTCTTCATCTTTCTGGGCTGCTCGGCAGCAATCTGGGGCGGTTGGCTTGAGCACGCCGGTCCACGCAAGGCGGGTGTCGTTTCGGCATTGTGCTGGTGCGGTGGCCTGCTGATTTCGGCGCTGGGCGTCTACAGCCATCAGATCTGGCTCATGTGGCTCGGCTCCGGAGTTATCGGCGGGATCGGCCTGGGTCTGGGGTATATCTCCCCGGTTTCGACCCTGATCAAGTGGTTCCCGGACAAGCGCGGCATGGCGACCGGTATGGCGATCATGGGCTTCGGCGGCGGTGCGATGGTGGGTGCACCCCTGGCGACGGCGCTGATGAGCCATTTCGCGACGCCCGACAGCGTTGGTGTCTGGCAGAGCTTCGTGGCCATGGCGGTGATCTATTTCATCTTCATGATTGGCGGCGCCCTGGCTTATCGCGTTCCGCCGACCGGCTGGAAGCCTGAGGGCTGGACGGCACCGGCCAAGAAGGTCAATAACTCGATGATCACTCATCGGCATGTACACGTCAGTGTGGCGTGGAAAACCCCGCAGTTCCGTCTGGTCTGGCTGGTGCTGTGCCTGAACGTGTCGGCGGGTATCGGCATCCTCGGCATGGCTTCGCCCCTGCTGCAGGAAGTCTTTGCTGGCCAGTTGCTGGGTAACAGCCTGACCTTCAGTCAGCTCAGTGCTGCGCAGTTGGGCCAGATCGCGGCCATTGCTGCCGGCTTCACCGGTCTGTTGAGCCTGTTCAACATTGGTGGGCGGTTTTTCTGGGCTTCGTTCTCCGACTACATTGGCCGCAAAGCCACCTACTTCGTGTTCTTTGCCCTGGGCTTTTTGCTGTACGCCTCGGTACCGACCCTTGGCCACCTGGGCAGTGTCGCGCTGTTCGTGGCGGCGTTCTGCGTGGTGCTGTCGATGTATGGCGGCGGCTTCGCTACAGTTCCGGCCTACCTGGCGGACCTGTTCGGTACGCAGATGGTCGGTGCGATCCACGGTCGTCTGCTGACCGCCTGGGCGGCGGCTGGCGTGCTGGGGCCGGTATTGGTCAACTACCTGCGCGAGTACCAGTTGAGCCATGGCGTGGCCCGTGCCGATGCCTATGACATCACCTTGTACATCCTTGCCGGCCTGCTGGTGCTGGGCTTTATCTGCAACATGCTGGTACGTCCGGTGGCCGACAAGTACTTCATGACCGACGCCGAACTGGCGGCCGAACAGGCTATCGGCCATGACAAGGGGGCTGACCAGAACACCTCGCTGGAATGGAAAGCCTCGTCGGGCAGCAAGCCGCTGACCATCGCGGCGTGGCTGGCCGTGGGCATTCCGTTGGCGTGGGGTGTGTGGATTACCCTGCAGAAAACGGCGGTGCTGTTCCACTAAGGCCTTTGGCGGGCAGTCTCGCGGCCAACATCGTTGGAGCGAGGCTTGCCCGCGAATGCGTCGTGTCAGCCACGCATGTGTTAATTGGAACATCCATTCGCGGGTAAGCCTCGCTCCTGCGATGGTATTGGCGTGTGTTTGCCTGTGATGCGGCCTGTCTGAAAACCGCGCAGATAGTTCCCCGCGAATGCATTCGCTCCTACACCCGACACCGTTCTCGGCCTATAATGTCGCCCTTTTCGCCCAATGATTTTGCGGAGCTGGTGATGGCCGAACGTAAGGCATCCGTCGAGCGCGACACTCTGGAGACCCAGATCAAAGCCTCGATCAACCTGGATGGCACTGGAAAGGCCCGATTCGATATCGGTGTCCCGTTCCTTGAGCACATGCTCGATCAGATCGCCCGGCACGGGTTGATCGACCTCGATATCGAATGCAAAGGCGACCTGGAGATCGACGACCACCATACCGTGGAAGACGTCGGCATCACCCTGGGCCAGGCATTCAGCAAGGCCATCGGCGACAAGAAGGGCATTCGTCGCTACGGTCACGCCTATGTCCCCCTCGACGAAGCATTGTCGCGGGTGGTCATTGACTTCTCCGGGCGTCCGGGCCTGCAAATGCACGTGCCCTACACCCGCGCCACGGTCGGCGGCTTTGATGTGGACCTGTTCCAGGAGTTCTTCCAGGGCTTCGTCAACCACGCCAACGTGACCCTGCACATCGACAACCTGCGCGGCACCAACACGCACCACCAGATCGAGACCGTGTTCAAGGCCTTCGGTCGTGCCCTGCGCATGGCTGTCGAACTGGATGAGCGCATGGCCGGGCAGATGCCTTCGACCAAGGGTGTGCTCTGATGCAGACAGTCGCGGTTATCGATTACGGCATGGGCAACCTGCACTCGGTCGCCAAGGCCCTGGAGCATGTGGGCGCCGGTCGGGTGCAGATCACCAGCGACGCCAATGTGATTCGTGAAGCCGACCGCGTGGTGTTCCCAGGCGTTGGCGCCATTCGCGATTGCATGGCTGAAATTCGTCGCCTGGGCTTTGATTCGCTGGTGCGTGAAGTCAGCCAGGACCGCCCTTTCCTGGGTATCTGCGTGGGCATGCAGGCCCTGCTCGATCACAGTGAAGAAAACGGCGGCGTCGACTGCATCGGCATGTTTCCCGGCCAGGTGAAGTTTTTTGGCAAGGACCTGCACGAAGACGGCGAGCACCTGAAAGTGCCGCACATGGGCTGGAACGAAGTGACCCAGGCGGTGGATCACCCGCTGTGGCACAACATTCCGGACCTGGCGCGCTTCTATTTCGTACATAGCTTTTACATTGCTGCCGCCAACCAGCGGCAGGTGGTCGGCAGCGGTCACTATGGCGTCGATTTCGCGGCAGCCATGGCCGATGGTTCGCGCTTTGCCGTGCAGTTCCACCCGGAGAAGAGCCATACCCATGGCCTGCAACTGTTGCAGAACTTCGCCGCCTGGGACGGTCGCTGGTAATGAGCCGCAAGAACAAACCGCCGATCCTTACTCTCACTCCCGAGCAGGAAAGTGAGGCGAACCACAAGATCCAGCGGCTGATGGCCGATCGGTTCGATCTTGATCTGGGTTCGTTCGAGGCGGCGGAGATTCTTGAGCTGTTTGCCCGTGAAATCGCGCCGCATTACTACAATCGGGCGATTTTCGATGTCCAGGCCCAACTCAAGGAGCGCTTCGAGAGCATCGAAGTGGATCTTTGGGCGCTGGAAAAGAATTAGACGCAGCGGCAAGCCCCGGGCTCCAAGCTGCAAGAATGGCTCGATCGCCTGCTTGCAGCTTGAAGCTTGAAGCTTGCGGCTCTAAAAGACGAAGGATCAAGCATGCTGATTATCCCCGCTATCGACCTTAAAGACGGTGCCTGCGTACGCCTGCGCCAGGGTCGCATGGAAGACTCCACAGTGTTCTCCGATGACCCGGTAGCCATGGCGGCCAAATGGGTGGAAGGCGGCTGCCGTCGTTTGCACCTGGTCGATCTGAATGGCGCCTTCGAAGGCCAGCCGGTCAACGGTGATGTGGTCACGGCCATCGCCAGGCGCTACCCGAACCTGCCGATCCAGATCGGTGGCGGCATTCGCTCCCTGGAAACCATCGAGCACTACGTCAAGGCTGGCGTCAGCTACGTGATCATCGGCACCAAGGCGGTCAAGGAGCCTGAGTTCGTGGCCGAAGCCTGTCGCGCTTTTCCGGGTAAAGTGATCGTTGGTCTCGACGCCAAGGATGGCTTCGTCGCCACCGACGGCTGGGCCGAAGTCAGCTCGGTGCAGGTCATCGACCTGGCCAAGCGTTTCGAAGCGGACGGTGTGTCGGCCATTGTCTACACCGACATCGCCAAGGACGGCATGATGCAGGGCTGCAACGTGCCCTTCACCGCCGCATTGGCCGCTGCGACGAAGATTCCGGTGATCGCTTCGGGCGGCATTCATAACCTGGGCGACATCAAGGCCCTGCTGGACGCCCGCGCGCCCGGCATTATCGGCGCCATTACCGGCCGCGCGATTTATGAAGGCACGCTGGATGTGGCTGAGGCTCAGGCTCTGTGTGACCTGGAGCAACGCTGAGGCCACGTTGGTTTGTGGGAGCGAGGCTTGCCCGCGAAGAACGATAACAGGGTAAGTCTGGCTTGGCGCAGCGACCGATCGCGGGCAAGCCTCGCTCCCACAGGCACAGAGAATCTGCCTTCTGTGGTTTTTGAACGGAGATAACCCATGGCCCTGGCCAAACGCATCATCCCTTGCCTGGACGTCGATAACGGTCGCGTGGTCAAGGGCGTCAAGTTCGAGAACATCCGTGACGCCGGTGACCCTGTGGAAATTGCCCGTCGCTACGATGAGCAGGGCGCCGACGAGATCACTTTCCTGGACATCACCGCCAGCGTCGATGGTCGCGATACCACCCTGCACACCGTCGAGCGCATGGCCAGCCAGGTGTTTATCCCGCTGACCGTCGGCGGTGGTGTGCGTACGATCCAGGACATCCGCAACCTGCTCAATGCCGGTGCCGACAAGGTGTCGATCAACACCGCCGCAGTATTCAACCCCGAGTTCGTCGGCGAAGCCGCGGCGCACTTCGGTGCGCAGTGCATTGTCGTCGCCATCGACGCCAAGAAAGTCTCCCTGCCGGGCGAGGCGCCGCGCTGGGAAATCTTCACCCATGGCGGGCGCAAGCCGACCGGTCTGGATGCGGTGATGTGGGCGAAAAAGATGGAAGACCTCGGTGCCGGGGAGATTCTGCTGACCAGCATGGATCAGGACGGCATGAAGAACGGCTTCGACCTGGGCGTGACCCGGGCCATCAGCGATGCCCTGGGCATTCCGGTGATTGCCTCCGGCGGTGTTGGCAACCTCGAACACCTGGCGGCCGGGGTCCTGCAGGGCGGCGCCAGTGCGGTGCTGGCGGCGAGTATTTTCCACTTTGGCGAATACACAGTCCCCGAGGCCAAGGCCTACATGGCCAGGCAAGGTATCGTGGTGCGCTGATCACCGCTCGCCGTGCTAGACAACGCAAAGTAATCCCTGCAACCTCTTTGCGTTGTCAGACTCGGGGCCCGCGAAATGCTCAAAGGTTTTTGTCTTGCGCTGATTAGCGTCATCGGGGTGCTGGCAGGTCCGTCCCGGGCCGCTGAAGTGGCCGCCGATACCATGGTCCTGCTGACGGAAAATCTGCCGCCATTCAATATGGCGGTGGATGGCAAGAACTTCGCCCAGGAAGGCAATATCGAGGGCATGGCCGCCGAGGTCGTGCGCGAGACCTTCAAGCGCGCCGGCATCCGTTACAGCATGACCCTGCGCTTTCCCTGGGAGCGTATCTATAACCTGGCTCGGGAACAGCCCGGTTATGGCGTGTTTTCCACGGCGCGCCTGCCCGAACGGGAAAAACTCTTCAAATGGGTCGGTCCTGTAGGCCACTACGAGTGGACCCTGCTTGCCCGTGCCGACAGCCCCATCACCCTGACCAGCCTCGAACAGGCCAAGAGCTATCGAATTGGCGCCTACAAAGGTGACGCCATCGGCGAGCGGTTGTTGGCACAAGGTCTGAATCCCATCCTTGCCCTGCGCGATCAGGACAACGTCAAGAAGCTGCAGGGCGGCCAGATCGACCTGTGGGCCACCAGCGATCCGGCCGGACCCTATCTGGCCCGGCTCGAGGGCGTCGGGGGGCTGAAGACCGTCCTGCGCTTCAATTCCGCCCAGCTCTATCTGGCGCTGAACAAGGCCACGCCCGACGCCGTGGTTACCCGCTTGCAGCAGGCGCTCGACCAGTTGCGGGCCGAGGGTTTCGTCGACAAGGCAGCTGCGCGTTACCGCTGATCAGTCCCGTGGCTCGTCGCCCAGGCCAATATAGGAAAAACGGGTGTTGCCAGGCGGGCGCTCCTCTCCTGCCGGTCGCTGCTCCAGCAGGTCCTCGCGCACTGCCGACGGCTGACCATTGAGGTCGTAGGCCAGGGTGCACAGCTTCAGCGGTAACTTGTTCGATGCAAAATGCACCTGTCGGGGAGCCGTTTTGCGTTGCCCTGTGGAATCACTGCAGTCAGTGCTGCGGGGTGGGCCAAATTTTACCCCGTAGTGGCTGAACAGGCGGGAATCGTAGGCAAAGATGACGCTATAGCCGCTGCCCGCTGGCTTGATAAGCAGTTCCGGCGCTGCGGTGGGCCCGGCGGGCATCAACTCAGCCGCCAGTGTCAGGGCGTTGCGCATCATGCCCAGGCTTGGGCGCTCATCTGTCGCTTTCGCGCCGACTATGCATAGCAGATGCAGACCGGGGCGTTGGCCTATGGGGTCATCGATGCGGGTATTTTCAGCCGGGAGGGCGGCGCTGTAGTGGTGTGGGCTTTCACACTGGCTGGCGCGGTCGACCTGTTTGTAGCGATAAAACGGCGTATCGAGGCTGAAACGCAGGTCCCAGGCCGGATAAACAGGCTGACCGTCAGCATTCTGTCCGATCTTGGCGTAACGCTTGGCGGGTGAGTCGAATGTAATCGAGTAGGCCGGAAACAGCGGACATTCCTGGGGATCCTGAACCAGCAGGCCTTGGGCGAAGCAACTGCGCAGAAAAGTCACGGCGCTGCCGTAGTTGCTATCAGGTGAAGGCACCGGGAAGTTTTCGGGCAGTTCCAATGGCTTGCCGCTGCCTGGGTTGCCTTGTGTCGAGGTATTCAGGACCGCAAACACTTCGTTGCTGGTACGGGACAGGATCGGGCTGCCCGAGCTGCCTTTGCTGAGGTCGCGACACTGGTTTTTCACCGAGTTGCGCCACAACCAGGGTTGCTCCAGCACATCCGCTGACTCTTGCTGGGTACAGGCCGCCAGGCGCAGGTGGCCTGTACCAGGCTTCAAGGGGGCCCCGACCAGCAGGATATCGCTGCCGATCGGCGGCAGATCCCTCGCCAGGGCGATCGGCTCGATGCCGGCGGCAATCAATGCGCTGAGCGGTTGCTGCAATTCGACGACGGCCAGATCGACACCCTGCGTGCTGCTCCAGTTGATTTGTTTCAGGGCAAAGGACTGAGGCTGGGTATCGGTGAAGTAGTTGAACAGCGCTTCGCCCTCGACTGCGCGATCAGTGACGATCAAGCCGTTTTTCTTTTCCAGGCAATGCCCGTTGGTCAGCAGGTAGGCCGGGGCATCGGCCGGGCTGTCGGGGCTGCGGGTGTCGAGCAGGGTTGCGGTGCAGTGCAGGCCGTCCCTGGCCACGATCCGTCCGATACCGTTCCAGTGGTTGTAGCGGCCATCCTGGTTTTCCAGAGCTATCGAAGCAGAAAGGCTAACTAATCCTTCGCCAAAATCCCTGGCCTGGCCCGACAGAGGTAATAAACCGATACCGAGGCACAGCCCGGCAAGAAATCCTTTGTTCATGAATCATCCTTGATTGTTTGGAGATCTGGACACGTCGGACGACGTGCCTGGCCTCTTTAAACAAGGAGCAACTCGGGGAACAAGGGGGGGAGAAAAAAGCAGATTTTTCCCCGGGTAATAAATGGCGCGGGCCTACAACTCGGCGGGCGGCTCTTGCTCTGTTGCCGGAGGGGGCGCAGGTGCTGCCGATGCATCAGGTGCATCAGGTGCTGCGGAAGGTGCGGCAGGTATTGCAGGCTCTGCCGGCGTTGCAGGTACGGAAGGCGTCACAGGGGCCGCTGGGGGTTCTGATGGCTTGGCGGGGTGGGGAGCCGCAGTCTTGTGATAAACCCCGTTCTTGCCATGGGCAGCCATGGCGCCGTTACCGCGCACGCTGATCATTCGCCGCACATCGATCCAGTTGATGCCTTGTGCCTTGAGTCCCGGCAGCTCCCGCTCCAGCAAATCCAGGGTCACAGGATAAGGGTGGCCGATCATGATCACCGAGCCTTGCTTGTGGGCCAGGCGGATCGCGGTCTTGAGCTGGGTAGCGACGGCTTCCGGAGTTCGCACGTCATCGAGGAATACGTCGCGGGAAGCGCTGGCCAGGCCGATCAGCTGCGCCTGGGCGGCGGCCACGGTCTTGGCACTGGTGCGGCTGTCGATCAGGAACAGGTGACGGCGTTGCAACTCGGCCACCAGCCAACCCATGGCTTCGGGCTGGGCGGTCATGCGGCTGCCTTCGTGGTTGTTCAGGCCGGCCGCATAGGGGACTTTCAGCAGCGCGGCGTTCAGGCGCCTTGCCAGCTCGTCCATGGGCAGGTCGGGGCGCCAGGCATAGGGGCCGGTTGCCGGGTCCATGGGCATATGCAGGATGACCGTCTTGCCAGCCTTGTGGGCTTCCCGGGCGAAGTCGGTGGCGTGGGGCGTGTCAGGCATGATAGCCAGGGTCACCGGCCCAGGCAGCGCCAGGGCACGGCGGTCGCGTTCCGGATTCTGCCCGAGATCGTCGATAATCAACGTCAGATAGGCGGATTTACCCGCACTGTCCTTGTCGTTCTCCAGTTCCGTCGATGCGCCATGGGCAATACCGGCGAGGCTGAGAAGCCCCGCCAGCAGGCAGCGTGAAAACCACATAACCATCAATTAATTTCCGCGGGTGACGCTCAAGCCCTTGAGCAGGCTCAGGGCCTGGTTCAACTGGTAGTCGTCGTCCTGCGGACGGGCCTTGGCGGCCGAGCCCTTGACCGTCGGTTTATCCGCGCCGCCGTTGCCGTTGCCCAGGTGGCCGAGCAGATCGGCTTCCTTGTAGTTCTCGGCATCGGCTTCATTGGTGACCTTGGCCCGACGGACCACGATATCCGGATTGATGCCCTGGGCCTGGATCGAGCGGCCGTTAGGCGTGAAGTACAGCGCCGTAGTGATCTTGATCGCGCGATCATTATTGAGCGGCAACACGGTCTGCACCGAGCCCTTGCCGAAGCTGTCGGTGCCCATGAGCACGCCGCGTTTCTGGTCCTGCAAGGCACCGGCGACGATTTCCGAAGCCGAGGCGCTGCCGCCGTTGATCAGCACCACCAATGGTGCGCCTTCGCTGGCGTCCGCCGGGTCGGCATTGAAGCGCAGCTCTGAGTTGGCGATGCGGCCCTTGGTGTAGACGATCAGGCCCTTGGTCAGGAAGTGGTCGGCCACTTCCACGGCCGCCTGCAGCACGCCGCCAGGGTTGTTGCGCAGGTCCAGGACCAGGCCGTTCATTTTCTTGCCGTTGTCTTTGCGCAGCTTGGCCAGGGCCTTGCCGACTTCTTCGCCGGTCTTGACCTGGAACTGGGTGATACGGATGTAACCGTAGCCAGGCTCCAGCATCTGCGATTTCACGCTCTTGACCTGAATGGTCGCCCGCGCCAGGGTCACGTCGAACGGCGTACCGCCATCGCGGACCAGGGTCAGGGTGATTTTTTCGCCGATCTTGCCGCGCATCTTGTCGACCGCTTCCTGCATGGTCTGACCCTGGGTCGGCGCGCCGTTGATCTTGACGATCAGGTCACCAGCCTCGATGCCGGCCTTGGAGGCAGGGGTGTCATCGATAGGCGAGACCACCTTGATAAAGCCGTCTTCGACGCCGACTTCGATGCCCAGGCCACCAAACTCGCCGCTGGTGCTTTCCTGCAGCTCCTGGAAGTCCTCCGGGCCAAGGTAGGCGGAATGCGGATCAAGGTTGCTGAGCATGCCCTTGATGGCGTTCTCAAGCAGGGTCTTGTCGTCTACCGGTTCGACGTAGGCGGACTTGATCCGGTCCATGACCTCGGCAAAGGTGCGCAGCTCATCCAGCGGCAATGGCGCCTTGGCATTGGCGTTGGCGGTGCTGCTCGCCGCTGCTGCGGCAGGCGCAATTGTGGCTTTCTCGGCAGCATGGGCCAGCGGAGCACCGATAACGACGGCGATAGTCAGGGCCAGCGAGGTGAGGCGGGACAAATGCAGCATGTCTAACGAACTCCTAAATGCGGTGCCTACTTATCCTTGAGTACGACACCATTGGGCCGGATCAGTGGGGCGACCCTGCTGACGAATAGCGAAATACAACGCCGGAGTATCCTGACCGCCACTGGTACCGACAGTGGAAATCGCTTCCCCGGCTTTAACAATGTCCCCAGCGTCCTTGAGCAGACTCTGGTTATGACCATACAGACTCAGGTAACCATTACCGTGGTCGAGAATGACCAGAAGCCCGGCGCCGCGCAACCAGTCGGCAAACACCACGCGACCGCCATGCACGGCATGGACCTGGGTTCCCGCCGAAGCGCTGATCATGACCCCGTCCCAGGTGGCACGGGCGTCATCGCCGCGGCTTTCGCCAAAGCGTGCTACCAATCGACCATCAACTGGCCATGGAAGTTTTCCCTTGGCATCAGCAAATGGTCCGCCATAGGACGCACCGCTGCTGGAAACCAGCGCACCAGGGGTCTTGGACGGGCGGCGCGGCGGCGGTACTTCGTCATCTGGCGGGCTGTTGTCCCGGTTGTTCCTGGCCAGGGCGCGGGCGGCTTCTTCACGCTGGCGCTTCTCCTCGGCTTCACGCTCGGCGATCAGCGCTTTCTGCCGCGCTTCTTCTGCCTCCCGGGCCTGACGGGCCAGGGTTTCTTCGATGGTCTTGAGTACTTTGCTCAGGTCTGCCTGATCCTGCTGGCGGGCCTGGAGCTTCTGGTCTCGAACCTTGTAATCCTGATTGAGCTTGGCCAGGGCTTCCTGGCGATCCTTGCGGACCTTCTCCAGGTCTGCGCGGCGGCTGTCCAGGTTGCCTTGCTGCACCAGCAGCTGGGCCTGTTGCAGATCGATGTCCTTGCTGACATTGCTCAGCTGGCGCAGGGTTTCATTGAAATTGCGCAATTGAGTCAGGCGCGCCTGGCTCAGGTAATCGTAATAGGTCAGGGTGCGGGCGAATTTTTCCGGGTGCTGCTGATTGAGCAGCAGCTTGAGGTATTCCTGGCGGCCACTCTGGTAGGCGGCGCGGGCCTGGATAGCGATCAGGCGTTGTTGTTCAACCCGGGCGCTCTGCAGCTTTTTCTTTTCCTGATCGAGCCGCTGCAGCTCGCTTTCAGTCTTTTTTAGTTCCTTTTGCAGGACCTCGACCTGCTTTTCCAACTTGCCCATTTCAGTTTCGGTGCCCTTGAGGTCTTTCTGCACACCGGCCTTTTCTTCCTGCAATTTGCCCAGGACTTTCTGCAGGTCAGCGATCTCCTGACGAGCGGTGTCCAGCTGTTTTTGGGTCTGCGCGCGCTCATCGTCGGCGAAGGCCGGATTGAGCAGGCAAATCAGGGCAAGAGCGATCAAGGCGCGGAGCATTGGGCGGGCGATACCGAGGAGAGAGAGAAGAAAGACGGGGACTAGTATGCCCGCCACGCGCTGCAAAAAAAACGTCCGGCAACCATTGCTTTAGCATCAGTTGTAGGAAAATTCGACGTTTCGACCAACGAAACGCCGAATTGTTACCAATTGTTCAGCTTACTCGGCGACGAGAATGGAATGACCGGTCATTTCTTGCGGTTTTTCCAGGCCCATCAGTTCCAGCATGGTCGGCGCCACATCGGCCAGTACGCCGCCTTCGCGGACCTTGAGCTTGCGCTTGCCGACATAGACAAACGGTACCGGCTCGGAAGTGTGCGCAGTGTGCGCCTGACCGGTGTGGTCATCGGTCATTTGCTCGACGTTGCCGTGGTCCGCGGTGATCAGGGCTTCGCCGCCGACCTTCTCCAGGGCTTCGGCGATACGGCCGACGCAGACGTCCAGGCATTCCACGGCCTTGATTGCCGCTTCCATAATGCCGCTGTGGCCAACCATGTCGCCGTTGGCGTAGTTGACGATGATCACGTCATAACGCTGGTTTTCGATGGCATCGACGATACGGTCGGTGACTTCCGGCGCACTCATTTCCGGTTGCAGGTCGTAGGTGGCGACTTTCGGCGACGGAATCAGGATGCGTTCTTCGCCCGGGAACGGCTCTTCGCGGCCACCGGAGAAGAAGAAAGTAACGTGGGCGTATTTCTCGGTCTCGGCGATACGCAGCTGGGTCTTGCCCTTTTCTGCCAGGTATTCGCCCAGGACGTTCTTCAGGCTGCCGGCAGCAAAGGCCGATGGCGCAGGGATGCTGGCGGCATATTGGGTGAGCATGACGAAACCGGCCAGTTTTGGCTGGCGGGCGCGCTCGAAGTCCTTGAAACCGTCTTCGACGAAGACCCGGGTCAGCTCACGGGCGCGGTCGGCGCGGAAGTTCATGAAGACCACGGCGTCGCCGTCTTCGACCTTGACCGGCTCGCCGATGCTGGTGGCTTTGACGAATTCGTCGTTCTCGCCACGGCCATACGCTGCGTCAAGGCCCGCCTGGGCGCTGTTGGCCTGGAATTCGGACTGGCCGTCGACGATCAGGTTGTAAGCAGAGGCAACGCGGTCCCAGCGGTTGTCGCGGTCCATGGCGAAGTAACGACCGATGATGCTGGCGGTACGACCCTTGCCCAGACGCTTGTAGGCGTCTTCCATGGTTTGCAGGTATTTCTCGGCGCTACGTGGCGGCGTGTCGCGGCCATCGAGGAAGGCGTGCAGGTAAATCTTCTCGGCGCCACGCTTGGCGGCCAGTTCGACCATGGCCACCAGGTGGTCTTCATGGCTGTGTACGCCGCCGTCGGACAGCAGGCCCAGTACATGCACGGCCTTGCCCGCGCCGACAGCCTTGTCGACGGCGGTGCAGATGGCCGGGTTCTCGAAGAACTCGCCGTCACGAATGGCCTTGGTTACCCGCGTGAAGTCCTGATACACCACGCGCCCGGCACCCAGGTTCATGTGGCCGACTTCGGAGTTGCCCATCTGCCCGTCCGGCAGGCCGACGTCCATCCCGGAGCCTGAAATCAGGCCGTTGGGCATGGTTTTGTAGAGGCGATCCATGACCGGCATCCTGGCTTCGTAGATCGCGTTGCCATGGTGACTGTCGCTGTGGCCGAAGCCGTCGAGGATGATCAGAACCAAAGGTTTAGGCGTGGTAGTCATGGAACCCACTCGTGGCAGAAAAGGGAGGTTGAAAAAAAGATCGCCATATTAGTGACAAGTTCATGTTGCGTCACTGCCGTACGGGCTTTGGCCGACCTAGGCTGCTGTGTATACTGGCCGACATTTTAACGCCCTGGAACCTTCTGATGGTTGATCATCTGCTTGCCTTCGCCACGAATCACTATCTGATCACTGGCGCTTTCGTCATTCTCGCTGCGCTGCTGGCTGCCTATGAAATGAGCAAGGGTGGTCGTAGCCTGACCACGCGCGAGCTGACCGCACTGGTCAACAACGACCAGGGGGTGGTCATCGACATTCGCGCTTCCAAGGATTACTCCAGCGGCCATATCGTTGGCGCCCTGAATTTCCCGCAGGACAAGGTGCTGTCGCGCACCTCGGAACTTGAAAAATACAAGGGCAAGACCCTGATCATAGTCGATGCCATGGGCCAGCAGGCCGGCGGTATCGCCCGTGAACTGCTCAAGTCCGGCTTCACCGCAGCCAAGCTCGGCGGCGGTGTGTCGACCTGGCGTGCAGACAACCTGCCACTGGTGAAGTGAAATGGCTGAAGTCATCGTTTATTCCAGTGATTATTGCCCTTACTGCTCGCGCGCCAAGCAGTTGCTCAAGAGCAAGGACATTGAATTCGACGAGATCGTCGTCGATGGCAAGCCGCAACTGCGCGCAGAAATGACCAAGAAGGCCGGGCGTACTTCGGTGCCGCAGATCTGGATCGGCTCGACCCATGTGGGCGGCTGCGATGACCTGTTTGCCCTGGAGCGCGCCGGCAAGCTCGACGCCCTGCTGGAAGCCTGATAACCCGTTCCCCGAAAGACCTTAAGAATAGAAAGGATCTGAGATGACTGATCAACAGACTAACGCGGCTGCAGAAGACGAAGCTCCGCAATTCTCGCTGCAACGCATTTATGTTCGCGACCTGTCGTTCGAAGCGCCGAAAAGCCCGGCGATCTTCCGTCAGGAGTGGACCCCGGCTGTCAGCCTGGACCTGAACACCCGCCAGAAACAACTGGAAAACGATTTCTACGAAGTCGTGCTGACCCTGTCGGTCACCGTCAACACAGGTGACGAAGTCGCTTTCATCGTTGAAGTGCAACAGGCCGGTATCTTCCTGATCAAGGGCCTGGACGCTGCTTCCCTGAGCCACACCCTGGGCGCGTTCTGCCCGAACCTGCTGTTCCCTTACGCGCGCGAAGCCATCGACAACCTGGTGGTCCGTGGTTCGTTCCCGGCGCTGATGCTGGCTCCGGTCAACTTCGACGCCCTGTACGCACAAGAGCTGCAACGCATGCAGGACGCTGGCGAAACGCCAACTGTTCAGTAAGCCCTCGCTGCAACGAAAAACGCCCCCGGTCGCAAGGCCGGGGGCGTTTTTTTGTATTGTGGGAGCTGATTCTGTGGGAGCGAATTCATTCGCGAAGGCGGTATTTCAAACGGCAAAAATTCGTTGAATGATGGGCCTCTTCGCGAATGAATTCGCACACATTTAAGACGGGCTGCTCAACCGATTGGCATACATCCGGCATTCCGCCACCAACGCCAGCAGATTCGGATCGCGCTCCCGGCTCTTGAGGAAGACGATGCCGATGTGCTGTTGCATGTGATAACGCTGCTGCAACGGGATCAGGCGCACGCGGTTTTCATAGACGGCGGCGATACGCCCTGGCAGCAGGGCATAGCCGACGCCGGAGCTGACCATGCTCAGCAGGGTGAAGATATCGTTGACCTGCATGGCCACCTTCGGCTCGAAGCCGGCCTGTTGAAAGACCCGGATGCCGTCGCGATGGGTGGCGAAGCCTTGGGTCAGGGTGATGAAGGTGGCTTCGCGCAGGTCGCTGAGGTCGATCTCACTGCGTTGGGAGAAAGGCGAGTCGGCGGGAACGGCGAGGAAGATATCGTCGCTGAACAACGGCAGATGCTCGCAATCCGGGTCGTTGACGCTCTCGTCCAGCGAGACCAGGATCGCATCCGCCTCCATGTTCTTGAGCTTGTAGAACAGGTCGATATTGGAGCCCAGGATCAGGTCGATGTTCAGCTCGCTGCGCCGCAGCTTAAGGCCCATGATCAGCTGCGGTACGGTTTTGACGGTCAACGAGTAGAGCGCGCCGAGGCGGAAACGCGCGGCGGAGAAGCCTGCGGCCTGGCGGGTCAGCTCGACGGTGGCGAGCACGTCCTGAATCAGCTTCTGGGCGCGTTCCTCAAGCACATAGGCGCTTTCCAGCGGCGTCAAGTTGCGGCCTTCGTGCTTGAACAGCGGGCAGCGCAGGGCGCTTTCCAGGGAGTGGATGGCCCGATGCACGCTGACATGGCTGGTCTGCAGCTCCGCCGCCGCCCGGGCCAGATTGCCGGTGCGCATGAAGGCGAGAAAGATCTCCAGCTTCTTCAGGGTCAATTCGTCGTCGATCTGCATGGGCGTGTCTTCTTGTTCGAATGCTGCCGATTGTGCCCAAGTCTCTGAGTGATGGCTGTACTTTTGCGGTCATAACCCGGAGCCTTGAGGTCCGTCGATTGAAATGGAGGGTGTGCGCGGATGTATTACGGCGAGAAGTTCAACGCCTGGACCCATCTGGTAGGCGCCATTTTGGCCACTATCGGGGCAGTCTGGTTGTTGGTGATGGCAAGTTTGCATGGGGATGTCTGGAAGGTTGTCAGCATGGCGATCTATGGCGTCACCCTGGTCACCCTGTACAGCGCGTCCACCGTGTATCACAGCGTACGCGGGCGGGCGAAGGTGATCATGCAGAAGGTTGATCACTTTTCGATCTATCTGCTGATTGCGGGCAGTTACACGCCATTCTGCCTGGTCACCCTGCGCGGTCCCTGGGGCTGGACGCTGTTCGGCATTGTCTGGGGGCTGGCGGTGATTGGCATCCTGCAGGAGATCAAGCCACGCTCCGAGGCGCGGATCATGTCCCTGGTGATCTACGCGGTGATGGGCTGGATCGTGTTAGTGGCAGTCAAGCCGCTGCTGGCGGCGCTGGGCACTGCGGGTTTTGCCTGGCTGGCGGCGGGCGGAGTGTTGTACACCGTGGGGATTATCTTCTTTGCCCGCGATCATATTCGCCATTGGCATGGGATCTGGCACCTGTTCGTGGTTGCCGGGAGCCTGCTGCACTTTGTGGCGATCTGTTTTTATGTGTTGTGAATACGCGTTGGGGTGAACTCTGCGGGAGCGAGGCTTGCCCGCGAAGATAGCGGCGCGGTGTACCTGATGTACCACGTGATATTTGTTCGCGGGCAAGCCTCGCTCCAACGGGAAAAAGCTTTAGAAATCCCCCCAAAGCTGCTGCGCCACGCTGAGCGCCACCACCGGTGCGGTTTCCGTACGCAGCACGCGCGGGCCAAGGCGCGCGGCATGGAAGCCGGCGTCCTGGGCCTGGTCGACTTCCGCATCGTTGAGGCCGCCTTCGGGGCCGATCAGGAATGCGAGGGTTGCAGGTTTTTCATGGCTGACCAGCGGCTCGGCCACCGGATGCAGCACCAGTTTGAGATCGGCGCTGGTGTGCTTGAGCCATTCGGCCAGGGTTACGGGTGAGTGAATCACCGGCACGACTGAACGACCGCATTGTTCGCACGCGCTGATCGCGATCTGCTGCCAGTGGTCCTGGCGCTTCTGCGCACGCTCATCCTTGAGCCGCACTTCACAGCGTTCGCTGACAATCGGGGTGATTTCGCTGACGCCCAGTTCCGTGGCTTTCTGAATCGCCCAGTCCATGCGCTCGCCACGGGACAGGCCCTGGCCGAGGTGAATGCGTAGCGGCGATTCGATTTGCCCGGCAAAGCGCTCGTCGAGCTGGACCTGCACCCGTTTCTTGCCCACTTCCAGCAGTTTGCCGCGAAACTCAAAGCCTGAGCCGTCGAACAATTGCAGGGCGTCACCTTCGGTCATGCGCAGGACCCGCCCGATATAGTGGGCCTGGGCCTCCGGCAGCTCGTGCTCGCCAAGGCTCAGGGGGGCGTCGATAAAGAAGCGGGACAGTCTCATGGTGCGTCTCTGAAATATTGGGTTTGTAGGCCGCTGTGCTTATGACATCACACTATCGCGCAGCAAACACGAATGTGTAGGAGCTGCCGAAGGCTGCGAAAACGCTGTATCAGGTAGATCCAATCGCAGCCTTCGGCAGCTCCTACAGAGATTGCGTCAGGTCAGTCGGCAAAGATGTCGCAGTTACACCGCCAATGCCCTCAGCCCGGATCACGGAAATCGGGATGGAAATCCTTGCGCACCGCCACGCTGATGCCGCTGCGGGTGGCGATATCGATGCCTTCGCTGGCGACTTCGGCGAGAAAGTCGATCTGTTCCGGGGTGATCACGTAAGGCGGCAGGAAGTACACCACGCTGCCCAGCGGTCGCAGCAGGGCGCCGCGTTCCAGGGCGTGCTGGAACACTTGCAGGCCGCGGCGCTCCTGCCAGGGGTAGGCGGTCTTGCTGGCCTTGTCCTGAACCATCTCGATAGCCAGCGCCATGCCGGTCTGGCGCACTTCGGCGACATGGGGATGGTCAACCAGGTGTGCCGTAGCCGTGGCCATGCGCTGGGCCAAAGCCTTGTTGTTTTCGATGACGTTGTCCTGCTCGAAGATATCCAGAGTCGCCAGTGCTGCCGCACATGCCAGCGGGTTGCCGGTGTAGCTGTGGGAATGCAGGAAGGCGCGCAGGGTCGGGTAGTCGTCGTAGAAGGCGTCGTATACCTCGTCGGTGGTCAGGCACGCCGCCAGGGGCAGGTAGCCACCGGTCAGGGCCTTGGACAGGCAGAGGAAGTCCGGGCGGATACCGGCCTGTTCGCAGGCGAACATGGTGCCGGTGCGGCCGAAGCCCACGGCGATCTCGTCGTGAATCAGATGTACGCCATAGCGATCGCAGGCCTCGCGCAGCAGCTTGAGGTAGATCGGGTCGTACATGCGCATGCCGCCCGCGCCCTGGATCAGTGGCTCGACGATCACTGCCGCGACGCTGGCGTGATTTTCTGCCAGGGTCTGCTCCATGAGGGCGAACATCGTGCGCGAGTGATCTTCCCAGCTCACGCCTTCGGGGCGGTAATAACAGTCCGGACTCGGCACCTTGATGGTGTCCATCAGCAGCGTCTTGTAGGTCTCGGTGAACAGCGGTACATCGCCCACCGACATCGCCGCGATGGTTTCGCCGTGATAACTGTTGCTCAGGGTAACGAAGCGTTTTTTCTCCGGCTTGCCGCGATTGAGCCAGTAGTGAAAGCTCATTTTCAGCGCGACTTCGATGCACGACGAACCATTATCGGCGTAGAAACACCGGGTCAGGCCTTCCGGCGTGAGCTTGACCAGGCGCTCGGACAGTTCGATCACCGGCTGGTGGCTGAAACCGGCGAGGATCACGTGCTCCAGTTGGTCGACCTGATCCTTGATGCGTTGGTTGATGCGCGGGTTGGCGTGGCCGAACACGTTGACCCACCAGGAACTGACGGCGTCCAGATAACGCTTGCCTTCGAAGTCCTCCAGCCAGACCCCCTCGCCACGCTTGATCGGGATCAGCGGCAGGTTTTCGTGGTCTTTCATCTGGGTGCAGGGGTGCCACAGGACCGCAAGGTCGCGTTGCATCCACTGGTTATTCAGGCCCATCGGTAATCTCCTGGTGGCGACTCGCATGACGCGAGGGCGAACAATCGCGCAAGCCTATGCAATGCCTGCCTGCGGGACAACCTCTTGTACCAATTGAGTGACAATCGACGCCCGACGGACATTGCTGGTAGCGCCCGCGGCGCTGACGTATCCTTCGCGCCGATCCTGGACCCTGTCGTCCGAAGTTTCTTACGTTTATCCCGGAGTTTGCCGAATGCTTTCTGGTTGGCTGCGCGCCTGTGCGCTGTTGATGGTAGGGCTGGTCAGTGCGTCTGCACTGGCAGCTGAAAAACAACACACCGCCATTGTGGTAGGCGCTGGCATGGCCGGCCTGACGACGGCTTACGAGCTCCAGGCCAAGGGCTGGCAAGTCACCCTGCTGGAGGCCCGTCCGACGCTGGGCGGCCGTTCGGCACTGGCGAGCAGCGAGTGGATCGGTAATGCCAAGGTTCAACCGGTGCTGAATCAATATCTGGATCGCTTCAAGGTACAGAGCGTGCCTGCGCCGGAATTCGTCCGCACCCCTGGCTACCTGATCGATGGCAGCTACTTCACCGCCGCCGATCTGGCGGTCAAGCAACCGGAAACCGCTGCGGCCCTCAAGCGTTACGAAGAAACCCTGGATAACCTGGCGCGCTCCATTGATGACCCGCAGAATCCGGCCTCGAATAACACCCTGTTCGCTCTGGACCAGGTCAACGTCGCCAACTGGTTGGACCGCCTGACCTTGCCCGCCACTGCCCGGCAACTGATCAATCAGGAAATCCGCAGCCGTTACGACGAGCCTTCGCGCCTGTCGCTGCTGTATTTTGCCCAGCAGTCGAAGGTCTACCGCGGCGTCGATGACCGTGACCTGCGCGCTGCCCGCCTGCCGGGTGGCAGTGGTGTATTGGCCGAGGCCTTTGCCAGGCAGATCAAGACCATCAAGACCAACTCCCCGGTATCGGCGATTTCCCAGGACAAGGACGGCGTCACCGTCAAGGTCGGTGCGGTCGGCTATCAGGCGGAATATCTGGTGCTGGCGGTGCCCTTGCGCGCACTGGGCAACATCCAGATGACTCCGGCCCTTGACGCTCAGCATCAGGGTGCACTGAAGAGCACCAACTACGGTTGGCGCGACCAGATCATGCTCAAGTTCAAGACCCCGGTCTGGGACAGCAAGGCGCGCATGTCCGGTGAAACCTTCAGCAACACCGGTCTGGGCATGCTGTGGATCGAGCCTGCCCTCAAGGGCGGCGCCAACGTGATCATCAACCTGTCCGGCGACAACGCGCGCCTGATGCAGGCCTTTGGTGACAAGCAGTTGGTGGATCAGGTGCTGATTCGCTTCCATAACTTCTTCCCGCAGGCACGTGGCGCGTTCACCGGTTATGAAATTCGCCGCTACAGCACCGATCCTTCGATCACCGGTTCCTATCTGGCCTTCGGTCCGGGCCAGATCAGCAAATACTGGCGTCTGTGGGAAAAGCCGATCCAGCGTGTAGCCTTTGCCGGTGAGCACACCGATCCCCTGTACCCAGGCACCCTGGAAGGCGCCCTGCGCAGCGGTCAGCGTGCGGCCAATCAGTTGCAGGACCTCGCCGCAGGCAAGACGCTGGAAGCGATCAAGGTCGGCCCGCAGGCCCCGGCTCCGGCCAAGCCTGTGGAAACCAAAAAGGCTGACGACGAGCCGGGCTTCTTCTCCCGTCTGTTCGGTGGCAAGGCGCCCGAGAAGGCGCCTGAGCCGGTTCCGGCGCCTGTCCCTGCGCCCGCTCCGGCTCCGGAGCCTGTGGCAGCCCCGGTAGCGCCGGTGGTGGCTCCGGTCGTTGCGCCAGCCAAGGCGGCAGAGCCGGCGAAGAAGGCGCCTGCGCACAAGCCGGCTGCGAAGAAAGAACCCGCCAAGAAAGAGCCAGCGAAAAAAGACGCGGCGAAGAAAGAGCCAGCTCCGGCTCACAAGGCTCCAGTGAAAAAGGCCGAACCGACCAAGGCGCCAGCGGCAACCGACGTGAAAAACTGATCGGCTGCAAACAGGCTGAAGCACTGAAAAGCGCGACCTCTTACAGGTCGCGCTTTTTTTTGTATGAAAAATCGCCCATCGGTGTAGGCCGCTTATAGCCGTTCATCCGCATCCTGAAACCGGCGGTCACGGTGTTGTGTTGCTAGTGCCGGATAATCGGGATGCTCTGTGGGCAAATTCGATTTGTGCCTGGGGAAATGGGGTTGCATACGTCAGAGCGGCGACAATGGACAGTACGCGAGCTCTGTAATAATCGAATTTTTCGATCTTTCAGAGCAAGAATTTGCGCTTTCATTCGATAGATAAAAAGCTAGTCTGTGTCCAACTTATACAAGGTATCGGCGATGCAACTGAAGAACTCCTCCTCTCGATACGGTCTGGTCAGCATGTTGCTGCACTGGGGCGTGGCCATTGCGGTATTTGGTCTGTTTGCGTTGGGTTTATGGATGGTCGGCCTGGGTTACTACGATACATGGCGCAAGGCCGGCCCTGATTTGCACAAGAGCATTGGTCTGACCCTGTTCGCGGTGATGCTGATTCGCGTGGTCTGGCGCCTGCTCAGTCCGCCGCCACCACCCCTGGCCAGTTATGGCAAGTGGACCCGCATCGGCGCGGCGTTTGGCCATCTGTTTCTGTATGTCGGTCTGTTTGCCGTGATGTTCGCCGGGTACCTCATTTCCACCGCCGACGGTGTGGGGATCTCGGTGTTTGGCCTGTTCGATGTGCCGGCGCTGATCAGCGGCCTGCCGGATCAGGCGGACAACGCGGGTGTCGTACACCTTTATCTGGCCTGGGTTCTTGTGATTTTCGCAGGGCTCCACGGTCTTGCAGCACTGAAACACCACTTTATCGATCGTGATGTGACCCTCAAGCGCATGCTGGGTCGCAGCTAGTTGTTCAACCCTGATAGGAAGAAAAGCATGTTGAAGAAGTCTCTCGCCGCTCTGGCACTGGGTACCGCACTGTTCACCGCTGGCCAGGCCATGGCTGCTGACTACACCATCGATAAAGAAGGCCAGCACGCCTTCATCGATTTCACCATCAGCCACCTGGGCTACAGCTTCATCCACGGTACTTTCAAAGACTGGACCGGTACGTTCAGCTTCGACGCTGCCAAGCCTGAAGACAGCAAAATCAGCATCGACGTGAAAACCGCCAGCGTTTTCACCAACCATGCCGAACGCGACAAGCACATCAGCAGCAAGGACTTCCTGGACGTCGCTACCTATCCGGACGCCAAGTTCGTCTCTACTAAAGTCACCCCTACGGGTAAAAATGCTGACGGCAAAGTCACTGCCGACGTAACCGGCGACCTGACCCTGCACGGCGTGACCAAACCAGTTGTGGTCAAGGCTACCTTCAACGGCGAAGGCAAGGATCCATGGGGCGGCTACCGTGCAGGCTTCAACGGCACCACTTCGATCAAGCGTTCTGATTTCGGCAAGATGATGGACCTGGGTCCACAGTCTGACACCATGGAACTGAACATCTCGTTCGAAGGCGTCAAGGCCAAGTAATTGCGCTTGGTCTGAAAAAAAACGCCGACCTCATGGGTCGGCGTTTTTTTATGTCTGGAACTGTGTATTCGGTGGGACCGGCTTTAGCCGGGAAAGCGTATTCCCGGCTGAAGCCTGCTCCACAGTACCACTGCTCAGCTATCGCGATTGCGCGTCAGCAGCGCCGGCTTTTCACCGCGTGGGCGGCTTGGCAGCTGTTCAAGTTGTTCGGGCGACGGGAAGCGATCACTTTTCGATTCCTTGTGCACGATCTTCGGTTGCGGCTGACCGTCACGGGGGCCGCGAACTGCGGGTTCCGAACGTGGCTGGTCATCGCGGGCCGGACGGCGGTTGCGTGGCTGGTCTTCGCGACGAGCCTGGCCATCACGACCTGCGCCGCCACCTGAACCACTGCGTGGGCCACTGCGCTTGCCTGCTGGCGCACCGGCGCCGGTGCTGGCACCGCCGCCGGTATTGCTGCGCGGGCCACGACCTGGCGCAGCACCACCACGTGGCGCGCCTGCACCTGCGCCAACAGCGGCACCCGGAGCTGCCGGAGCGCCGGGACGGCGGCCGCGACTCTGGTTCTTGTTCTGGTACGGGCTGACGTAGTCAGCGCGGTTGCCGAAGTTATCCACTTCGTCATCCAGAAACTCGTCAGGCGCCCGATCCGGCGCCGGGCGTGGAACAGCTGCGCGTTGTTCGCGAGGCGTACCCTCGCGCGGCTTCTGCTCACGTGGCTGACGCGCCGGGCGTTCGCCCGCCGCCGCGGCCGGCTTTTCCTTGCCTTTATCCTTGCCCTTGTCCTTGCGACCACCGCTGTTGCTGGCGGCACCTTCGCCACGTGGCGCGCGAGCGGCACGAGGGTTGCGTACATCCGGACGTTCACGCACTTCGGGTTTCTCGGCTTCAACGGCCGTGATATCGAAGCCCATCAGGTCGCCATCGGCGATTTTCTGCTTGGTCATGCGTTCGATGCTTTTCAGCAGTTTTTCTTCATCCGGCGCGACCAGCGAGATCGCCTCGCCGTTACGACCGGCACGGCCAGTGCGGCCGATGCGGTGTACGTAGTCTTCGTCGACGTTAGGCAGCTCGAAGTTGACCACGTGGGGCAGTTGGTCGATATCCAGGCCGCGGGCGGCGATATCGGTGGCGACCATGATCCGCACTTCACCGGCCTTGAAGTCGGCCAGGGCTTTGGTACGGGCGTTCTGGCTCTTGTTGCCGTGGATCGCCACGGCGCTCAGGCCGTGCTTGTCCAGATACTCGGCCAGGCGGTTGGCGCCGTGCTTGGTACGGGTAAACACCAGCACCTGTTCCCAGGCACCCTTGGTGATCAGGTGGGCCAGCAGCGAACGCTTGTGGTTGGCTGGCAGACGGAACACCCGTTGCTCGATACGCTCGACCGTGGTGTTGGGCGGCGTGACTTCGATTCGTTCCGGGTTGTGCAGCAGCTTGCCGGCCAGGGCGGTGATGTCGCTGGAGAACGTTGCCGAGAACAGCAGGTTCTGGCGCTTGGCCGGCAGGCGCGCGAGGACTTTCTTCACGTCGTGGACGAAGCCCATGTCGAGCATGCGGTCGGCTTCGTCGAGAACAAGGATCTCGACGTGGGACAGATCGACGCTGCCCTGGCCGGCCAGATCGAGCAGGCGACCCGGGCAGGCGACCAGTACGTCGACGCCCCGGGCCATGGCCTGGACCTGCGGGTTCATGCCGACACCGCCGAAAATGCAGGCGCTGACGAACTTCAGATCGCGGGCGTACAGCTTGAAGCTGTCATGCACCTGGGCGGCGAGTTCGCGAGTCGGGGTCAGGACCAGTACACGCGGTTGGCGCGGGCCGTGACGCTGGGATTTGTCCGGATGACCGTTGGGGAACAGCCGCTCCAGGATCGGGAGGGCGAAACCGCCGGTTTTACCAGTACCTGTCTGAGCCGCGACCATCAGGTCGCGACCTTGCAACACGGCGGGAATTGCCCGCTGTTGCACCGGAGTAGGCTGGGTATAGCCCGCTGCCTCGATGGCGCGGACTAAAGCCTCGGAGAGACCGAGGGAAGCAAAGGACATGAGTAATCCTGTTCTAAGTGAGGGCTTGGCCCAATGGGAGATCTTGCCCGGCGCGAATGGCGACGAAGTCGCGATCCCGTCCGGTCCTGCGGGGCCTCAAGGTCATCTCGGGACATTAGCGCGCAAAAAAGAAGATGCGCTTTTGGCGTGTCGAGATGCCTGTTGCAAGACCGAGCGTCCGGGCGTAAGCCTGGCGGGAAGCCGGAGTATAACAGAGCAATCGCTCTGCGCCGCGTTCCTGCTGCTCAACGGTTTTGTAGCGTCAGTGCAGCGGCACCTCAGGCACCGCTTTTGTTCTGTGAAAGGTGCTGGTAAATCGCCTCGCGGCGGCAGCCCAGCAGTTGCTTGACCATCCAGTGGTCCAGCCATGAGGCCAGTTGTTGCTGCTGCAGTGGCTGCTTGAGACGCTGCTCGGCATTTTCCCGAGCCTTGTCCCACCAGACTTCGCAGCAGGCGCGGTCGAACTCGTTGCTGTGCTGATAGCAGCCATAGAGAATTTCGCGAATGAACTGGCGTTGTTGCAACGGCACGCTCAGGGTCATGCTGCGATAGAACAGGCGCTGCCAGCGCGGTGGGCGCGGCAGGCGAGTGGTCACGCGCCGGGTGTCGTCCAGGGCTGCAGTGCTCAGTGGTGCATTGCTGTGCTTGTGCAGCCAGGCGCGAATCTTGGCGCGGAACAGCTGCTTGCGGCTCCAGTAATGGTGGATCAGGTCGGTGCACTCGGCGACTTCCATATTCCGGTAAGCCGCGACGCCGAGGCAGAACTCTTCCAGCGTGTAAGCGCCAGGGGCCAAAGGATAGAACTCATCCATCAGGGCAATGGAGCGATCCAGCAGTTCGCGGTCTTCGTGCATCAGGCCGATCACGCCGGAATTGAGCAGCGGCATTTCGTCATCGGCCAGGCCGCGTTCGGCGAGGATATGGGCCAGAGCCTTGTGCAGATCGGAGCAGCTATATGCCCCGTAACGCTGGTTGAAAGCGTTGCACAGCACTGTGCCGGGTTTGATCCGCTCGAACAGCTTCAGCGGCGAGCAATGGAAAAATGTGTCGGTGTCGATCAACAGGGCCTGCTGCGACTCTTCCAGGACGGCGCGCAGGGCGACATGCTTGGTCCGGAAATGATAACCATGGGGTTCGCTCCAGGCCTTGCGTGTCGCCTCGTCCAGCGGGCGCACCTGGACCGGCAGCAAGCGGTACGGCTCTGGATTGTCGCTGAATACCTGGATATCCAGAGCCTGATCAGGTGTGTCGCGCAGGCAGGCCAGAGCGCTGGCGATGCTGAACACGGCTTCCTGATGGTAGGTCTCGGCACCGAAAACCAGATAGATCAGCTGCGGGCGAGGTTGGATCTTATTGGGTGGAGTCAACTGCTTAGTCCGTTATCCAAGGCGTGGCGACCCTGTGCTTGCGACAGGGTCACCGAATAAACATGACCTGAATGTGCCAGACATGCCGCAACAAATAAATCAGTGTTTAGCGCGGCAACTGCAGATTGTTCCAGATCGTCAGGCTAGGTTCAGCCTGATTCAGCGTATAGAAGTGCAGGCCCGGGGCGCCGCCTTGCAACAGTTGTTCACACATTTGTGTAATCACCTGCTCACCAAAAGCCTGGATGCTCTTCACGTCATCACCGTAGGACTCCAGCTGCTTGCGGATCCAGCGAGGGATTTCCGCGCCACAGGCATCGGAAAAACGTGCCAGTTTGCTGTAGTTGGTGATAGGCATGATACCCGGCACGATCGGCACATCAACGCCCATTTTCCGCACGCGATCGACGAAGTAGAAGTAACTGTCGGCGTTGAAGAAATACTGGGTAATGGCGCTGTCGGCACCGGCTTTGGCTTTGCGCACGAAGTTGGCGATATCGTCTTCGAAATTGCGCGCCTGTGGGTGCATCTCCGGATAAGCAGCCACTTCGATATGGAAGTGATCAGCGGTTTCCTCGCGGATGAACGACACCAGGTCACTGGCATAGCGCAGCTCGCCACCGCTCATGCCCATGCCCGAAGGCAGGTCACCGCGCAGGGCGACGATGCGGCTGATGCCCGCATCCTTGTATTGCTTGAGCAGGCCACGCAGATCGGCCTTGCTGTCACCAACGCAGGACAGATGCGGGGCGGAGGGAATGCTGACTTCTTTTTCCAGCTGCAACACGGTGTTGATCGTGCGATCGCGGGTGGAGCCACCGGCACCATAGGTGCAGGAGAAGAAATCGGGTTTCAGGCTGGCCAGCTGACGAGCGACTGTCAGCAGTTTTTCATGGCCGGCATCGGTCTTCGTCGGGAAGAACTCGAAGCTGTAGCGACGGTCTTGGGACATGATGAAATCCTTGGAAGCGCAAGCGACTGACACCAATCTCCTGTGGGAGCGGATTTATCCGCGAATGCGATATTACATCCGACTGTTTTATGTCGATTGTACCAACGCCTTCGCGAATGAATTCGCTCCCACAGGAGCGGTGTCAAACCATCAGTAGCGGTATGCGTGCGGCTTGAACGGACCTTCGACGGTCACGCCGATGTAGTCGGCCTGGGTCTTGGTCAGTTTGGTCACTACGCCGCCGAAGCCGCGCACCATCTCCAGAGCCACTTCTTCGTCGAGCTTCTTCGGCAGAACTTCAACGGTCAGGCGCTCGGCTTGTTGAGCAGCAGGCAGGTCGGCGTACTTCTGGCCGAACAGGAAGATCTGCGCCAGAACCTGGTTGGCGAACGAACCGTCCATGATGCGGCTTGGGTGACCGGTAGCGTTGCCCAGGTTCACCAGACGGCCTTCAGCCAGCAGGATCAGGTAGTCATCGTTGTGCGGATCGAAGGTGCCAGCACCGGTACGATGGATCTTGTGCACCTGTGGCTTCACTTCTTCCCATGCCCAGTTCTTGCGCATGAAAGCGGTGTCGATTTCGTTGTCGAAGTGACCGATGTTGCAGACCACTGCGCGCTTTTTCAGGGCCTTGAGCATGTTCGCGTCGCAGACGTTAACGTTGCCGGTGGTGGTCACGATCAGGTCGATCTTGCCCAGCAGGGCCTTGTCGATGCTTGCTTCGGTGCCATCGTTTTCACCGTTGATGAACGGCGAAACCAGTTCGAAACCGTCCATGCAGGCTTGCATGGCGCAGATCGGGTCGACTTCGGTGACCTTGACGATCATGCCTTCCTGACGCAGGGACTGGGCCGAGCCCTTGCCCACGTCACCGTAGCCGATGACCAGCGCTTGCTTGCCGGACAGCAGGTGGTCGGTGCCGCGCTTGATCGCGTCGTTCAGGCTGTGACGGCAGCCGTACTTGTTGTCGTTCTTGCTCTTGGTGACCGAGTCGTTGACGTTGATCGCCGGGATCTTCAGCTCGCCCTTGGCCAGCATGTCCAGCAGGCGGTGTACGCCAGTGGTGGTCTCTTCGGTGACGCCGTGGATCTTGGCCAGCATCTGCGGGTATTTCTTGTGGATGATCTCGGTCAGGTCGCCGCCGTCGTCGAGGATCATGTTGGCGTCCCATGGCTGGCCATCCTTGAGGATGGTCTGCTCGATGCACCACTCGTACTCTTCTTCAGTCTCGCCTTTCCAGGCGAACACGGCGATACCGGCAGCAGCGATAGCGGCAGCGGCCTGATCCTGAGTGGAGAAGATGTTGCACGACGACCAGCGAACTTCGGCGCCCAGGGCAACCAGGGTCTCGATCAGTACGGCGGTCTGGATGGTCATGTGGATGCAGCCGAGGATCTTCGCGCCCTTGAGCGGTTGCTCGCCGGCATATTTGCGACGCAGGCCCATCAGGGCAGGCATTTCGGATTCGGCGATGATGGTTTCGCGACGACCCCAGGCAGCCAGGGAAATGTCGGCGACTTTAAAGTCGGTGAAACCGGCGGGCGTGTTTACAGCGCTCATAAAGAGTCTCCATTCGTAGTGTGCGAATGGGCGCCGTTGTGCGTTTAAGGCTCGAGCAGGCGACCTTGATGGTCGGCTCGAACAACGCCCCATCCGAGCCTGACAGGTGAAAACCTGCTGCAGCGCCCCTCGGACAGGTGGCGGGAAAACGGTATCAGGGAACAATGACCGTTTTTTGAAGCGGGGGCGATTATAACGGTGTCGATGGATTAGCCCAAGGGCTTGATGCGTTTAAATGACCGGTGACTAATCGCGGCCATAGTAGATGTTCGATGGAGGTAAATGGTTCGGGCTGGCACTATGCTGCATATCTATTGGCAGACGCTCAGGAGTGATCATGAATTTCCATACCCGCAAATGGGTCAAGCCCGAAGACCTCAACCCCAACGGCACCCTGTTCGGGGGCAGTCTGTTGCGCTGGATCGATGAGGAAGCGGCGATCTACGCCATTGTGCAGTTGGGTAATCAGCGCGTGGTGACCAAGTACATTTCGGAGATCAACTTCGTCAGCGCCTCGCGCCAGGGCGACATCATCGAGCTGGGTATCACCGCCACCGAGTTCGGCCGCACTTCTATCACCCTGAGCTGCCACGTGCGCAACAAGATCACCCGCAAGAGCATCCTGACCATCGACAAGCTGGTGTTCGTCAATCTCGGCGAAGACGGGACACCTGCGCCCCACGGTCGTACGGAAATTCGCTACATCAAGGATCAGTTCGAGGCGAATTAGTCGGTTAATCGGCACGATGCGGCGGTGTCCCGTCGCATTGTGCCGGATCGCTCGATCAAGGCCGGGCGGTGGCCTTCATGAACTCGCCAAGCGGCTCGGCATAGAAGCGCGCAGAGCCTGTGGTGCCGTGTCCCCGCGTCTCGGAGCTGGCAGGTATCAGCACCAGCCGCGCATTTTTCAACTGCTTCAAGGCCGATTGCATCGTCCCGGTCTCGGGTGGGTTTCGCTCGTCGTCGGCACTGTTGATCGCCAGTACCGGCGCCTTGATGGCTGACAGTTGCGGCGCCGGGTCGTAGTCTGCCGAGGATTGCCACTGGTAGATGAAGTCGTTGGCGTCGCCCGGCAGAGGCGCGGCCAGACGCTCATCGACCAGCTTGTCCGCCTGCGCCCGCGTCGGTGCCAGTGCCTGGTAGGCAAGGGTGCCACCGCTGGTGCCAATGCCGAACATGACGTTGGCCGTGCGCAGTGACGGCGGCGGGCTGGTGTAGTTGCCGTCCTGCCAGGCAGGGTCCTGCTTGATGGATTCGATCAGCATGCGCCGCATCATCCAGTTACGGGCCGACATGGGCGTTGGCTGGGAGGCCATGGGCACCAGGCCGTCCATCATGTCCGGCCAGCGTTCGCCCCACATCCAGGTCTGCATCCCGCCCATGGAGTTGCCGATCACCAGGCGCAGGTGCTTGATACCCAATCCTTCGCTGATCAGACGGTGTTGTGCCTCTATCAGGTCGGTGTAGTTGTATTGCGGAAATTTGCTTCGCAAGCCGTCAGAGGGCTTACTGGATTTACCGACGCCGATCCCGTCTGGCGCGATGATGTAGTAGCGGCTGGCATCCAGCGGTTGTCCGGGACCGAACAGCTCGCCCGCGAAGTCCTTGCTCAGCATGTCGCTGGCCGGGCGATTGGTACCGTGCAAATAAAGGATTGCCGGGTTTTTCGGGTCGCCGACGGTGACGTAGCTCAACCTTAGATTGTCGAGCTTTTCACCGGTATGGAAGGTGAAGGACGGTGCGGTCCATTCACCTTCCGTTGCAACCGGTAGGCTTGCGGCGCTGGCTGGAGCCAGGCCGGACCCGGCCAGAACAAGCAAACCGGCACACAGGCCGTTTTTCAAATGGTGCATTTCTACTTCCTTTTTTATTGTTGTCAGGAGGAGAAACCGAAGTGTCGCGCTTCAGGCCTGGCTTTGACGCCACTCCCGCAGCCACTGCAACCCTTCACTGGTATCGCCTTTGGGGCGGTATTCGCAGCCGATCCAGCCTTGATAACCCAACTGGTCGATCATGTCGAACAGGTAGGGGTAGTTCAGTTCGCCCAGGCTTGGCTCATGCCGATCCGGCACGCCGGCGATCTGAATATGGCCGATTCCGGCGAAGTCACGACGCAGCTTCATGGTCACGTCGCCTTCGACGATCTGGCAGTGATACAGATCGAACTGCACCTTCAGGTTGGCGGCACCGACTTCCTTGCAGACGGCCTGGGCCTGATCCTGGCGGTTGAGGAAAAAGCCGGGAATATCGCGGGTGTTGATCGGTTCGATCAGCACGGTGATACCGGCCTTGGCGGCCTGTTCGGCGGCAAAGGCGAGGTTTTCCAGATAGACCGCGTGATGGCGCTCACGCAGGTCTTCGCTTGGCAGCAGCCCTGCCATGACGTGAATCCGGTCATTACCCAATACGGCGGCGTATTCCAGTGCCTGCCCGATGCCTTCGCGGAACTCGCTCTGGCGGCCCGGCAGCGATGCCGTGCCGCGTTCACCCGTGGCCCAGGCTCCCGGCGGCGCGTTGAACAGCGCCTGGACCAGTCCGTTGTCGTCCAGGCGTTGCTTGAGTTGCGCGATGCTGAAGTCATAAGGGAACAGAAACTCGACCGCCTCGAAACCATCGGCAGCGGCCGCGTCAAAGCGCGCGAGGAAGTCGTGTTGCGGGTAGAGCATGCTCAGGTTGGCAGCGAAGCGAGGCATGGGAACTCCAGTCTTTCAGGTCAGACGAATGGCCAAAGCAGCAGGGTAGTCAAAAAGCCCAGCGTGCCCAATACCGTTACCAGTACGGTCCAGGTGCGCAGGCCATCGCCGACGTTGAGACCGGCCAGTTTGGTGAACATCCAGTAACCGGCATCGTTGATATGGGACATCGCCAGACCGCCACCACCCATGGCCAGGCACAGCAGGGCCAGGTGGTTGGCGCTCAGGTTGAGGGTCGCGATCAGCGGGCTGAGGATACCGGCGGTGGTGACCAGGGCCACAGTCGTCGAACCCTGCACCGCACGCAGCAGCAGGGTCAGCAGGAAGCCCAGGGCCAGCACCGGCAGGCCGGTATTGCGCAGGGCTTCCGAGACTACGGCACCGATGCCGGTATCGACTAGGACTTTACCGAATACGCCACCGGCACCGGCAATCAGGATCACCATGGCCACGCCCGGCAGTGCCGAACCAACCACATCGGAGACTTGGCTACGGCTCCAGCCGCGGCGCGAGCCCAGCAGCCAGGCGCACAGCAGGGTGTCGATCAGCAGCGCTACCAGCGGTGCGCCGAGTACGGTGAGGATGCTGCGCAGGGTCGAATCGCCCGGCAGCATGGTGGTTGCCAGGGTGCCCAGCAGAATCAGGATGATCGGCAGCAGGATCAGGCCGATGATCATGCCGAAGCCCGGTGCCGGAGCGGCAGGCAGACGAGCGGCGAGGCTGCTGGCGCTTTCTTCCAGGCCCAGGGTCTTGGCGTGGGCGGCTTCGCTGGTCTTGGAGTAGTCGTCGTTGGCCCAGGCCACGAGGTCTTCGTTGGTGATATGCGGGCCATAGACTTCAGCGCGGATATCGTCGGTCATCGGGTAGACCTTGCGAGTCATGCGCCCGGCAATGAAATAGCCGATCAGACACAGTACGCCGACAATCGGCAGGCCGAACATCAGCACACGACCCAGGTCAGCGCCCAATTGTGCTGCCGCAGCGACGGCGCCCGGGTGCGGCGGCAGGAAGGCGTGCACGGACAGCAGCGCGGCACACATCGGCAGGGCGAACACCAGCAGAGGTTTGCGCGCGGCACGGGCGACGCCGTATGCCAGAGGCATGAGGATAATTACGCCGACCTCGAAGAACACCGGGATACCGACCATGAAACCGGCCACGGTCAGCGCCAGTGGCGTGCGCTTGTTGCCGAAGCGCTTGATCAGCGTCTTGGCCAGCGCCTCGGCGCCGCCTGACAGCTCGATGATGCGGCCGATCATGGCACCCAGGGCGATGATGATCGCGATGTGGCCAAGGGTCTTGCCCATGCCGCCTTCAATGGTGGCAACCAGATCGCCGGGCTTAACCCCGGCAACCAGGGCGACGATGATGCTGACCAGCATCAGGGCCACGAACGGCTGGAATTTGTATTTGAGGACCAGGAACAGCAGCAGGGCGATACCGGCACCGGCAACGCACATCAGCACTAATGGTGTCATGCCCGGTCACTCCCACACAGAGTGGATAGGGCGTTACGCGAATCGAACGTCAGGGTGGCGCGATACGTGTGAGTCATGCTCGAAGTTCCTGTTGTTATTGTTGTCCGGCGATGCCGGGGTGTTGGCTTTTCGTTATCTGCTGGTGCGGCAAACACAGATCCCGTAGGGGGGGCTTACCAGCGCGCCCCGAAAACCTGGCGCAACTCCTCCAGCGACGCTTCGTCCAGCGCTGCCGGGCGCGGCTGGGTCATCAGCCACAGGCGGGCGGTTTCTTCCAGCTCTTCCAGGGCGTAGCTGGCCTTGGAAACCGAGCTTTCCCAGATCACCGGGCCGAGGCGTTCGAGCATTACGCCGCGCACGCTGTTGGCCAGTTGCGCAACACGCTCGGCAACCTTGTCGGAGCCGGGGCGTTCGTAGTTGATCAGGGGGATCGGGCCGACCTTCATCACCTGGTACGGAGTCAGGGGCGGGAGGATGTTGTCCTGCTGCCAGACGCCCGCCAGGGTCAGGGCGACCAGGTGCGTGGAATGGGTATGCACCACGCCGCCGACACTTGGATTGCGGTCGTAGACCTGGCGATGCAGGGCCAGGGTTTTGGACGGCTTGTGCCCGGAGACCCATTCCCCGGCCAGATTGACCTTGGCGATGGTGGCCGGATCGAGGCGGCCGAGGCAGGCGTCAGTCGGGGTGATCAGCCAGCCATCGTCGAGGCGGGCGCTGATATTGCCCGCGCTGCCGACGGTGTAGCTGCGGTCATAGAGCTGGCGGCCAACGTCGCAGATTTCTTCGCGCAGGGCGTTTTCGTTGCTCATTGAACGTCCCCCGCCAGATGGCGCAGGGCCTTGGCAAAGAAGTCGCGACCGCCGAAGTTGCCGGATTTCAGGGCCAGGGCCACAGGCTGTTCGCCGCTGCTGACAGTGGCTGGAACGCCGGGATCGATCTGCCCGCCAATCTGCAACAGTTGCACGCCCAGGGCCTGGACCACAGACCCGGAGGTTTCCCCGCCGGCAACGACAAACCGGCGGACACCGGCGTCGAACAGGCCTTTGCCGATTTGCCCCAGAGCCTCTTCGACCATGGCACCGGCGCGCTCGACGCCCAGTTGCGCCTGTACGGCTTTGACTTCATCCGGGCTGCTGGTGGCGTAGATCAATACGGTTGTTGCGCTGTCACGGGCAAAGGCCAATGCCTGCTCGACCACCGGCTGACCGGCGGCCAGGGCCAGCGGATCAATGCGCAGAGCCGGGCGCCCGGCTTCCAGCCAGGCCGCGACCTGGCCGTTGGTTGCCAGGGATGCGCTACCGGCCAGCACCACTTCCTTGCCTGAGATGTTCTGCAGGCTGGCGGCGTCTTCGCTATGGCGCAGCTTGCCAGCCTTGCGGAAATTCTCCGGCAGGCCCAGGGCCAGGCCCGAACCGCCGGTGAGCAATGGCAGATCGGCGCAGGCGGCGCCCAATACATAGAGGTCGGCATCCGACAGTGCATCGGCCACCGCCATGCCGATTCCGGCGGCACGCAGTTCGGCGATTTTGTTACGCACGCCTTCCACGCCCTTGGCCACGCTGTCGTAGCGCAGCAGGCCGACATTGAGGCGGGTCTGGGATTGCAGCACGCGGACCAGATTGGCGTCGGTCATCGGCGTCAGCGGGTGGTTTTGCATGCCCGACTCGTTGAGCAGTTGGTCCTGCACGAACAGATGGCCGCGGAAAATCGTCCGACCATTTTCCGGGAACGCCGGGCAGGCCAGAGTGAAATCGCTGCCCAGCCTGGCCAGCAAAGCTTCGCTGACCTGGCCGATATTGCCCGCAGCAGTGGAGTCAAAGGTCGAGCAGTACTTGAAGAAAATCTGCTCGCAGCCGCGCTCACGCAGCCATTGCAGGGCTGCCAGGGACTCGACGACGGCATCTTCGACCGGCGTGGTACGGGACTTGAGGGCGATGACGATGGCATCGGCATCCAGGCCTTCAGCCATTTCCGCGCTGGGAATACCGATGCTCTGCACCGTACGCATGCCGCCGCGCACGAGCATGTTGGCCAGGTCCGTGGCGCCGGTGAAGTCGTCGGCGATGCAACCCAGCAACGGACGTTGGGAGGAAAGACTCATGCTGCGCTCCTCAGGCCTGATCAGGTTTGGCAACTGGCAGCTCGATGCCAGGGAAAATCTTGATCACCGCAGAGTCGTCTTCACGGCCAAAACCGGCGCTGGATGCCTGCATGAACATCTGGTGAGCGGTGGCCGACAGCGGCAGCGGGAATTTGCTGGCGCGGGCGGTATCCAGCACCAGGCCCAGGTCCTTGACGAAGATGTCCACGGCCGACAACGGCGTGTAATCGGCCTTGAGAATGTGCGGCACGCGGTTTTCGAACATCCACGAGTTACCGGCGCTGTTGGTGATCACTTCGTACAAAGCGTCGGCATCGACACCTTCACGCAGGCCCAGGGCCATGGCTTCGGCGCTGGCAGCAATATGCACACCGGCCAGCAGCTGATTGATGATTTTGACTTTCGAGCCCAGGCCGTGGACGTCGCCGAGGCGATAGACCTTGCCTGCCATACCGCTGAGCACCGCGTCGGCCTTGGCGTAAGCATCGGCCGGGCCGCTGGTCATCATGGTCATCTGGCCGGCAGCAGCCTTGGCGGCGCCGCCGGAGATAGGCGCGTCGAGGTACAGCAGGTTCAGATCGGCCAGACGCTGGCCCAGTTCGATGGCGAAGGTCGGCGCGACGGTGGCGCAACCGATGACCAGGCTGCCGGGACGCAGTGCGGCAATGGCACCGTTCTCACCGAACAGCACGGTTTCGGTCTGTTCGGCATTGACCACTACGGTAATGATCACATCACAGGCTTGAGCCATGGCGGCCGCAGTTGCACAGGCGACGCCGCCTTCGCTGGCGAACTGCTCGGTGACAGCGGCGCGCACATCACAGGCATGCACATTGAAGCCGCTACGCAACAATGAACGGGCAATCCCCAAGCCCATGGCGCCCAGGCCGATAACACCAACGTTCTGCTTACTCATGCGTGCAATCCTCGGATGTCTGCCGATGCCCGTTCAGCCGGCATGCGGTCGATATTGTTAGAAACTGTGAAATGGATAGTGAATCAATGAGCAAATAATGTGAAGTATTTTTATAGTTCACATGGATTCACATTGGTGGGCGTTACGATGCGGCCGCGTTTGTCAGAGCGGATCTTGGGTGAAGATGGAAAGAGCGAATATTTTTGTAGGAAGCGCGCGACTGTGGGACCGGCGTTAGCCGGGAAAGCGCGTTGGTGATCAAGGAGTCGTGGGTGCGTCGGCGTCTTCCCGGCTAAAGCCGGTCCCACCAAAGGCGTTCCTTCAGTTGGCTGTGTTTTACGTCAACAACAGCTCCACCCGCTGCTTGCGGATACCGTCCGCAGCCGCCTGGGCCAGATCGGCATCGCTGATGATGGTGTCGAATTGTTCCAGTCCGGCGACTTTGTACATGCCGAAGGTGCCGTACTTGGAGCTGGTTGCCACCAGTACGGTCTGTGAGGCGGCCTGCATCGCGGCCTGTTTGACTTCGACCTTGAGCGCCGATGGCGTAGTGATACCGCGTTGCAGGTCCCAGGAGCTGGTGGACATGAACGCAATGTCGGTCGCCAATTGGCGCAGGGTGGCCGCAGCCAGGCCGCCGACACAGGACATGTTCGGGTGGTCGAGCAGGCCGCCGGTATGGATCACGTCGACATGGCCGGCCTCGGCCAAGGCGTTGACGATGCCGAAGTCGTTGGTGACCACGGTCATGCCCGACAGGGCGACGATATGCGGGACGATTTCCAGGGTGCTGGTGCCGGCATCCAGATAGACCGTCATGTCGTTATGCAACAGGCTTGCGGCCAGACGGGCCATGCGCTGCTTCTGTGGCAGTTCGATCACGGCCTTGGACTGGTGGCTCGGCTCGCTGTGGACCTGGCTGGCGATGCGCACGCCGCCGGTCACCGAATAGGCGCGGCCTTCCTGTTCCAGCAGGGCGATATCGCGACGGATGGTCATGTGCGAGCAATCGAACATCTCCACCAGCTGATGCACGCTGAGTACCTGATGCTTGCGCAGTTGCCGCAACATCAGCTCCCGACGCTGATCGGGGATCATCGGTGCACCGCCAATGATGGCGATCTCCTCTTCGCTGGACATGCATTCTCCTATGGCCTGTGGGACCGGCGTTAACCGGGAAGGCGTCCTCCCGGCTAACGCCGGTCCCACCTGGGATTACCTGGCGGCCATGTTAGCCAATCACGCCTCAGGCGCCTACGGTCTGCGCATGGCGGCGTTGCAGGTAGATATAGAACAGCGCCGTCAGCAGTGTCAGCATCGCCAGGGCGGCGCCGGTCCAGGGCAGTTCGGTCAGCTGCACGCCGCTGCCGACCACAAGGCCGCCGATCCAGGCGCCGGTGGCATTGCCCAGGTTGAAGGCGCTCTGATTGAGGGTCGAGCCCATGTTCGGCGCTTCGTGAGCCTGGTCGATGATCATCAGTTGCAGGATCGGGCACAGGGCGAATGCAGTGATGCCCCAGACGAACAGCGTGATGGCTGCCGGGATCAGCGAGCGGCTGGTCTGGCTGAAGGCGGCCACGATCAGCACCGTGGCCAGGGCCATGCCGACCAGTGACGCGAGCAGGCGGCTGTCGGCCAGTTTGCCACCGAGAATGCTGCCCACGGTCAGGCCGACGCCGAAAATCAGCAGCATAATGGTCACGCCATGGGGGCTGACACCGGTGATGTCTTGCAGAATCGGCGCGATATAGGTGAAGACGCTGAACAGACTGGCTGAGGCCATCACACTCATGGCCATGGCCAGCAGCACATTGGTCTTACCCAGCACACGCAGCTCGGCGGCCAGGTTGGTTCGTTGCAGCGGGATTTCCTTGGGCAGCCAGGCCATTTGCGCGACCACCGCGATCAGGCCGATAACGGTCACCGCCCAGAAGGTCGAGCGCCAACCGGCGAATTGTCCCAGTGCCGTGCCCAGCGGCACGCCGAGGACATTGGCCAGGGTCAGGCCGGTGAACATCAGGGCAATGGCCTGAGCGCGTTTGTTCGGTGCGACCAGGCCGGCGGCGACCACCGAGCCGATACCGAAGAACGCGCCATGGCACAGCGCGGTAATCACCCGGGCGCTCATCAGCGCGGCGTAATTGGGCGCCAGCGCACACAGGGCGTTGCCCAATACGAACGTCAGGGTCATGCCCAGTAATGTAGCCCTGCGCGGCATGTTGGCCGTCGCGATGGCGAGGACCGGCGCGCCGAATACCACGCCCAGGGCATAGCCGGTGATCAGCAACCCGGCACTGGGGATGCTGACGTGCAGGTCATTGGCGACATCGGGCAGCAGGCCCATGATGACGAATTCCGTGGTACCGATGCCGAAAGCGGCGACGGCGAGTGCAAACAAGGCGAGTGGCATGGGTGAATCCCAGTCTTTGTGTGAATTGACCGGATAGGGCACGTGCGACTGTTCGAATGCAGAAGGGCATTCAAGTCAATCGATGGGATTATTGGTATTAGAAGTGCGCAGCCGGGTGCGGCAGTAACGCGCTCAAGTATGATGGACGAGTTGAAATATCGCGAATTAAAAAAGCCCGGCGGTGCACTGCGGTTTACTGCAAGAACCTTTTGCGAGCCGACGGTTCATAGGCTGAGGGCCATGCGCCAATGAATTCAAACTCCAGGGAATAAACACATGACAGTTGCCTTTTGGTGCGTATTGGTCGCGATCTTCCTGCCTTACGTGTGTACCTACGTGGCCAAGTTCAGCAGCGGCAAATTCAGCCCAAGGCAGAATCATGACCCACGCGCCTTTCTCGAAAAACTCGAAGGCCTGCCCCGGCGTGCCCATGCGGCGCAGTTGAACAGCTTCGAAAGCCTGCCGGGCTTTGCCGCCGCCGTGATCATCGCCGAAATGGCGGGCAATGCGCAGGGCGGCACCATCGATGCGTTGGCAGTGCTGTATATCACTTCGCGCGTGGTGTACATCATCTGCTACCTGGCGGACTGGGCCGCCCTGCGCTCGCTGGTGTGGTTCATCGGCCTGGCGCTGATCGTGGCGCTGTTCGGTGTCTCGGCATTCCCGGCCAGCTGAGGTCTGCGGCAATGCACCACTTTGGTGTTTGCCCGACGTGCACGGATACTGCACGCCGTTTTCCCCCGCCCTGGATCGATCATGAACGTGCAAAAGCTGTGTGTCTTAATGCTGGCTGTATTGACGCTGAGTGCCTGCGGCGGGGTTGATCCCAATTCGCCATTGGGTCAGCGCAAGGCGATCTTCAAAGAGATGCTCAAGACCAGCGAGGACATGAACGGCATGCTCAACGGGCGTGTGGCGTTCGACGGCCAGCGTTTCAGCGATGCGGCGGTCAAGCTTGACGTCCTGGCCAGGGAGCCGTGGAAGCATTTCCCCCAGGTCAAGGAAGCCGATCACACCAGTGCCAAAGACGATGTCTGGCAGAAGCAGGAACGCTTTCAGGTATTGGTCAGCTCGCTTGAAACAGCCACGGATGAGTTGAAAGGGGTGGCTGCGACCAAGCCTTCTGCCGCTGTCCTTGCTCCCTCGCTGAGCAAGGTCCAGGCGGCGTGTGAAGCCTGTCATAAAGAGTTTCGGGCTTACTGACAGATCGTTGGTCGTCCGGTGAAGACAGGACTCGCTCCAACGGGCCGCCGTTGTTTGATGAGCGGGGCTCAGTCCTCTTGCTGAAGCTTCTCCAGCTCGGTCTGGGCTTCCTGCAATTCCTTGCGTGAATCGGCCAGCTTCTCTTTGCGCTTGTTGATCTTCTCGGCGTCACCTTTTTCCATGGCTTTGGTCAGGTCGTTCTGGCGGCGGGTGACTTCGCGCTTGGCATCCAGCACTTTCTGTTCGCGTTGCTTGAGCAGCGAGGTTTCGCTGCAGTTGGCATTGGCCTCGCTCAGGGCTTTCTCCAGACCCGCCTGCTGATCCTTGTCGCCGTCGGTCTTGGCCTGCTGGATCTTGCTGCGGATTTCCTGGCTCTTGACGGCGCAACCAGCCGACGGCGGCGGAGCGTCATCTGCCAATACCGGAACGCTGAACATGGCGAGACTGCTCAACAGAATCAAGGGGGACCACACTTTCATAAACACTCCTGAAACAACAATGGCACCCGGCATACATGAGAAAAAAACCGGGTGCCCGAAAAATGACGAACTACTAGAAACCTTGAATGCCCAAGCTTTGCAATTGCTGGCTTAACGCCTGTATTTGCGGATCCTGAAAAAAGCCAACCAGCTGCTTCGCCCTGATCGGTCCGATACCCGGCAGCGCCTGCCATTGCTCATGGCTGCGTGTGGCCAGTTCTTGCCAGTTATCACCCAAATGCGCCTCGGCAACGGCGGGCAGGCCGATGGCTTTGAGCCAGACGCGGAAGGGGCGTTCACGGGCACTTTGCAGGCTTGTGAGCAACCTGGCGCTACGCCGTTCACCAAAGCCGGGCATGGTAGCAAGTCGCGCGCCGTCCATGGACATCCAGTCGAGCAGGTCGTTGACCAGACCCGCCTCGATCAGACTGTCCCAGGTACCCGGCCCGATACCGGTCAGGCCCAGGCCGTTCTTGCCGCTGAGCCAGGCCAGACGTGCGCGAAACTGGCTTTCACAACCTGGCGCACTCTGCAGGCAACTCAAGAAATGGTAGTCCTCAGCCTTCGGAGCCTGTAGTTCGATGCGATCAACGCTGCGTGAAACGACGCTATCCAGGCGTGGAATAGTCAGGCCCGCCAGGCTTATCGCGACGTGATCGCCGGGGCGTATATCCAGTTGCTGCCAGCGTTGCAGTGAACCGACACTGACGCGGCTGACCTGCCGGTCATCCAGGCGTATCGGCTTAAGCTCCAGTACTGGCGTGATCCGCCCGCTGCGGCCAATGGTGAACTCGATTTTGCGCACCTCGGCCAAGGCTTGGGCGTAGGGGTATTTCCACGCGGCGATCCAGTAAGGCGCCTTGGGTTGCCAGCGTTCTACCGGCGGGCGCTGGCCTTCGCGCAGGATCACGCCATCGCTGGCAAAGGGTAACGGATTGCGGTACCAGTGCTCGCGCCATCGCTCTGCCTGGCTGAAGGTTTTCAAGGGTTGGCTGTAATGGGAGCTGTCGCCGAAGCCCAGGGCACTGAGTGCGGCCATCCGTCCGGGCATGTCGGCGGGGCCGGCGGGCCAGTCCCAGACAAACAGGCCGATATTCGCGGCGTCCTCAGCGCTCATCTCCTGTCGAGCCATTAGTCCGGCCACCTTGCTGCGAGCGTTCAGGCTGCCGGATTCGGCCTGCACATGCCCGTCCAGGCGCCAGTACAACTCGCCTTGCAGGACCAGGTTTTCCTCCCAGGGCAGGCGGTAGGGAATGGCTTCGATAGCCGCAGCATGACGAGTCCATGAATGACCGTGCCTGCCGTCGCCGCGACTGATCAGGTGGGTGAGTCGACCGAGCTGATACACCAGTGTCACCGCGACGCCATCGACCTTGGGCTGAATCCACACGTCTTCGCGGCTGTTGACCCAGTCCTGCACGGCTTTGGTGTCTGCCAGTTTTGTCACGCCGGTATGGACGATGGGGTGGGCAATCGGGCCTTTAGCCGTGCGCAGAGGGTCTGCGGTTTCGGCCGGTACGCTGGCAAAGCATTGGCGTAGCACGCTCAGGCGTTCGCGCGATTGGTCATACAGCTCGTCGGGGATCAGCGATATTCCCTTGCGGTGATAGTTGTCGTCCCACAGTTCAATCTGCTTTTGCAGGTGCAGGATTTCATTGCGAGCCTGGGTGGGTGTCCAGTCGGGGCAGGATTCAGCTTGGGCGGTGAGCGCGCCCAGGGTCAGGGCGGTGCAGATCAGGAGGCGCAGATAGGTCAGCATCGAAGCGTCCATGCTTGAGGGGGAGCCGACAGGCTAGTGATATCCCGGTGACTTTTGCGCCCGAGGTGGTTACCGGATTTTGCCGGCGGTACAGATCCCCCTCGTTTGCGCCTATAGCTGTAACTTGAGTCGGGCGCTGGCCCATGCAGAATGAAAGCCCGACTTCGCTCACGCCTGGGTGCCTTATGAATCTTGCAACGCTGCTTGTCTTCGTTCCGGCCTGCTTCGCCCTGAACATGGCGCCCGGCCCGAACAATCTGCTGTCCATCAGTAATGCCAGTCGCTATGGCCTGCTCATGGCCTGTCTCGGCGGCCTGGGGCGTCTCCTGGCATTCGCGATCATGATTGCCCTGGCGGCGGTTGGCCTGACCGCTGTTTTGCATACGTCGGAATGGTTGTTCCATGGGATCAAAATCGTTGGCGCGGCCTATCTGTTCTATATCGCCGTGCAGTTGTGGCGGGCGAAACCGACGATGGAGGATGAGACGAAGGTTGCAATGATCGGCATGGGCAGTCTGGCCCGGCAGGAGTTTCTGGTAGCGATCGGCAATCCCAAGGCGATCCTGCTGTTTACCGCGTTCCTGCCGCAGTTTATCGATCAGGGCGGTGAGGTGATCAGGCAGTTCGCCGTACTGGGTGGTTTGTTCCTGGCCCTGGAATGTATCGCCATCGCACTCTATGGCTGCATGGGCGTGCATGCCCGCAAGCTGTTCGCGCGGCCTGGCGGCAAGCGCTTGTTCAACAGGATTTGCGCGACGTTATTGGCGGGGGCGGCGTCAGTGTTGTTGGTGGCGCGGCGCGCTTGAGGTTTGATTGTTCGGTTTTCGTGAGAGCGAACTGTGGAGCGAGTTTGGGGTGAGCTGTGGGAGCGAATTCATTCGCGAAGAGGCCGGCACATCCGACGCATTTATCGAGGCTGAAACGCCGCCTTCGCGAATGAATTCGCTCCCACAAACAGCGCCCACAGCGAGCGCCCGCCGATCTAGCTCACCTAAATGCAAAAAGCCCCCGCAGACCTGGTCTGCGGGGGCCTTTTCAATGCACTACAGCCAGGGCCGTATTACAGGCCGGCCGCTTTGCGCAGGGCTTCTGCGCGGTCGGTTTTTTCCCAGGTGAACGTGGTGAAGGTGTCGTCGCCCACGGTCTTGGTTTGCGGCGTGCGGCCGAAGTGGCCATAGGCTGCGGTTTCCTGGTACATCGGGTGCAGCAGGTCGAGCATCTTGGTGATTGCGTATGGGCGCAGGTCGAAGATGTCGCGGACCAGCTTGATGATCTTGTCATCGCTGATCTTGCCGGTGCCGAAGGTGTTCAGCGAGATCGAAGTCGGTTGAGCGACGCCGATGGCGTAGGACACCTGGATCTCGCAACGCTCGGCCAGGCCGGCGGCAACGATGTTCTTGGCAACGTAGCGGCCAGCGTAGGCGGCCGAACGGTCGACCTTGGATGGATCCTTGCCGGAGAACGCGCCACCGCCGTGACGGGCCATGCCGCCATAGCTGTCGACGATGATCTTGCGACCGGTCAGGCCGCAGTCGCCAACCGGGCCGCCGATGATGAACTGGCCGGTCGGGTTGATATGGAACTGGGTGTCCTTATGCAGCAGCTCGGCAGGCAGTACGTGCTTGACGATCAGTTCCATCACGCCTTCGCGCAGGTCGTTATACGACACTTCCGGGTTGTGCTGGGTCGACAGAACAACGGCGTCGATACCGACCACCTTGCCGTTTTCGTAGCTGCAGGTCACCTGGGATTTTGCATCCGGACGCAGCCAAGGCAGCAGGCCCGACTTGCGTGCTTCAGCCTGGCGCTTGACCAGCTGGTGCGAGAATGCGATTGGCGCAGGCATCAGCTCGGCGGTTTCGTTGCTGGCGTAACCGAACATCAGGCCCTGGTCGCCGGCGCCCTGATCTTCAGGCTTGGCACGGTCGACGCCCTGGTTGATGTCAGGGGACTGCTTGCCGATGATGTTCATCACGCCGCAGGTGGCGCCGTCGAAACCGACGTCGGAGCTGGTGTAGCCGATGTCGCTGATCACGTCACGAACGATCTGCTCCAGGTCGACCCAGGCGCTGGTGGTCACTTCACCGGCAACGATGGCAACACCGGTCTTGACCAGGGTTTCCACAGCCACGCGAGCGTGTTTGTCCTGGGCAATGATGGCGTCCAGTACTGCGTCGGAGATCTGGTCGGCGATCTTGTCTGGGTGTCCTTCAGACACGGATTCGGAGGTGAAAAGGGAGTATTCGCTCATCTCTACGGGTTTCCTGAAATGTACCGATGGTGAGTGTTGCCAGCCGGTCGCTGAAAGTGGCGAACCTGGATCTGGAAACCATTACGTAAGCCTATATAAAGACTTTCCCCGGGAACTAGCCCCGCAGCGACGGCCCAACGGGCCAGATCGTCCTGTTCAAAACCCAACCAGAGATCGCCACAGGCCTCCTTGGCCCAACTCTGGTCGTGGCTACACAACTCTGTCACCAACAGGCTACCGCCCGGTTGCACCAGGTCAGCCAGTTGGCCAAGTGCTTCAGCCGGTGCGGCGAAGTGGTGAAGCACCATATTCAATACCACGCAGTCGGCACGCAGTTGGATGTCACCCAATGCATCGGCCAGACGCAGCTCAACGTTAGCCAATGCCTGGCGCGTGCACAGCTGGCATGCCAGTTCGAGCATGGCCGCACTGTTGTCCAGCGCCGTGACATGGCGAAAGCGCCGTGCCAGTTCTGGCAGGAAGCCACCGTCACCGGGACCTACTTCCAGCGCCGTTGCATCTGCAGCGAAGCTTAGCTTGTCGAGCAGCGACAGCAGGCTTTCGCGGTACTGGGCCAGGCCGGCAATCAGGTCCTGCTGGGCACGGAACTTGTCCGCGACCCGGGCGAAAAAATCCTGACTGGCGGTGGCTCGTTGCCGATGTACCAGACCGATCCGCGCCTGCACGTCGTCCGGCAGATGCAGGGTATCGACTTCATCGAGCAACGCTGCATGCAGCCTGCCGCCCGGTTGACCGGTATGGGGCAGGGCGCGGCGATAAAAAATCGCATTGCCTTCGCGGCGGGTCGCGACCAGCTCGGCCTGGGCCAGCACTTTCAAGTGGTGGCTCATGCCCGACTGACCGATGGCGAAAATCTGCGCCAGCTCCAGCACGCCGAACGAGTCGTTGGCCAGGGCGCGCAGGACATTCAGCCGCAACGGATCGCCGCCGGCCTTGCACAGGGCTGACAGGTCGTCGCAGGTATCGTGGCGAATTGCAGGCACGCGAAGGTTCATAGGGCTGGCAGTCTAGAGAGCGACCGACGCCTGCGCAAGTTCAGTATCAAAAAGTTTTGATATTGGTTGATGAATGGCATTTATCAGACGCCGTGATTCCGGCGTCAGCCCCTGATAGCGGGCAAATCGTCGCGACAAGGCAGGAAAAACACGCCTTGGGCGTGATCTGTCATTGCCCCGCAGCAATGCCTGAGGGAAAATGCACCCCTTTTTCCGATCCCATTCTTTACTGCCCCCAGGAGATCAGCGATGCCCAGCCGTCGTGAGCGAGCCAACGCCATTCGTGCCCTCAGCATGGATGCCGTGCAGAAAGCCAACAGCGGCCATCCCGGTGCCCCAATGGGCATGGCGGATATCGCGGAAGTTCTTTGGCGTGACTACCTGAAGCACAACCCGGGCAACCCGTCGTTCGCCGACCGTGACCGCTTCATCATGTCCAATGGCCATGGTTCGATGCTGGTTTACTCGCTGCTGCACCTGACCGGCTACGACCTGTCCATCGACGATCTGAAAAACTTCCGCCAGTTGCACAGCCGCACTCCGGGTCACCCGGAATATGGCTACACGCCTGGCGTTGAGACCACCACCGGCCCGCTTGGCCAGGGTTTCGCCAACTCGGTCGGCTTCGCTGCCGCAGAAAAGATCCTGGCGGCCCAGTTCAACCGCCCTGGCCACAACATCGTCGACCACCACACCTACGTGTTCATGGGTGATGGCTGCATGATGGAAGGCATTTCCCACGAAGCCGCCTCCCTGGCCGGTACTCTGGGCCTGAACAAGCTGATCGCCTTCTACGATGACAACGGCATCTCCATCGACGGCGAAGTCGAAGGCTGGTTCACCGACGACACGCCGAAGCGTTTCGAGTCGTACAACTGGCTGGTCATCCGCAATGTCGACGGTCACGATCCGGAAGAGATCAAGACCGCCATCGACACTGCGCGCAAGAGCGACAAGCCGACCCTGATCTGCTGCAAGACTACCATCGGCTTCGGTTCGCCGAACAAGCAGGGCAAGGAGGAGTGCCACGGCGCTCCACTGGGCGCCGAAGAGATCGCGCTGACCCGCGCCGCGCTGAAATGGACCCACGGTCCTTTTGAAATCCCGGCCAATATCTACTCCGAATGGAACGCCAAGGAAAAAGGCCTGGCTGTAGAAGCCGAGTGGGACCAGCGTTTCGCTGCCTACTCCGCCGCTTTCCCTGAGCTGGCCAACGAGCTGATCCGTCGCATGAGCGGCGAACTGCCTGCCGACTTCGCAGAAAAATCGGCGGCTTACGTGGCTGAAGTCAACGCCAAGGGCGAAACCATCGCCAGCCGCAAGGCCAGCCAGAACGCCCTGACCGCCTTCGGTCCGTTGCTGCCGGAACTGCTCGGCGGTTCGGCTGACCTGGCCGGTTCCAACCTGACCATCTGGAAAGGCTGCAAGAGCATCACCGGCGAAGACGCCGACGGTAACTACCTGCACTACGGCGTGCGCGAGTTCGGCATGGGCGCCATGATGAACGGTATCGCCCTGCACGGCGGCTTCGTGCCATACGGCGCAACCTTCCTGATCTTCATGGAATACGCTCGTAACGCGGTGCGCATGTCTTCCCTGATGAAGAAACGCGTGCTCTATGTGTTCACCCACGACTCCATCGGTCTGGGCGAAGACGGCCCGACCCACCAGCCGATCGAACAGCTGACCAGCCTGCGCACCACACCGAACCTGGACACCTGGCGCCCGGCGGATGCGGTCGAATCGGCTGTGGCCTGGAAATACTCCCTGGAGCGCAACGACGGCCCGTCGGCGTTGATCTTCTCCCGTCAGAACCTGGCACACCAGAGCCGCGATGCCGAGCAGCTGGCGAACATCGCCCGTGGTGGCTACGTGCTGCGTGACTGCGCTGGCGAGCCGGAGCTGATCCTGATTTCCACCGGTTCCGAAGTCGGCCTGGCTGTTCAGGCCTACGACAAACTGACCGCTGCCGGCCGCAAGGTTCGCGTGGTGTCGATGCCGTGCACCAGCGTCTTCGAAGCCCAGGACGCTGGCTACAAGCAAGCGGTCCTGCCGTTGCAGGTCAGCGCCCGTATCGCTATCGAAGCAGCCCACGCCGACTACTGGTACAAGTATGTTGGCCTGGAAGGTCGTGTTATCGGCATGACCACCTTCGGCGAATCGGCGCCTGCGCCTGCTCTGTTCGAAGAGTTTGGCTTCACCCTGGAGAATGTGATCAGCACAGCGGAAGAATTGCTGGAAGACTGATGCAACTCGTTGGAGCGAGGCTTGCCCGTGAATGAAGCAACAAGGTCTGTCTGACAGACAGTGTTGTTTGGTTCGCGGGCAAGCCCTGCTCCAACTGGCTCTAGCCTCCAACGAGAATCCCCATGCCCCAACCCCGCATGTATAAAGTTGCTCTGAACGGCTACGGCCGGATCGGTCGTTGCGTCCTGCGTGCGCTCTGTGAGCGAGGGGCGAAGGCCGGGTTTGAAGTGGTTGCGATCAACGATCTGGCCGATATGGCCAGTCTCGAATACCTCACGCGCTTTGACTCCACCCATGGCCGGTTTCCCGGCGAAGTGCGGGTCGAAGGCGATTACCTGCATATCAACGATCACGTCATCAAGGTTTTCCGCAGCGCGACGCCCGAAGGCATCGACTGGAACGCCCTGAACGTCGATCTGGTGCTGGAATGCTCCGGTGTCTACAACACCCGGACCGATGGCGAGCGCTTTCTCGCCGCCCGTGCGCCCCGAGTGCTGTTCTCCCAGCCCATGGCCAGCGAAGCCGATGTCGATGCCACCATCGTCTACGGCATCAACCAGCACACTCTGACCGGTGCCGAACGCCTGGTTTCCGCTGCATCTTGCACCACCAACTGCAGCGTACCGTTGCTGGACCTGCTCAACCGCCAGTTGGGCCTGGAATACATCACTATCACCACGATTCACTCGGCGATGAACGACCAGCCGGTGATCGACGCCTATCATCATGAAGATCTGCGTCGCACACGCTCGGCCTTCCAGTCGATCATTCCAGTGTCCACTGGTCTGGCGCGCGGGATTGAGCGCCTGCTTCCGGAACTTGCCGGGCGAATTCAGGCCAAAGCAGTTCGTGTGCCGACGGTGAACGTGTCCTGCCTCGATATCACCATGCAGGTCAAGCGTGATACCGACGCCGTGGAGATCAACCGGATTTTGCGCGAGGCGGCCACCAGCGGCCCGCTCAAGGGCCTGCTGGCGTATACCGAGCTGCCCCACGCCAGCTGTGACTTTAATCATGACCCCCATTCGGCGATCGTCGATGCGAGTCAGACCCGCGTATCCGGCCCACGGCTGGTCAACGTGCTGGCCTGGTTCGACAATGAATGGGGCTTTGCCAATCGAATGCTGGACACCGCGAATCACTATTTGCGTGCCGCCAACTCACAACAGTAAAAACAGGGACCGCCTCACATGACCGTGTTGAAGATGACCGACCTCGACCTGCAAGGTAAGCGTGTACTGATTCGCGAAGACCTCAATGTCCCGGTCAAGGACGGAGCTGTCACCAGCGACGCACGTATTCTTGCCGCGCTGCCGACCCTCAAGCTGGCGCTGGAAAAAGGCGCGGCGGTAATGGTCTGCTCGCACCTGGGCCGCCCGACCGAAGGTGAGTTCTCCGCCGAAAACAGCCTCAAGCCGGTTGCCGACTACTTGAGCAAGGCCCTGGGTCGTGAAGTGCCGCTGGTGGCCGACTACCTGGGCGGCGTTGATGTGAAGGCTGGCGACATCGTGCTGTTCGAGAACGTTCGCTTCAACAAGGGCGAGAAAAAGAATGCCGACGAGCTGGCGCAGCAATACGCCGCCCTGTGCGACATCTTCGTGATGGACGCCTTCGGCACAGCCCACCGCGCCGAGGGCTCGACCCATGGCGTGGCCAAGTTTGCCAAGGTCGCTGCTGCTGGCCCGCTGCTGGCTGCTGAGCTGGACGCGCTGGGCAAGGCTCTGGGTGCTCCGGCCAAGCCGATGGCAGCCATCGTCGCCGGCTCCAAGGTCTCGACCAAACTCGATGTACTCAACAGCCTGAGCGCAATCTGCGACCAGTTGATCGTCGGCGGCGGCATCGCCAACACCTTCCTGGCCGCGGCCGGGCACAAGGTCGGCAAGTCCCTGTACGAGCCGGACCTGCTGGACACCGCCCGCGCCATCGCCGCCAAAGTCAGTGTGCCTTTGCCGACCGACGTGGTCGTGGCCAAGCAATTCGCCGAAACCGCCGAAGCCACGGTCAAGCTCATCGCCGACGTAGCCGATGATGACATGATCCTGGATATCGGCCCGCAGACCGCCGCGCATTTCGCCGAACTGCTGAAATCTTCCAAGACTATTCTGTGGAACGGCCCGGTGGGTGTGTTCGAGTTCGATCAGTTCGGCAATGGCACCAAGACGCTGGCCCAGGCCATCGCACAAAGCCCGGCGTTCTCCATTGCCGGTGGTGGCGATACTCTGGCAGCCATCGATAAATATGGCGTTGCCGAGCAAATTTCCTACATTTCCACCGGCGGCGGCGCATTCCTGGAATTCGTCGAAGGCAAGGTCCTGCCTGCGGTCGAAATGCTGGAACAACGTGCCAAGGCCTGATCAACGGGCTTTGGAAAAGGGGATTCACATGGTCAAGCCGTTACCGCTGCTCATATTCGCCGGTCTGTTGACCGGTTGTGCCAGCGCACCTGAAGCTGATGAAGTCGATCGCGGCGCCGTACCCCAGGTACTCGCCGTGGGCTGCTATCAATCGGGCTGGCAGGCGGAAACCGTGCCGGTCCTCTACAAGCGCGGTGGGCCGCAGGCATGGGATCGCTACGATTTCATGCCGGCGGTCGGCCCGGTGGCCTGCCGTTGAGTCGGCATGGCTGAGTAGCGGAGCAACATCTGCGGGGCGCAGTGGTCACTACTGGGTAGGTATCTTTTTCGCAAGGAAGGAGCTTCACCATGAAAGTAGCTGCCCTGGCCCTGTTCAGTTGTCTGGTGTTGGCGGGTTGTACCGGTTCCGGTGCCCACACCAAAGCGTGTGAAGTGTTGAGTCCGGCGTCCGTGGACGTGCCGACGACCCAGAACGATCAACGGGTCGAAGCGCATGTCACGGGTGAGCCGTCCGGTAAGCCAAACGAACAGAATTGCCCCTGAAGTATCGAGGCAACCGGCACAGGCCGGGCATCGCGGGGCAAGCCAGGAGATTCAATGAAAGGCTTGATTGCCCTCGTGGTATTTGCGGTGCTCGGCGGTTGCGCCAACCTGCAAGGGACACAACCAGCCACTGCGGCCTGGACCCATTGGGTTTGTGACAGCAAGGCCGAAGTCTACTGGCGCTACACTAATCCGGGGAAAACCGGAGTTGAAGCGCGTTTGAACCAGAGCGAGCAGGTCTTCCCGCTCAAGGTTGTGCCCGGTTCTTCCGGCTCGTTGTTCAGTAACGGCGTGCTGGCGTTTCACGTAAATGGTGATGAAGGCCTGGTTTACTGGGAAGCCACCAATGATTTGATCGGTCGCGGTTGCAAGGCAGCCGGCTGATCGACCTGCGCGACTACGGTCGATGCAGATAACTTGAATAGCAGCCGCCGCTCCGGCAGGCTTGCACGATTAACGACCCTACCGGGAGAGATACAGACAATGGCACTTATCAGCATGCGCCAGATGTTGGACCACGCAGCCGAGTTCGGTTACGGCGTCCCCGCTTTCAACGTGAACAACCTGGAACAGATGCGCGCCATTATGGAAGCGGCTGACAAGACCGATTCCCCGGTGATCGTTCAGGCTTCGGCCGGTGCGCGCAAATACGCTGGCGCGCCGTTCCTGCGTCACCTGATCCTGGCCGCAATCGAAGAATTCCCGCATATCCCGGTGGTCATGCACCAGGACCACGGCACCAGCCCGGATATCTGCCAGCGCTCGATCCAGCTGGGCTTCAGCTCGGTGATGATGGACGGCTCCCTGGGGGTTGATGGCAAGACTCCAACCACCTACGAGTACAACATCGACGTCACCAGCCGCGTAGTGGCGTTCGCCCACGCCTGTGGTGTGTCGGTTGAAGGTGAGCTGGGTGTTCTGGGTTCCCTGGAAACCGGTATGGCCGGTGAAGAAGATGGCGTTGGCGCCGAAGGCGTGCTGGACCACAGCCAGATGCTGACCGATCCGGAAGAAGCCGCTGACTTCGTCAAGCGCACCCAGGTCGACGCCCTGGCCATCGCCATCGGCACCAGCCACGGCGCCTACAAGTTCACCAAGCCGCCTACCGGCGACATCCTGGCGATCGAGCGCATCAAAGAAATCCACAAACGCATCCCCAACACCCACCTGGTGATGCACGGCTCGTCTTCGGTCCCGCAAGAGTGGCTGAAAATCATCAACGAGTACGGCGGCGACATCAAGGAAACCTACGGTGTGCCGGTCGAGGAAATCGTTGAAGGCATCAAGCACGGCGTGCGCAAGGTCAATATCGACACCGACCTGCGTCTGGCGTCCACCGGTGCCATCCGCGAATTCATGGCCAAGAACCCGAGTGAGTTCGACCCGCGCAAATATCTGGCCAAGACCGTCTCGGCCATGCGCGACGTCTGCATCGCCCGCTATGAAGCTTTCGGCACCGCCGGCAATGCCTCGAAGATCAAGCCGATCTCCCTGGACCACATGTTCGAGCGTTACGCCAAAGGCGAACTGGATGCCAAGATCAACTGAGTGATGGTTGATTTAGCTATGAAAAAACCCGCAGAAATGCGGGTTTTTTATGTGCTTTGTTTTGTGGGAGATTCTATGTGCTCCCACCAACAAATCAGAACGCGGGCATTTCAAGCTTTCTTCGGCAACCCAATCACCCGCCCGACATACTGCGGCACCGGCAAATCCTTCTGGCTCTCGACAATTCCCTCCAGCGCGCTCCACGAAGCATCACTGAACGGCGCCGAGCGCGGGCCGGTTGCCAGGTCGACGTGCAGCAACATCTGTTCGCTGGCCGACAGAGGGTCGTCAACGCCGACTTTGTGCAGGCTGTGATAGAGATGCACGCGCTTGCGGTCCAGGGCGATGATCTGGGTGCGCACTTCCACCTGCTCGCCCAGCTTCACTTCCTCCAGATAGTTGATATGTGCTTCCAGAGTGAATAGCGAGTGACCACTGGCGTCACGGTTGTTGCTGTCCAGACCGATGCGGTCCATGAAAGCGTCGGTAGCGTAGCTGAAGATCAGCATATAGAAGGCATCGCGCAGATGGCCGTTGTAATCGACCCAGTCGGCGAGGATAGGGGTGGTGTAGGTGGTGAGGGTGGGCATGTTCATACTCCGGGTGGGAGCGAAGCTTGCCCGCGCCGAGATGACGCGGTGTATCTGAACCACCGAGTTGTCCGGTTCGCGGGCAAGCCTCGCTCCAACAGGTTTTGCGAATTAGTCGCTGAAGGCCATACCGTGCTTGGCCTTGGTGGTCTTGACCGCTTCCAGCACGGCCAGCAGGCAGTCGTCACGATACCGCTCAAGGGCGGCGATGCTGTGGCTGCCAAGCTGGTCGCTGGTGCCGTCGACCACGTCGTCGATCAGCTTGTCGGTCAGCTCCGGCGCTGGCAGATAGGTCCAGGGCAGTTGCAGGGCCGGGCCGAACTGGGCCATGAAGTGGCGCATGCCGGCATCGCCACCGGCGAGGGTGTAGGTCAGGAACGTGCCCATGAACGACCAGCGCAGACCGGCGCCGAAGCGGATCGCGTCGTCGATCTCGCCAGTAGTGGCCACGCCGTCGTTGACCAGGTGCAATGCCTCGCGCCACAGCGCTTCGAGCAGGCGGTCGGCGATAAAGCCGGGGACTTCCTTGCGCACGTGCAGCGGGCGCATGCCCAGGGATTCATAGACTTTGATCGCCGCTTGCACCGCCTCTGGCGCGGTTTTCGTGCCGCCGACCACTTCTACCAGGGGCAACAGGTACACCGGGTTGAACGGGTGACCGACGACGCAACGCTCCGGATGGGTAGCGCCTTCGTAGAACTCGCTGGGCAGCAGGCCCGACGTACTGGAGCCGATCAGGGCGTTGGGCTTGGCGGCGGCGCTGATTTTACTGTGCAGGTCGAGTTTCAGATCCAGACGCTCCGGGGCGCTTTCCTGAATGAAGTCGGCGTCACGCACACATTCTTCGATGGTCGCGACAAAACGCAGGCGATCCTGCGAGGCGCCAGTGGCCAGGCCTTTTTGCTCAAGGGCCGGCCAGGCATTGGCAACGCGTTTGCGCAGGGCGGCTTCGGCGCCTGGCGCCGGGTCCCAGGCCACGACGTCGAGGCCGTGAGCCAGGGCGCGGGCAACCCAGCCGCTGCCGATCACGCCGCTACCCAGAGCGGCGAAGGTTTTGATGTCGGTGATGAAAGTCATGGTGTGTTCCTGAAATTTATTCGGTGGGAGATCCCGCTGTGCCCCTGACACAGCGTTGTCGCGCAGCAAACACAGGAATAATGTGGGACCGGCTTTAGCCGGGAGGACGTCTTTGAAGCTGGCGCCGCCTTCCCGGCTAAAGCCGGTCCCACAAAATATCCTTCCAGTTCAGCTGGCTATGTGTGTTTGACGAGAGCGTTCGTGATCACCCGCGCTTGGTCAGGCCCATCTTCACGCGGCCTTCGGCCGGGGTCATGACCCGGGCGCCCATGCGGCTGAGGATTTCGCTGGCGCGTTCGACCAAGGCGCCATTGCTGGCAAGCACGCCTTTATCCAGCCAGATGTTGTCTTCCAGGCCGACCCGCACGTTGCCGCCCAGCAGCACCGCTTGCGCTGCCATCGGCATCTGCATGCGCCCGATGCCGAAACCGGCCCAGACCACGTCGGCCGGCAGGTTGTCGACCATGGCCTTCATGGTAGTGGTATCCGCCGGAGCGCCCCACGGGATGCCCAGGCATAGCTGGAACAGCGGGTTGTCGAGCAGGCCTTCTTTCATCATTTGCTTGGCGAACCACAGGTGACCGGTGTCGAAAATCTCCAGCTCCGCTTTCACGCCCAGTTCCTGGATGCGCTTGGCGCCCGCCCGCAGTTGCGCCGGGGTCGATACATAAATGGTGTCGCCGTCACCGAAGTTGAGGGTGCCGCAGTCCAGGGTACAGATTTCCGGCAGCAGGGCCTCGACGTGGGCCAGACGCGCCAACGGGCCAACCAGATCAGTGTTGGGTCCGAAGTCGGTAGGGCGCTCGCCCGGGCCGATCTCCAGGTCGCCACCCATGCCGGCGGTCAGGTTGACGATCATGTCTACGCCGGAATCGCGGATGCGGTCCATGACTTCGCGGTACAGCTCGACATCGCGGCTGAACTTGCCGGTTTCCGGGTCACGCACGTGGCAATGCACCACGGTGGCGCCGGCGTTGGCGGCTTCTACGGCGGCAGCGGCGATTTGTTTGGGGGTGATCGGGACCAGATGGCTCTTCCCGGTCGTGTCGCCAGCACCGGTCAGTGCGCAGGTGATGATGACGTCATGGTTCATGGGTTCGGTTCCTTGCAGGCTAGGCGTGACTTGTTTTGATGGTGCAAAACTACGCAGCCCCAGGCCTTGGAAAACGCACAGCGGCGACCAGCTCTTGCACAGCAGCGACCTGCTCTCTTGCCGGGATCGAGGAACCAGCGTATCTGTCTGTTTACGCTGCCCCTGCGGCCACTTTTAACCCAGCCGAGAATGCACATGTCCCAGGATTTCTACTTTCTGCTCATGCCCGGTTTCTCGGTGATGGGGTTCGTTTCGGCGGTCGAGCCGCTGCGGGTGGCCAATCGTTTTGGCGGTGAGCTGTATCGCTGGCATGTGCTCAGCGCCGATGGCGGCGCGGTGATTGCCAGCAACGGCATGTCGGTCAACGCCGATGCGGCACTGGAGCCGCTTAAAAAGGGCGCATCCCTTTGGGTGGTGGCCGGTTTCGAGCCGCTGAAGTTCTACACGCCGGCCCTGGAACACTGGCTGCGTCGCCTCGACAACGAAGGTGTGACCTTGGGCGCCATCGACTCCGGCAGCTTCGTCCTGGCCCAGGCGGGCTTGCTGGATAACTACCGGCTGACCATGCATTGGGAAGCCATCGACGCCTTCAAGGAAACCTGGCCACGGCTGCAAGTGACCCAGGAGCTTTTCGAAATCGACCGCCGCCGCATCACCTCGGCAGGCGGTACAGCGTCCATCGACATGATGCTCGACCTGATCGGTCAGACCCACGGCCCGGAACTGGCGATCAAAGTCTCCGAACAGTTTGTGCTTGGCCGCATCCGCCCACGCAAGGACCACCAGCGCATGCAGGTCGCGACGCGCTATGGCATCAGCAACAAGAAGCTGGTGCAGGTGATCGGCGAAATGGAACAACATACCGAGCCGCCGCTGAGCACCCTGGAACTGGCCGAAGGCATCCAGGTGACCCGCCGTCAGCTGGAGCGCCTGTTTCGTCTGCATCTGAACGACACACCGAGCAACTTCTACCTCGGCCTGCGCCTGGAAAAGGCCCGGCAGTTATTGCGCCAGAGCGATATGAGTGTGCTGGAAGTGAGCATTGCCTGCGGGTTTGAGTCGCCGTCGTATTTCACCCGCAGCTACAAGGCACGGTTTGCCCAGTGTCCGCGGGAGGATCGGCGCTCCGCCGGGGCGCTGTCGCGCTAATCCAGCCAGGATTTGCAGGTGTGGGAGCGGATTTATCCGCGAAGGGGGCGGCCCATCCGGGCATTTTCATCGGCTGACACACCGCCTTGGCGGATGAATTCGCTCCCACATGAAATGTCTTTCTGCCACTACTTGATTGCCAGCAAATACGGGCAATGAGATACTCATGCAACTGTGAATGTATCTCAATTAAGCTCCGCCCAAGCCACCTCCGCCCATTTCCTGCTGATCGAGGACGATGCGCAGCTGCGTGTGCCGTTGATGAACCATCTGCAACGCAGGGGCTTTCAGGTCACCGCTTGCGAGCGCGGCGATACTGGCCTGGCCCTGGCTGAATCACAGCGCTTCGACCTGGTCCTGCTCGACATCATGCTGCCTGGCCTGGATGGCCTTGGGTTACTGGCCAGGCTGCGGGAGCAGCAGGGCATACCGGTCATCCTGATGTCGGCCCTTGGTGCCGAGCAAGACCGTATCACCGGGTTCACTCAAGGCGCTGATGATTATTTGCCCAAGCCCTTCAGCCTTGCCGAACTGGATGCGCGCATTGGTGCGTTGCTGCGTCGGGTGGCGCTGGATCGGCGTAATACCCCCATTGCGGTACCGGTCACCAGTGGCCCACTGAGTTTTGACCAGGTGCAGCAGGACGTTTTCAGTGCCGCGGGCAAGGCCGGGCTGACGCCCTCGGAATACCGGCTGCTGGAAACCTTTCAGGAACATGCCGGCCAGCCTTTGAGCAAGGTCTTCCTTTATCAGCATGTGCTGCACCGCAATTACACCCGCCTTGACCGTGGCCTGGATGTGCACGTGTGCAACGTACGACGCAAGCTGGCGGCGATCGACGTGCATGAACTGCAGATCCAGGCCGTGCGCAATCAGGGCTACGTGCTGGTGTGGGCGTCGCGGGGATGATTCGTCGGCGACATTCGTTGCTATGGAAGCTGGCGCTATTGCAGGTGTGCTTCTGTCTGGTGCTGGTCTGGACCGTGTGGATCTGGGGTCAGAAGGTCGAGCGCAGCACCTACTTTCTGGAAATGCCAGACCGGGCCATGCTCGAGGGCTATGCGGCCCAGGCCGAGGACATCGCGCAACAGGGCGATCCCCGGGCGGTCGATCGTTGGCGCGAGCAGATGATACAGCGGGAACAGACCTGGTTTGTTGTCCTGGATGCGCGTCTGCAAAGTCTGGGTACTGAGCGACTGACCGCCGAGGAAGCCAGCCACCTGACCTACATGCGCAAGCTTGACTGGCCCATGAGCCGCCGTCTGCAGGACCAGTTGCCTTATGTCAGCATCGAATTCCCGCGCCATCCGGACAGCGGGCGTCTGGTGCTGCAACTGCCCGAGCGTTTGCTGCCCAGCGGCCTGACGCCCTGGACCCATGTGCTGTCCCATGGCGTAGTGCCGGCCTTGCTGGCGTTGATGCTGGGGCTGGTGCTGTATCGGCATCTGGTGGTGCCTTTGGCCGACCTGCGTGAGCGCGCCAATGCCCTGCGCGCCGACGATCTGGAAAGCGGCTTGGGCAGCCACGTTGCGCTGCGTCATGACGAACTGGGCGAGCTGGCCCAGGCCTTCGATCACATGGCGTCGCGTCTGCGCCAGAGCCTGGATCAACAACGGCAGATGCTTCGCGCCTTGTCCCACGAGATGCGCACGCCGTTGGCGCGCCTGCGCATTGCCAGTGAAAGCAATCTGCCCACCGAGCAATTGCAGCAGCGCCTGGAGCGGGAAATCGATGATATGCAGCGCCTGGCCGACGATAGCCTGGACCTGGCCTGGCTCGACACCGAGCGCCCGCAGTTGCCCGGCGAGGACGTACTGGTGCTATCGGTCTGGGAAGCGCTCTGTGCCGATGCCTGCTTTGAAAGCGGCTGGGCGCCATCGCGGCTGATCTGCGAATTGGGCACCGAATGCGTGGTGCATATGCACCTGGACAGCCTCGCTCAGGCCCTGGAAAACCTGCTGCGCAATGCGATCCGCCATTCTCCGCAAGGCGGGGTGATTCGTTTGCGTGGTGAGCGTCAGGGTGATCACTGGCTGATCAGCCTGCAAGACCAGGGGCCGGGCGTGGCTGAGGTGGATCTGCTACCGATGTTCGAACCCTTCAGACGGCTGGACGGTGCCTGTGGCAAAGGCTTCGGGCTGGGCCTGAGCATCGCGCGCAAGGCTATCGAGTTGCAGGGCGGGCGTTTGTGGGCGAGTCGGCTTGAGCGGGGCCTGAGCATGAACCTTCGTTTGCCGGCGGCGGCAAATGTTTAGAAAGTTAATGCGCTTTACTCTCAATTAGCAGTCATTATCATTCGTGATCTTCTTTGCCTGCTGCGCTCCGCCGCAGTCCGATGTTCCTGGAGATCACTGATGTCTGTGCGCCTGTCACCCCTGCCGTTGTCCACTCTGCTGTTGTCAGGATGCTGTCTGTTGCCCTTCGCTGTGCGGGCGCAGGACTTGCCGGCTCCTGCGGCCATGGAACTGCCCACCCAGACCGTGCTGGCAACAGCCGAAGAGGAGGTCAAGCAGGCTCCCGGCGTATCGATCATCACCGCCGAGGACATCAAGAAGCACCCGCCGGCCAATGACCTGTCGCAGATCATCCGCACCATGCCGGGCGTCAACCTGACCGGCAACTCCAGCAGCGGCCAGCGCGGCAACGGTCGGCAGATCGATATTCGTGGCATGGGCCCGGAAAACACCCTGATCCTGGTCGACGGCAAGCCGGTGGGCAGCCGCAATTCGGTGCGCTACGGCTGGCGCGGTGAGCGGGACAGCCGCGGCGACAGCAACTGGGTGCCGGCCGATCAGGTCGAGCGCATCGAAGTGCTGCGCGGCCCGGCGGCGGCCCGCTATGGCAACGGCGCGGCGGGTGGCGTGGTGAACATCATCACCAAGCAGCCGGGCAAGGAAACCCACGGTTCGGCGACGGTCTATAGCTCGTTCGCCCAGCATGGCGAGGAGGGCACGACCCAGCGTATGAACTTCGGTCTCAATGGCCCGCTGACCGATAACCTGAGCTATCGCGTCTACGGCAATGTCGCCAAGACCGACTCCGACGATGCCGATATCAACCAGGGCCACGAATCCCTGCGTACTGGCAATCAGGTCGGCACCCTGCCAGCCGGTCGCGAAGGCGTGCGCAACAAGGATCTCAACGGCCTGCTGAGCTGGAAACTGTCGCCCGAGCAGACCCTAGACCTGGAAGCCGGCTACAGCCGCCAGGGCAATATCTATACCGGTGACACCCAGAACACCAATACCAACGCCACGGTCAATAACCTGCTGGGCCATGAAACCAACCGTCTGTATCGCCAGACCTTCTCCGTGACCCACCGTGGCGACTGGGATTTCGGCACCAGCCTGGCGTACCTGCAATACGAGAAAACCCGCAATACCCGGATCAACGAAGGCCTGGCCGGTGGCACCGAGGGCATTTTCTCCAACAGCGATTTCTACACCACGACCCTGGATGACCTGACCGCCCATGGCGAGGTGAGTCTGCCGCTGCATCTGGGCGTCGATCAGATGCTGACACTGGGCACTGAGTGGGTCGAACAGAAGCTTGACGACCCCAGTTCCAACACCCAGACCACCACGGCAGGCGGCACGGTGGCCGGGCTGACCAGCGCCAATCGCAGCACCAACGCCTCGTCGCGGATTGCCTCGCTGTTCGTCGAAGACAATATCGAACTGCTGCCGGGCACCAAGCTGACACCCGGCCTGCGTTTCGATCATCACGACATCGTCGGCGATAACTGGAGCCCATCGCTCAATCTGTCGCAAGTGCTGACCGATACCCTCACCCTCAAGGCCGGGATCGCCAAGGCTTACAAAGCGCCGAATCTGTATCAGCTCAACCCCAACTATCTGCTCTACAGCAACGGCCAGGGCTGCTACGGCCAGACCACCAGTTGCTACCTGCAAGGCAATGCCGATCTCAAGGCCGAGAACAGCATCAACAAGGAACTGGGCATCGAGTACAAGGAGAACGGCTGGCTAGCCGGGCTGACTTACTTCCGCAACGACTACAAGAACAAGATCGAGTCGGGCCTGACCCCGGTCGGCACCGCAGTGGGCGGCACCGGCAGTACGGCCCGGGCGAGTATCTTTCAGTGGGAAAACGTGCCCAAGGCCCTGGTCGAAGGGCTTGAAGGTACGCTTAAGGTGCCCCTGGCCGACGGCCTGGAGCTGAACAATAACTTCACCTACATGTTGCAATCGAAAAACAAGGAAACCGGCGACGTGCTCTCGGTGACGCCTAAATACACCTTGAACTCGATGCTCGACTGGCAGACCACCGATGCCCTGTCCCTGCGTCTAAGCGTGGCCTGGCACGGCAAGCAGACGCCGAAGAAGTACGACTACCACGGCGCCCGCGTCACCGGCACGGCCAACAACCAGCTGTCGCCTTATGCGCTGACCGGCATCAGCGGCACCTACGCCATCAACAAGAACCTGAGCCTGGCTGCCGGTATCGACAACCTGTTCGACAAACGCCTGTACCGAGAAGGCAACGCCCAGGGCGTGACCAATATCGAAGGGGCTGGCGCGGCCACCTATAACGAGTCAGGGCGGACCTTGTACACCAGCCTGACCGCGTCCTTCTAAGACCATCGCCTTCCCGTAGGAGCGGCTTTAGCCCCGAGGGTGCTCTCCCGGCTGAAGCCGGTCCTACGGAGGCTGCGGATCAAATACCGAGACCCTGTATGAAGACCTCTCTGCGCTACGCCGTGTTGTTCGGCCTGGCTCTCTGCGCCGCTGTTGCGACGACACAGGCCAAGCCTCCCGCCGATGAAAAAATGAACGGGCAGATTCTGCAGCGCCAGGACCTGCCCTATCGCTTCGAGCAACAGGCCCTGGGCTCAGCCGACGGCCAGCGTCATTACCGACTCTGGATCGCTGTGCCAAGGCGCCTGGCTCCGGCGGGCGGCTATCCGGTCGCTTATCTGCTCGATGGCAATGCAGCCATTGGTGCCCTCGATGCCGACCTGCTGCAACAGCTGGACAAGGGCAATCCGCCGTTGTTGGTGGCGATCGGCACTGACACACCGCTGCGCATCGACCGTAGCGCCCGTACCCTTGATTACACCCCCAGGCGTGAGGTGCCGGTCCAGCAGGATCCGTTGACCGATGAGCCCAGCGGTGGCGCCGATGCTTTCCTCGACCTGTTGCAGCAGCGCATCAAACCGTTGATCGAGGCTCACTACGCCATCAACCGCCAGCAACAGACGCTATGGGGGCATTCCTACGGCGGCCTGCTGGTCTTGCATGCGTTGTTGAGCCGTCCGGGAGATTTCCACAACTACGCCGCCGCCAGCCCGTCGTTCTGGTGGGGCGACGGGGCGATACTGGATGAGCAAAAGGGCTTCGAGGAACGCCTCAAGGGCCAGGCGCTGAATCTGTTACTGATGCGCGGTGATCAGGAGCCAGTGGTGCCGCCACCGGCCAGCGTGAATCGCGTGAGCCAGAACACCGCGGCGCAATTCAGCGAAGCACTGGCGCGCAACGCCAGCCTCAAGGTCCGCTACCAACTGTTCCCCGGCCTGAGCCACGGGCCGATGTTGCCGCAATCGTTGAGCTACACCTTGCAATGGGTGGCGGCACAACCTGTGCGCTAACTATGCACGGACCGTTTTTACTTAGCCTATACACAACTCACTGTGGGAGCGAATTCATTCGCGAAAGCAGCCGCCCCTGCGACAGAGATGTATCGATTGTCCGGGCCTTTTCGCGGATGAATCCGCTCCCACGAAACCTGTATTTGGCCCCAATCTGCAGAGTGTTATTTCTTCATCAACCCCGCACACGCCGCCTTGAACGCTTCATGCTGATATTTGTTCAGCGAAGCGGGCAGGGCGAAGTCGTGTTTCTTGTTTTGCGCGTTGATGGTCTGGGGCGACAGCAGGGTCACGTCACAATCCGTCAGCAGTTGAAAAACGGTCTCGATCTTGAACGTGGTCGGGCCGCCGGCGAACTCGCCTTTCTTGCTGCGTTTCTTGATGACGATATGGCTGATGCCGTTTTCCCTTACGAAACTGGCGATCTGCTGGGCGAAGGCCTTGACGTTGGCGGATTCGTCATCGTCCTCCAGGCCGATTTTCTTGATCGCCAGGGGCAGGTGGCCGACGCCGTCCTGTTGACGGGTGGCCAGGGCGAAGATGGCTTCACTGCCTTTGATTTCTATACCGCAAATGATCATGGGAGAGCCTTGGACGCTATCTGAATGCATAAGCGTCTCAGGGTAGCTCATTGTGCGATCATTCCTGTAACACCGACTCCAGATACTCCGAGCGCTCATCGCTGGTATGGGCGATGCAGTCGTTCATGGCGATGTTGTAGGCCAGGCTACCTGCGGCTGAAGGGAACACCTCGACCGCGCAATCGGCATCACGCTGCTTTTCCCAGGCCTGCTGGCCAGTCTTGAGCTTGCTGATCAGGTCGTTGGCCTGGCTCTTGTTGGCGCCGAACTGGGTATTCACGCGCTCCTGCAGGTTCTTGAAATTTTCCTTGAGCAGTTCCTCGGCGGTATACCGACTGTATTTCGAACATTCCAGGGTCTGCTTGTCCTCTTCGACGCCGTCGCAAGGGTTGCGGTCCGGGTCCTGCGCCGCATGGGCAGCAGTCGTGAAAAGAGCCAAGGCCAGGAAAATCGTTTTCATTAGGTCGCTCCGATCCATTAGATGCGTCGAATTCTGGCTCAAGCGCGGGCCAAAGAACAGTTTTGCAAGATGTAACGTAACCGCGTCCTGTCGCCCATTGTCGTTTCTTGACGCTTTCGGCAAACCCCCTGTCGTTTTTGCACCCGGCTCGCCTGACCCTCGGGCTTATGCTGGCCCCAATAGCGCCGACAGCCGATTCGGCGCATAGCACCTATAAGGGGACAGCCTGATGAGCCCAGCCGAATTGCACGCCGACAGCATCGTTATCGACGGTCTGATCATTGCCAAGTGGAACCGTGAGCTGTTCGAGGACATGCGCAAGGGCGGCTTGACCATGGCCAACTGCACCGTCTCCGTCTGGGAAGGTTTCCAGGCCACGGTCAACAGTATTGCCTCCAGCCAGAAGCTGATTCGCGAGAACAGCGACCTGGTCATGCAGGTGCGTACCACCGCCGACATCCGCAAGGCCAAGGAGCTGGGCAAGACTGGCATCCTGTTCGGTTTCCAGAATGCCCACGCTTATGAAGACCAGATCGGCTACGTTGAAGTCTTCAAGCAACTGGGCGTGGGCATCGTGCAGATGTGCTACAACACCCAGAACCTGGTCGGCACAGGTTGCTACGAGCGTGATGGCGGCCTGTCGGGCTTCGGTCGCGAAATTGTCGCCGAAATGAACCGTGTCGGCGTGATGTGCGATCTGTCCCACGTCGGCTCCAAGACCTCCGAGGAAGTCATCCTCGAATCGAAGAAGCCGGTGACCTACTCTCACTGCCTGCCTTCGGGTCTGAAAGAACACCCCCGCAACAAATCCGATGCCGAACTCAAGTTCATCGCTGACCACGGTGGCTTCGTCGGCGTGACCATGTTCGCGCCGTTCCTGGCCAAGGGCATTGACTCCACCATCGACGACTACGCCGAAGCGATCGAGTACGTGATGAACATCGTTGGTGAAGACGCCATCGGTATCGGCACCGACTTCACCCAGGGCCATGGCCAGGACTTCTTTGAGTACCTGACCCACGACAAGGGCTATGCCCGTCGTTTGACCAGCTTCGGCAAGATCATCAACCCGCTGGGTATCCGTACCGTCGGCGAGTTCCCGAACCTGACCGAAACCCTGCTCAAACGCGGCCACCCGGAACGCGTGGTGCGCAAGATCATGGGCGAAAACTGGGTACGCATCCTGGCCGACGTCTGGGGCGAATAAGCCTCGTCGATTATTGAATTTCTCCCTCTCCCGTTTGCGGAGAGGGCATCAAACCGAATTTTCTGGAGTTAAGTTTCCATGGCCAAGATCGCCCCGCAATTGCCAATCGAAGTCGACAGCGAAACCGGTGTCTGGACTTCCGACGCCCTGCCGATGCTGTATGTGCCACGCCATTTCTTCGTCAACAACCACATGGGTATCGAAGAAGTCCTGGGCGCTGACGCGTACGCCGAAATCCTCTACAAGGCCGGCTACAAGTCCGCCTGGCACTGGTGCGAGAAAGAAGCCGAATGCCACGGCCTGGAAGGCGTTGCGGTGTTCGAGCACTACATGAAGCGTCTGTCGCAGCGCGGCTGGGGTCTGTTCAAGATCCAGGACATCGACCTGGACAAGGGCACCTGCAGCGTCAAGCTGGAACACTCGGCGTTTGTCTACGTGTACGGCAAGGTCGGTCGCAAGGTCGACTACATGTTCACCGGCTGGTTCGCCGGTGCCATGGATCAGATCCTCGCCGCTCGCGGCAGCTCGATCCGTACCGTTGCCGAACAAGTCTACGGTGGCTCTGAAGAAGGCCACGACGACGGCCTGTTCACCGTCAAGCCGTTGTAAGTCGAGGTTTCCGTCATGGCTTTCGAAGCAATGTTCCAGCCGATCCAGATCGGCAAGCTCACTATCCGCAACCGCGTCCTCAGTACCGCGCACGCCGAGGTCTATGCCACTGATGGCGGCATGACCACCGACCGTTATGTGAAGTACTACGAGGAGAAAGCCAAGGGCGGCATCGGTCTGGCCATTTGTGGCGGTTCTTCCAGCGTGGCGATCGACAGCCCGCAAGGCTGGTGGAAGTCCGTCAACCTGGCGACCGACAAGATCATTCCGCACTTCCAGAATCTGGCCGACGCCATGCACAAGCATGGCGCCAAGATCATGATTCAGATTACCCACATGGGCCGTCGCTCGCGTTGGGACGGTGATCACTGGCCGACCCTGATGTCGCCCTCGGGCATCCGTGAGCCGGTACACCGTGCGACCTGCAAGACCATCGAGCCGGAAGAAATCTGGCGCGTGATCGGCAACTACGCCAGCGCTGCGGCACGGGCCAAGGCCGGTGGCCTGGACGGCGTCGAGCTGTCGGCTGTACACCAGCACATGATCGACCAGTTCTGGAGCCCGCGGGTCAACAAGCGTACCGACGAATGGGGCGGCAGCTTCGAGAACCGCATGCGTTTCGGTCTGGAAGTGATCAAGGCTGTGCGCAAGGAGGTCGGTCCTGACTTCTGCGTTGGCCTGCGTATCTGTGGTGACGAGTTCCACCCGGATGGTCTCAGCCATGACGACATGAAAGAGATCGCCAAGTATTACGACCAGACCGGCATGATCGACTTCATCGGTGTGGTCGGCTCGGGTTGCGACACCCACAACACCCTGGCCAACGTTATCCCGAACATGAGCTACCCGCCGGAGCCGTTCCTGCACCTTGCGGCCGGCATCAAGGAAGTGGTCAAGGCTCCGGTCCTGCACGCGCAGAACATCAAGGACCCGAACCAGGCGACCCGTATTCTGGAAGGCGGCTATGTGGACATGGTCGGCATGACCCGCGCCCACATCGCCGATCCGCACCTGATCGCCAAGATCAAGATGGGCCAGGTCGACCAGATCAAGCAGTGCGTCGGCGCCAACTATTGCATCGACCGTCAGTATCAGGGCCTGGATGTGCTGTGCATCCAGAACGCCGCGACCTCCCGCGAATACATGGGCGTGCCGCACATCATCGAGAAATCCACCGGGCCCAAACGCAAGGTGGTGGTAGTCGGTGCCGGTCCTGCCGGGATGGAAGCCGCGCGGGTATCCGCCGAGCGCGGTCACGACGTGACCCTGTTCGAGAAGAAAGAATTCATCGGTGGCCAGATCACCACGGCGTCGAAAGCGCCGCAGCGTGACCAGATCGCCGGTATTACCCGTTGGTTCCAGCTGGAACTGGCGCGCCTGAAGGTCGATCTGCGTCTGGGTGTGGCTGCCGATGCGGCAACCATCCTCGACCTGCGTCCGGATATCGTCGTCCTGGCGGTGGGCGGTCATCCGTTCATCGAGCAGAACGAGCACTGGGGCGCGGCCGAAGGTTTGGTGGTCAGCAGCTGGGACATCCTCGACGGCAAGGTGGTACCGGGCAAGAACGTGCTGGTGTACGACACCATCTGTGAATTCACCGGTATGTCTGCCGCCGACTTCATCGCCGACAAGGGCAGCCAGGTCGAGATCGTCACCGACGATATCAAGCCGGGTGTGGCCATGGGCGGTACGTCGTTCCCGACTTACTACCGCAGCATGTACCCGAAAGAAATCATCATGACCGGCGACATGATGCTGGAGAAGGTCTATCGCGAAGGCGAGAAGCTGGTCGCGGTGCTGGAGAACGAATACACCGGTGCCAAGGAAGAGCGTGTGGTCGATCAGATCGTCATCGAGAACGGTGTGCGCCCTGACGAAGAAATCTACTACGCCCTGAAGGAAGGCTCGCGCAACAAAGGCCAGATCGACATCGACGCCCTGTTCGCCATCCAGCCGCAACCTTCGCTGAGCCAACCGGGTGACGGCTACCTGCTGTTCCGTATCGGTGACTGCGTGGCACAGCGCAATACCCATGCGGCGATCTATGACGGCCTTCGTCTCTGCAAGGATTTCTGACGGCAGCTGCAAGCCGCAAGCTTCAAGCCGCAAGTAAAAGCATCGCGATCGGCGCTGCCCTTTCTTGCAGCTTGAGGCTTGTAGCTTGCATCTTGAGGACACCTCGATGCTAAACACCCTTCTTCCCATCCTGTTGTTCGCTGCCTTGGGCCTGGGTGTCCTCGGCGCGCTGCGACGGGTCGCCATGTGGCGCCGGGGTCGTGCCTCCAAGGTCGATCTGCTCGGTGGCCTGCTGGCCATGCCCAAACGCTACATGGTCGATCTGCACCATGTGGTCGCCCGGGACAAATACATTGCCAATACCCACGTCGCAACAGCGGGCGGGGCGGTGGCGTCGATCATTCTGGCGTTGCTGGTCCACGGTTTCGGCCTGCATAACCGCATCCTCGGTTACGCCCTGCTGTTGATGACGGCGGTGATGTTCGTCGGCGCGATCTTTGTTTATCGCCGCCGCCTGAACCCGCCAAGCCGTCTCTCCAAAGGGCCATGGATGCGCCTGCCGAAAAGCCTGATGGCGTTTTCGCTGAGCTTCTTCCTGATCACCCTGCCGGTGGCGGGCATCCTGCCGGAAGACTTCGGCGGCTGGGTGCTGGCGGCGATTCTGGCGGTCGGTGTGCTGTGGGGCGTGTCCGAATTGTTCTTCGGCATGACCTGGGGCGGGCCGATGAAACACGCCTTCGCCGGTGCCCTGCACCTGGCCTGGCACCGTCGCGCCGAACGCTTTGGCGGCGGTCGCTCCACTGGCCTCAAGCCTCTGGACCTGACTGACCCGCAAGCGCCCCTGGGCGTGGAAAAACCCAAGGATTTCACCTGGAACCAACTGCTGGGCTTCGACGCCTGCGTGCAGTGCGGTAAATGCGAGGCCGCGTGCCCGGCATTTGCGGCTGGCCAGCCGTTGAATCCGAAAAAACTCATTCAGGACATGGTCGTCGGCCTGGCCGGTGGTACTGACGCCAAGTTCGCCGGCAGCCCCTACCCTGGCAAAGCCATTGGAGAACACGGCGGCAACCCGCATCAGCCGATCGTCAACGGTCTGGTCGATGCCGAGACCCTGTGGTCCTGCACCACTTGCCGTGCCTGCGTGGAAGAGTGCCCGATGATGATCGAGCACGTTGACGCCATCGTCGACATGCGCCGCCACCTCACCCTGGAAAAGGGCGCGACGCCGAACAAGGGCGCCGAAGTCCTCGACAACCTGATCGCCACCGACAACCCTGGCGGTTTTGCACCGGGCGGGCGGATGAACTGGGCGGCGGACCTCAACCTGAGCCTGCTCAGCGAGAAGAAGACCGTCGACGTACTGTTCTGGGTCGGCGACGGCGCCTTCGACATGCGCAACCAGCGTACCCTGCGTGCCTTCGTCAAAGTGCTGAAAGCGGCCAACGTCGACTTCGCCGTACTGGGCCTGGAAGAGCGCGACAGCGGCGACGTTGCCCGTCGTCTCGGCGATGAGGCGACCTTCCAGGTTCTGGCCAAGCGCAATATCCAGACCCTGAACAAATACAGCTTCAAGCGCATCGTCACCTGCGATCCGCACAGCTTCCATGTGCTGAAAAACGAATACGGCGCCTTTGGCGGCAACTATCTGGTTCAGCACCACAGCACCTACATGAACGAGCTGATCGGCGGTGGCGCACTGAACCTGGGCCAGCACAAAGGCTCCAGCGTGACCTATCACGATCCATGCTACCTGGGCCGCTACAACGGTGAGTATGAAGCGCCGCGTGAAGTGCTGCGTGCCCTGGGTATCGAGGTCAAGGAAATGCAACGCTCCGGTTTCCGTTCCCGCTGCTGCGGTGGCGGTGGCGGCGCGCCGATTACCGATATTCCCGGCAAGCAGCGGATTCCCGACATGCGTATGGACGACATCCGCGAGACTGGTGCTGAACTGGTGGCCGTAGGTTGTCCACAGTGCACGGCGATGCTTGAAGGCGTGGTCGAACCACGGCCGATGATCAAGGATATCGCCGAGCTGGTGGCCGACGCGCTGCTCGAAGACGCTCCGGCGGCCAAGTCGACGCCAGCCAAGCGTGAACCTGCGGAGGTGCACTGATGAGCGACATTATTCGCCGCGATCCTCGCGCTGAGTGGATCGCCCGCAACCGCCTGCACCCGCTGCATGCGGCCATGCAACCGACCCAGGCCAGCTGGATGGGCCCTAACGGCCTGATGCGCAAGAACGTCCATGGCGTCGGCTTTATCGGCCCTAACGGCATCAAGCGCATCGACCGCAGCGGCGCGCAGCAGGGCGGCACAGTCAAACGTACCGCGTCTGCCGAAGTGCAATTGCCGCTGCATCAGGTCGCTGAGCCTGCTTTCTATATCAGTGTCGTACCGGACATGGTCGGCGGCCGCCTGAGCAGCCACGACCGCGACCTCCTCGGTCTGGCCCACAGCCTGGCAGGCAAGGACGGCGCAGTACTGGCCGTGGTCTTTGGCGAGCACAAGGAAAACGCCTTCGCTACAGCGGGCGTGGACCGCCTGCTGGTGATGGAAGGCAGCGAGTTTGCCGGTTATTCACCGGAGCAGCGCGTGCAAGGGCTGCGGGCTGTGGATAACCAGTTCAACCCGCGCCACTGGTTGCTGCCGGACAGCCGCAGCGGGGGTGGCGAGTTGGGTCGCCGTTTCGCCGCCAGCCTGGGCGAGCGCCCGGCTACACGGGTCTGGCAGGTCAAGGATGAGCAATGCATCGGTCGGGCCGGCGCGGGTCGTGAAGACCTGGCGCGGCCATTGGCACGCCTGATCCTGGCTGCCGCCGAGTGCGCCGAGCCGGTCAGCGAAACCCGTCACCAAGCCTTGCCCGTAGAGTTATCCACAAGCGTGGCGCGCAGCCTGCCGCGTATCGAAGACCTCGGTGCCGTGGCCGTGGACCCGGGCGCCATTCCCATGGCCGAAGCCGAGTTCATTTTCTCTGGCGGCAACGGCGTCAAGGATTGGGACCTGTTTCACCGTACTGCAGCGGCCCTCGGCGCGACCGAAGGAGCCTCGCGGGTGGCTGTGGACGATGGCTTCATGACCCGTGATCGTCAGGTCGGCGCGTCCGGCACCTGGGTCACCGCACGGGTTTATGTGGCTGTGGGTATCTCCGGCGCGATCCAGCATTTGCAGGGCATCGGCGCCTGCGACAAGGTCGTGGCGATCAACCTGGATGCCGGTTGCGACATGATCAAACGGGCAGACCTGTCGGTGATCGGCGAAAGCGCCGAAATCCTCAAGGCCCTGATCGTCGCCGTCGAGGCGTACCGCAATGAGGCAAAACGTGATGCGGCCTGATCAAGCGAGTTCACCTGTGGATAACAATGCAGTGCATATCATCAGCCTGGTCTCCATCGGCGCCCACCCGACCTCGGGGCGGCCACGCCGTGCCGAGCAGGACGCCCGTGGCGTTGAACTGGGCCTGCAACTGGCAGGGAAAAACCTGCATGTGCTGCATGCCGGCAACGTCGCAGAGCCGGCCCTGCGCGCCTATCTGGGCATGGGGCTGGACGAGTTGCATGTGCTGGAGCAGCCAGAAGGCGCCGATGCGCTGCCAGCCCTGGCGGACTACATTCGCGACTCCAATGTGCAGATGGTCCTCAGCGGTAGCCAGGCGGAAACCGGCGAAGGCTCGGGCATGCTGCCGTTCCTGCTGGCCGAGAAGCTCGGCTGGCCGCTGGTGGTGGGCCTGGCCGAAGTCGAATCCCTGGACAATGGCGTGGCCCTGGTCCTGCAAGCCTTGCCACGGGGCCAGCGACGTCGCCTGAAAGTGCGGCTGCCCTTCATGGCCACTGTGGATAACGCTGCACCCAAAGCGCGGCAAAGCGCCTACGGCCCGGCCCAGCGCGGTGTGCTGGGGGCCGAGGAAGTTGAAGTGGTGATCGACGAGTTACTCACAGGCAACGCCCTGCAACCGGCCAAACCACGGCCCAAGCGCCTGAAAGTGATCAAGGCCAAGAGCGGCGCCGACCGGATGAAGGCCGCGACCGCCAAGGCCAGCGGCGGCGGTGGCCAGGTGCTCAAGGGTGTCAGCCCGGAAGAGGGCGCTGCGGCGATTCTCAAGCTGTTGGTGGAAGAGGGTGTGGTGCGCTGATACAACGTTGCAAAGACTGTGAATTGGAAGGGATTGTGGGAGCGAATTCATTCGCGAAGACGCCAGTACATTCGACGCCCTTGCTGCGACGGATATAAAGTCTTCGCGAATGAATTCGCTCCCACAGAGTTCGGCCCCCATAAATTCGTTCAAATCCTTTCAGCATAGCGTGGCGCCCTGATTTTCATGCGATCAGAGGCGCCGCCATTTTTTCTGGAGCCCCATAAATGCCCGTCGTTTTCCGCCCTGCCATAGCCAATGACGCCCGTGAAATCGCCCGTCTGTTCCAGGTCACCTCCGAAGGCGCTTCCGATTACATCTGGAGCCAACTGGCCGAGCCGGGCCAGGACCTGCTGGACGTAGGCGCGATTCGCTACGCCCGTGAAGGCGTGGACTTCTCCTACCAGAACTGCCTGATAGCCGAAGCCGAAGGCCAGGTGATCGGCATGATGCACAGCTATGCGATGCGCCATGATCCGGCGGCCACGCCGAGTTCCGACCCGGTGCTGGCGCCTTACAACGACATGGAAGTGCCTGACACTCTCTACATCTCCAGCCTGGCCCTGCACGAGGGTTGGCGCAGCAAGGGCCTGGGCGTGCAATTCCTCGACCGCGCACAGCAGCGTGCCGACGCGCTGAAGCTCAATGGCCTGAGCCTGATCGACTACGCCGAAAACACCGGCGCACGGCGCTTCTATGAGCGACACGGCTTCAAAATCGTCAAGACCTGCCAGATCTATCCCCATCCGATGATTCGGGTGACGGGTGAGGCTTATCTTATGTATAAGGCTTGACCTAGCAATTCTGCTAGTTATGCAGATTGGCCCGATTGAGTAGAGTTATGCACAGGCCTCCTCGTTTCCTGGGTGAAGAGCATGTGCGCAACTACAACACTGTTGGCTACGGATAGTCGCAATACGCCATTGGCAGCCGTTGACCCTGTGGGGAGCAACCTACTGGCCTATACGCCCTATGGTGCACAAAGCGCCGTCAAACCTGTACATAACCAACTGGGTTTCAATGGCCAGCTGCGTGAACGGCCTACCGGCTGGTATCACCTGGGCAATGGGCATCGGGTCTATAACCCTGTGCTGATGCGCTTTCACACGCCCGATACGCTCAGTCCGTTCGGCAAGGGCGGTTTGAATGCCTATGCCTATTGCGTGGGGGATCCGGTCAATCTTGTGGACCCTACGGGGCAGATGCCTGAGTGGCTACAGTCTGTCTTGACGATTACCCTCCACACACTTGTGATTGCGGCTACCGGACTCGCTGCGATGAAGTCTCCTCCGACAGGTATTGCCTTGTACGCCGCTCGTATGTCGATGATTGGCTCACCAATGGCTATAACAGGCGCTGCAATGCAGCTTGCAGGTGTCAAGGAAGGTCGTTACCTGAGTGCATTAGGGACTGGTATTTCCGCCGTTGGTGGGGCGATGAGGGCGTACCAGGGAGGGTGGGAGTTCGCAACCGACCCAGAGTTGCGCGGCAAAGCGATGGCGAATCTACGCCAGTTTTTTGGTATATCCGCCAAGCCGATGCGCGTCCCGGGGCCGCCGCCGCACACCGGGGTTCCTCTCAGAGCTTCTATTACAAGCAGGACCCGTGAAGCAAACATCCAGGGCTATCTGGCTGCCGTTGCAAACTCAACGAAAAAAAACCAACAGAATCAGGCATGGTTAGCGGCTCACTCAAAAATCCAACGAACGAAGGATTCGATTCACGCTTACGGTCTGGATGGTGAATCGATCCTCATTCCTCTGGGCATGGCTATTAGGAGGTAATGAATCTGCTTGTAATTGAAATACCGTCAGTCTTCTTATGCACATTCTCTGTTGGCGCTGCTGTGGATAACATGTTCGCTGAGCCCTGGAGGCCATGTATTCTCTACCTCGCAGGCGCTTGATTAAATATTGATCAGCCTATCCCACGGTTTTTGAGGGCTTTTTCTCCACAGCCGAACCTGCTGCTCCGCCATTATTGCCCACAATCTCTGTGCGCGGTCATGTGGATAACTTGTTCACTATCCTCTGTAAGGGCCGTATTACGTGGTCTGTATGGGGTTGGTTGAATAGTGATCAGTTTGCTCGTTTCTAATCAAATTCTCCTCCTTTCAGGTGTTCCTGAAAGGGTTATTCACTTTCCCACAGCAAAATTCACCAATTGCCAGGGTTGTGCACATTCTCTGTTGGCGCTTCTGTGGATAAGGTGTTTGCCATCCCCTAAAGGCCTTATAGAACGTGGCTTGTGTGGATGTGATCAATAAATGATCAGCGTTGCCGGGATTATGACTATCTGAATAAGTCACGGTTTTTCTTGGTTTTTTACACAGGCGCAGACCGACTTCCCCACATTTACTGTGGGCCTGTCTGTGGATAAGTTGTTCGTGAAGTGCGCAGAGGGGCGGCGGGGTTGGTGTGGCGGCGTGTTGGTTGTTTTTTGATCAGTGTATGAATCCTGTGGGACCGGGGTTAAACCGGGGGGACCCCAAACCCCGGGAAGCCCGGGCCCC